>CAZZEF010000047.1:10299-23293 GCA_964652875.1 uncultured Planctomycetaceae bacterium
GAAAGTCCGGCCCCGGGTCTCGCCCGCCAAACTCCTCCCGAATGAATTTGAAGCGCTGCTCGAATCGCTGCGAACACTCAATCTTTCGGAAGGTCAAACGATGAACGTCTACCGATACGCCAATCGGGTACCGCTTCAGTTTCAAGCAGGCGCCTGTTTGATCTCTCAATCGATCATGCAAATGAACTGGCGCATTTACGGACTTCAGCAGACACGCAATCAGCTCCCCCGCGGACCAATTACCGTTATGGTCCATATCGCCAGCGTTTGGGTCCCGTTCACCAGCGAATCAAAAGAGGCCATTGCCTCCTATCCCGAAATTCAAAAAGAACTCCGGCTCGCACTTCAAACGGTCGGACGAAAACTCGGAATGTTTCTCAAACGGCGTGACCGGGTCAAACAGGAAGGCGAACGACGAAGCGTCTTTCTCCGTTATTTGAAAGAAGTCGCGGAAGCTCTCGGAGCCATTCGATCCGAAGACAGCGGAGAGATCTATCTCAACCTGTTTGAAGTCGCCAAGAAAAAAACCGCTGTCGCCGATATGAAACTTGACGAGGCGGGCAAACCGATCACGGAAGAGGAAGCGCTCGATTTCGGCGATAATGTTCTGATCGTTCCCCAAAAGGACGAATTAAAATTTTCTTCCAAAAATTCGGAAAAAAATTCGTCCGGCAGTTTGTCCGTTTCCGATCAGGATCCCGCTGATTTTGATTCCGACGAATCTAATAACTGATTCCGCTGATTGCTGATTCAATGTCTTGAAAATACTTTTGATAATTTCAATCGATTTCGTTGAAATTCGGAATCGATTGAGTTATAATACGTTTCGCTTCATATTGTCAATATCACCGTCTTGAGATCGTTTTTTCTATTGGATGCCGGTTCTATTTTGAACATTTCCGATCTTTTGTCTCCGGTTTTCGAAGCTTTAAGAACGCAAAACGAGAAAACTTTTCTCCGGAACAGAATGACGATCGCGTTTGTTTTTCTGTTCCGATGGAAACGGTATAAAATTTCCGAACAAGAAAGGAATCGTCATGAAAAAATATAAAGTTCATACGCTTGTTCTCGGAAGCGGTGCGGCCGGATTGTCGGCGGCGGTTCGTCTTCATTCGGAAGGGATCAGCGACCTGCTCGTCGTCTCCGAAGGACTTCAGTCGGGTACGTCGATCAATACAGGGAGCGACAAGCAGACGTATTATAAATTGGGCATGTACGGCGCGCAGTCCGATTCGCTTTCGCAACTGGCCGAAAGTTACACTTCCGGCGGCGGCATGCATGGCGATCTCGCGATGACGGAAGCGGCGCTGTCCGCAAGGACATTCTTTAATCTTGTCAATCTTGGCGTTCCGTTTCCGCATGACGCGCTCGGCCAATTCATCGGTTACAAAACGGATCATGATCCTTACCGCCGGGCGACCAGCTGCGGTCCTTATACTTCCCGCGAAATGTGTCTGGCTCTGATCCGGCAGTTGCGCCTGCTTAATATTTCCGTTCTCGAAAATCGGGTCGTTCTCTCTCTGTTGTCCTGTCCTGACAAAAACGGAGTAAATCGGGCCTGCGGTTTTATCGCCGTCAACCGGACCAGCGGAAAACTCGAAGCGTTTCAGGCGGAAAACGTGATCTTTGCCGTCGGCGGACCCGGCGGACTTTACGACACAAGCGTCTATCCAATGGTTCATACCGGCGCGATTGGTTTGGCTCTCATGATCGGAGCGGCCGCAAGAGGTCTTCCTGAAAGTCAGTTTGGACTCGCTTCCTTTACTGATATTTCCAACAGATCACTGCCGCCAAACAGCAGCGGTCCGAAACCGGCCGTTTTTCGCTGGAACGTTTCCGGAACCTTTATGCAGGTTCTGCCCCGTTTTATTTCGACCGGTCAGGATGGATCGTCCGATCCGCGCGAATTTCTTCGCGATTTTTTTGACTCCGCCGGTGAAATGAATTCCCGGGTCTTTCTTAAAGGTTATCAATGGCCGTTTGATGTCCGTAAAGCGGAAAACGGATCGTCCTTGATCGATCTGATCGTTTATTATGAAACTGCCGTTCGAAAACGACGCGTCTTTCTCGATTACCGATCCAATCCGGTCGGAACCGATTTTGACAAACTTGATCCTGAAGCAAAAGAATATCTTGAAAAATCGAACGCTCTTTTCGGAACCCCTTTCGACCGGCTTGAAAAAATGAATCCCGGCGCGGTCGCTCTGTATCGGGATCACGGAATCGATCTTGAAACAGAACCTCTTGAAATCGCCGTTTGCGCTCAGCATAACAACGGAGGACTCGCGGGAACAATTTGGTACGAATCGGAAAATATCCGTCATCTCTTTCCGATCGGAGAGGTCAACGGCTCACACGGGGTCGTCCGGCCCGGGGGAAGCGCGCTCAACGCCGGGCAAGTCGGAGCGTTTCGGGCCGCGGAATTCATCGCGCACCATTATAAAGAGCCAACCCTGGGTCAAAACGACTATGAGTCTTCGCTTGAAGACAGCCTTCGGGATCTTCTTCGGATCCTCGGAGGTCTTCGGGATCAGCCCCGGGACTGGCGCGCCGACCGATCCTCTTTCCAAAAAAGAATGTCAGAAGCCGCCGCTCATTTCCGATCCCGGACTCTTGTTCAAAACGCGGTTCGTCAGGCTTGGCGGCAGACTGCCGAACTCGCCGGATCTTCCGATTGCGGACGGATCCCCAACGATCCGGTCCTTACCAATTCTGAAATTGAAAACATTCGGAACATTCAGCTTTGTTTTGCGCATGCCGCGTATCTTGATTCGATTCTGTTTCAAATCGATTCCGGCGCCGGATCCAGAGGATCCTCTCTCGTTACCAATCCGACCGGGAAACCAATACATTCCCGACTGCCGAAAAGCTGGGCCGTTCAAAAAGAAAATCCCGCTTATAAAGATTCCGCGCTTGTTTCCATTTTTGACATAAACGGTAAATACGGCATCAAACCGGACGGATCTTCGCGAACCTGTTCCGATGACGGTTCGGCTTCCGACCGCGTCAGAGAGTCCGGTAAAAGATTATTTGAAGAAAACGTCAATAACGATCTTGACGAAGACGCGGATCTGATCGTCGGCAAACATCGCTGGGAAAAGTGCCGCCCGATCCCTGAATCGGACGACTGGTTTGAAAATGTCTGGCGGGATTACCGCGAGAATAAAATTTTCGATTGAGGGTTACGGGTCGTTTGTTTCCATTTCGGTGAAGATCCCAATCCGCTTTGTCCGCGTTTTTACCGAATCATTATGCCGGTTTCATGATGATATTTTCGTTCTTTTGAGTCGCAACAAAAAACAATCATAATCAGTATAAAACACAAACAAATCTGCAAGGAGCTAAAAAATGACAGAATTCAAGAAGCCGGCTTCATTCCGGTCGTCCTCGGAATTTCGGGACTATCTTCGCTCGCTCAAGATCAATTTTGATCTTGCGGACGAAGCCCGATCCGGATCCGATTCCGAGTTTGCGAAACCGTTTGAATACGTCAGCGGAATCACCGGTCGAAAAAAAATAATCGGCAACCGCTGGGCCATTCTCCCAATGGAAGGCTGGGACTGTCTGCCGTCCGGCGCTCCAAGCGATTTGGCGATTCGCCGCTGGCATCGATTCGCCGTCAGCGGCGCAAAAGTTCTTTTCGGCTGCGAAGCCGTCGCCGTTATGCGCGAAGGAAAAGCCAATACACGTCAAATGTGCATAAACTCCGAATCATATCAGGCAATTGGCAAACTGCGCGAAGATGTTCTTGAACTGCATCGAAACAAATTCGGAACCGGCGACGATCCTTATATCGGAATTCAGCTTACGCATTCCGGCCGTTTCTGCAAGCCGAATGACGATAAAAAACTTGAATCGAAAACAGCGTACGCCCATCCGCTGCTGGATAAAAAATTTCATTGCGGTCCGCAAAATGTTCTGACCGACGGTGAAGTCGAAGGAATAATAGAAAAATTCATTGCGGCCGCTCAAATGGCCCGGGAAGCCGGTTTTGACTTCGTTGACATTAAACAGGCGCACGGGTATCTCGGGCATGAATTTCTTTCCGCAAAGATCCGGGAAGGAAAATTCGGCGGTTCCTTCGACAACAGAACCCGTTTCTTCCGATCCATTGTCGAAGGAATCAAAAGGGAAGTTCCCGGCATTGATATCGCGATGCGCTTAAGTCTGACAGATCGCTTTCCTTATGAAAAAGGACCGGACGGAACAGGTAAACCAATGGACTGGCCCGAAGGGGAAGAATATCCATTCGCGTTCGGCGGCGATGGAACAGGGTTCGGATCCGATACGGAAGAGACATTTCGTTTTATCGAACTGGCTTATTCGCTCGGCCTGCGGATGATCTGCGCTTCCGTTGGAAGTCCTTATTATAATCCGCATACGCAGCGTCCCGCCGCCTTCGCCGTTTCCGATGGCTATCTCCCTCCGGAGGATCCGCTTCTCGGCGTTGCCCGGCAAATTCAAATCGTCGCGGAAACGAAAAAAAGATTCCCCGGGATCAAACTGATCGGATCCGGTTATACCTACCTGCAGGAATTTTTACCGCTTGTCGGAGAATGGGTCCTTCAAAACCAAATGGCCGACATGATCGGGATCGGCCGAATGGTTTTGTCCTATCCGGAAATAGGCGCCGATTATCTGGCCGGTCGTCCTCTGCAAAAGAACAAGATCTGCCGAACGTTCGGTGACTGCACCAACGCGCCCCGGGCCGGTCTCGTCTCCGGATGTTATCCGCTGGACGAGCATTATAAAAACCGTCAGGACGCCCTCGTTTTAAAGGATCTGAAAAAACAAAATCAATCCAGTAAATAATGCCGGATCCCAAATGGATCTTTCAGAGATCACCGGAATTTATACTGTCGGTATTTTTTTAATTTCCGATCTTTCATTTTTCATCGAATGACTTCATAACGCGGCAATTCATTGACGATGGAACGGAAAATTCATAAAGATCCGGGACAAGACGCGGCCGGTTTCAATTTATTTCCCGCTTCGGGAATTGAAAAATTTTCAAAAGCAATCATAACGAAACAACAATGAAGGATCCGGGGAGAACAGGAAAACAATGTCGTCGGGAATCGTCTTTGAAGTAAGAGAATTTTCTCTTTTCGACGGACCGGGAATGCGAACAACCGTTTTTATGAAGGGTTGTCCGCTCCGATGCGCCTGGTGTCATAATCCGGAGGGGATCTCGCCCAAAATCGAGCTTCTGATCAATGACCATCAATGCAAACACTGCGGCACCTGCCAACAGGTCTGTCATAAAACCGCTTGCGATGTATGCGGGACATGCGTATCCGTTTGCGCGGAGGGCTGCCGCCGTCTGGCCGGTAAGCTCCTGACCGATACCGATCTCGCTCAGGAACTTTTGCGTCATGCGGACGTTTTTCAAAATTTCGGAGGCGGTGTTACTTTTTCCGGAGGTGAACCGCTTCTTCAAACGGAATTTCTTTCCGATGTTATTGATCGTCTGCGCCGCGAAAAAATCAACTGCGCCATTGAAACTTCCGGATTCGCCTCAACCGAAAATTATCAGAAGATCGTTGGAAAACTTGATCTTGTTTTTCAGGACATTAAACATACGGATCCTGAAATACATCGAAAATACACAACCCGATCCAATGAGCCGATTCTGAAAAATTTTCGCTGGCTTAAAGAACAGAATGTTCCGTTTATTGTTCGCGTCCCATTGATTCCCGGTGTTAATACCGATTCGGAAACGCAAAAAAACATCGCCGATCTGGTTTGCGGATCTCGTTCGCTGATTCGGGTCGAACTGCTGCCTTATCATAAAACGGCCGGCGCAAAATATCATCTCGTCGGTCAAACATACCGGCCGCCGTTTAACGAAAATGATCCTGTCGAACCGGACACCAAACCTTATGAAGATTTGGGAGTTCCCGTTCGCGTTATGTAACCGATTGTATATTTTATTCCGGGACTTCCGAACGGTTCCCCCGCTTTTTCCGTTTGACTTTATCGATCCTGTCAAGACATTGCCGAACGGTTTTGAAAGCGGAACGATCAAAAATACTGATCCGGTTAAATAAGTTCGGAATATATTCAACTGTTTTTTCAAATACTGTCAGGAAAAAATAAAATGCAAACTGCTGAAAATATAATTATTATCGGAAGTGGTCCCGCCGGTTGGTCCGCAGGAATTTACGCCGGACGCGCCAATTTGAGCCCGCTTCTTTTTGAAGGAGAACTCACTCCGGAAAATCAGGCCGCCGGTACTCTTCCGATGGGACTGCTCTCAATGACGACCGAAGTTGAGAATTATCCCGGCTTTCCCGCCGGCGATCTTCAAACTTATCTTGATACCGCTCTGGACGACTCCAGAAAGATCTATCTGGCGCCGCATTCGGGCCAAACGATCAGCGGACCGGAACTGGTCGAACTTATGAGAAGACAGGCGGAAAATTTTGGAACGCGAATTGAGCCCTTCGATATTGTCTCGGTCGATTTTAATGTTCGCCCGTTTGAGTTGACCGCGTCCAGCGGAAAAAAATATTTCGCGAAATCGGTTATTATCGCAACGGGTGCCTCCGCAAATTATCTCGGTCTTGAATCGGAGACTCAATTTAAAAACAGAGGTGTTAGCGCCTGCGCCGTTTGCGATGGAGCATTACCGCGATTCAGAGACGGAAAAATCGCTGTTGTCGGCGGCGGTGATTCCGCGGTCGAAGAAGCGACGTATTTGACTAAATTCGCAAACAAGGTTTATCTTGTTCATCGACGCGACCAACTTAGAGCGTCCAAAATAATGGCGGATCGGGCCTTGAACAATCCGAAAATTGAAATGATTTGGAACAGCGTTCCGGAAGAAATTTTGGGAAATGACAAGGACGGCGTTACCGGACTCGTTTTAAAAAACGTTCAGTCGGGCGAATCAAAAACGATCAATGTTTCCGGCGTTTTTATGGCGATCGGTCATACTCCGAACACAAAATTTCTGAACGGACAAATTGAACTGACGCCAAAAGGTTTTATAAAAAGAACAGTTCCGTTCCGAACCGACACCAATATCGCGGGGGTGTTCGCCGCGGGTGATGTCGCGGATGACTATTATAAACAGGCCATAACCGCCGCGGGTACCGGCTGCATGGCTGCGCTGGACGCTGAACGCTGGCTGGCCGCGCAGGAATAGAATTTGTCCGCCGGACACGTTTTGTTTTTTCATGTTCCCGTGTCAGAAGATCTGTCGTATACGAAGTCGATCCGCGGAAATTGCGAAGTTATACCGGTATCATAATGAATTTTTCGTTATAACATCAAAAGAACAATCGATTCATGAAGTCAATCGGCGAAAAGAGCGGAAAATTTAAAAGGAGAGCAGTATAAAATAACGACCCTGTAAAACCGGTCGAAAAGGACGAGATGCAACTTCATTTTTCTTCTTTCAGCAGTCAAACGAATCATTGGGATCGAACGTAAAACAACAATGACGGAGCCGCGAATAATGCGGTGAATTTATGTCGAACAGTAAACTGAAAAAACTGATCATTGCGGACACTCTTAAAGCGATTACAATTCACGGTCCTTGGTGCTGGGCGATTATTAACGGTTACAAACGGGTCGAGAACCGAAAATGGATCACTCCGCATCGGGGGCTATTGGCCATTCAGGCCGGACGTTCAACCGAATCGGACGCAAGAGCCGGTCAATCGTTTGCAAAGCTCGGTCTGACAATCCCCGATCATTTCGAACGCGGCGCCATTGTCGGAACAGTCAAACTGACGGAAATTCTTTCTCTGGACGAGTATCTTGAAAAATACGGAGACGATCCGATGAACCGGGAATTCGCGCTCGGTCCTTATTGCTGGGTCTTTGAAGATCCGCAGCCTTGCGTTCCGGTTCCCTGTCCCGGTAATTTTCAGCTTTGGAACGTTAAAAATCAGTTGAATCGGACCGGTAAAAAATAACTTTTCGCGAAATTTTCATTTGAGTCCGATTTTATTTATACGCGGACTCTTTTTCTGCTTAATAATTGACAACTTTTTTATTTTTCATTTTCTTCGCCGATTGACTTCGGAAATCGGCGGTTCTTTTGACGTCAGGTCAGAAAAATTTAACGAAAGGTTTAAACTGCCAAATTCGTTTTGGTATCACCGGTAAAAGAACAGATTACCCCTGAATCCTGCAAGTTCGGTCAGTGCAAATTAAAACACGTATCGGACAAAAGTCGTAAAAATAAAATTCATTTTGGTAAAATCCGTTACTAAGAGCCTATCCAGAAAAATGATTTAAAGATAATAATATTCTTTTTTTCCATTTCATCGTTTTGATTTCAGGACAGGCTCTAATTTTTGTCAATACGAGTTAAAAAAACCGGATACGTTCACCTTGATTTCCAGAAATACATAATTTATTTTTCTTTGTTTTATTTTAATACTGCTCTTATTTTAATACTGCTCTTATTTAAAATTTTTCGTCATCTCCGCCGGTTGCCTGCGTGAATCGGCGGCTCTTTTGACGTTATAATGGAAAATTCATGATAAAATCGGTATATATTGTTTATACTGTCATATCAGCTCATTTTAAATTATATTTTTACGACTTGTTTTTTATCTTACACATATTATACATATTAATATTACGGGGGATAAATTTAAAATTTTCCCAAACTGGTATTTTCCCGGTAATGAATATTTATTAAACTCCATACTTTAAATTGGGAGTTGCTTTTCCTCTCGGCACAAGTCAAGGATGACCAGCGCTGCAAAGAAGAGCTGCAAGAAAGTAATCGGAGTCGTTTTAATGGGCACGGAAGTCCGTTTCGGTAAACAAATCAAAAATAATAGATTATTTGTTCTTCTCGCTTTTTGTATATTCAATATATATTTTGGATCCGTTTCCCTGGAAGCGGCGACCTTTCGAACAAAGAATTTTACAGTAACGGCGCGCACGCCGGAATTTGCTCAACAAGTGGGTGAAACCGCGGAGCAATGCCGACACGATTTGGCGATTTTCTGGCTGGGAGCGCCTCTTCGGGCTTGGTCGGCTCCCTGTCCGATCTCGGTTCGGGCGGGAGAACATCTTGGCGCCGGCGGTGAAACGTCTTTTACCTTTGCCAAAGGGGAAGTTTACGGTTGGCAAATGAAAGTTCAGGGGAGCAAGGAACGTATTCTTGACTCAGTTGTTCCGCATGAAGTTTCGCATACAATCTTTGCTTCCTATTTTCGCGAACCTGTTCCGCGCTGGATCGATGAAGGAGCCGCGACTTTTGTTGAAGCCGATGTCGAACGAAATAATTATCGCAATATGCTGGTCGATTTTCTTAAAAACAATCGGGGCATTCCTTTTAACGACATGGTCAGTTTCACCGAATATCCGAAAGACCAAATGCCGTTTTACTCACAAGGTTTTTCTGTTTGTGAATACATGATTCTTGTCGGTGGTCCGCGTCGTTTTGTCGAATTCGCACGGACAGGAATAACAAGTAAAGACTGGTCGCAGGCGGTCCGTCAGTATTACGGATACGAAAACCTTGGCGATCTACAGGTTCGCTGGCAGGGCTGGATCAGCAGTTGGTATCTTGCCGGAATGCCCGCGGAGTTGCCGAATGTCGAAAAACTGGCCGAAATGAATATCGCCAGTCCCGCTTTTTCAAACGAAAATATTTATCTGGCGGATAACCGCTCAAGCAACGGACAAACCGGATCCGCCGCAGAACCGGGCAAATCTCTTGTTCCTATTGTTCGCGGAAACTCCAAAACTGTCCCGTCCGTTGCCTCCTGGATCGCCTCTATTCCCCGCGCTTTTATCGCCTCAGAGCCGAAAAACAATACCTCCGTCAATAATATAAAACACGCTTCTTCTGATCCGTCCAGTGTTACGTCCGTTCCTCTCCAAAATCATCATCCCTCCGTCGGAACCGGATCCCCCTCTGAACCGGAAATCTCCTTTAACGCCGGTGTCGGATCCGCGCTTCCCTTGTCGGAATCAAAAAATGAACTCGCGTTTAATAATACGGCCGGCACTCCTGATCCCGTGAACCTTTCTTCCGCTAATACTTCATCTTCTTTGAATTACCGAGGGTCTTACGGAAAAAGTTTGAAAGAAGAACCGGGCACCCCCAACCGTTCCAGGTCCGGCCGGACAATACCGCTTCCATTATAAAATTTTCAATGCAATATCAAAAGATCCGCCGAATGATTTGATCAATAGGCGGAAAATTAAACTTAAGAACAGCATATATACCGATTTCATGATGAATTTTCCGTTATAACGCCAAAAGAACAGGCGATTCACGCAGGCAATCGGCGAAAATGACGAAAATTTTTAAATAAAAGCAGTATAATACCTGTTCGCGGATCTTTCAGGACAGATCTTTCAAAAGTTTGTTGATGACAATAATAAAAGCGTCATTAATACATTAATACTTGCATAAACACCTATTAAATAATAAATTTTTAAGAAAATTATAAACAAAAAGATAAAATTCTTGTAATCGCTCTTGAAAAAGATATAATAATCAAATAAGGGAAAGCGGAAAATATTTTCGATTAAACTTTTTTACATTTTTATCGCCTTGTTTACGGTAAAAAGAAATACCGGTTTGGGCTTGTCCGTCCGATTTCCTGTTATACCGATTCGATCATGAATTTTCCGTTATAACGTCAAAAGAACAGCCGATTCACACAGGCAATCGGCGGAGATCACGGAAAATTTAAAGTAAAATCAGTATATCTGAATTCTGTATTTTATTGTCGTTTTGTTTTTATTTCAGACTGTTTGGAAATTTATATTGAAGAAATATCTTCTGATTTCTCAAGAGGTCCTCTGCGAGAATTAGGAATTAATCAATGACTTTCAACAGAGATATAAGCTTAAAACGTAAATTTCAAAATTTACTTTTTATATTTATGTCGGCCGCATTTCTGATCGCGTCCGGACTTTTTTATCTTTTTCAGACAGAAAACGCGGTGACTCACGCAAAAATGATGATGCACAACAAGATCATTGAAGCCCAGGACCAAATCCGCGATGTTTCAGAAAACCGCAATCAGGTCATCGCACTTCGGGGAGCCAATACAATAGCCAAAGCAAACGCGCTTGCGGAAATACTGGATCATAATCCGCAACTGGCCGACAATCCCGACTGGCTTGCCGATACCGCCCGGGACTTGAAGGTGGATCATATCCGTATTTTCGACAAGGATCTTATGGTCGACGCCGTTTATCCTCCGGTAAAAAATTTCAAACCGAAAAGTTTTAAAATTTCAAAAGAAGAATACCATTTCGGCTTTTCCAAAATAAGTCCGGACACACTTGATAAAAACTGCGCCGTGTTTCACAATGTTATGCGCGATGAACTTTATAAGACGGACCTTCAGATCTGTCTTGTCTCATTTCAGAACAGGCCCGGAGGCGTTGCGGTTGGTTATAAAGCGGAGTATGTTGAACACTGGAATGAGAATCTTGCGTCAATGAAATTTGTTTCCAAAGGATTTCAGCTCGGTGAAAACGGAGGTTTTCTTGTCGCGGACGGTCAGGGAAAAGTGATCAGCGCCGAAAAAAAGTATTTAATGGGCAATTCACTTGAAAAGATCGTCGGAACCAAAAATTGGGATCATTTAAATTCGGTTTTTCAAAAAGCCAAAGAAACCTATAAACAAAAAGGGGCCGCTTATTATTTTGAAAACTGCAAAGATACTGTTTTCAAATACAAATTCGAGGGCCAAAAGAAATTATGTAATTTCGTTTTCTTCCCGCTTTTGCGTTCGCAAGGAAATGATATGTATATTGAAATGAACGGAAAGCCGGTAAGCAATACCGAAAACAGTTATGTTCTTTGGTATATAATCGGTGAGTCTCTCCCGTTTTCCGAGATCTTTTCATCGCGAAACAGCGATTTTTCTCATATGATGATCCTCTATTTCCTTACTTTCGTCATTATTTTTTTCTTGTTTTCTTATTATATAAAAAATCAGATCATCGCGGGAGTTGTCCGAATCAACCGATCTCTTGAAAAGATCACCGCGGGCGATTTGAACGAAGAGGTAACGGTTCGGACCTGTTCCGAATTTGAAAAACTTTCCGCGGGAATCAATCATACCGTCGATTCTTTGCGGAAAGAAGTTACAAAACAAATGGATCAGATCGAACAGGAGCTGAAAACAGCGCAAAAGATCCAAATGGCGGCCATTCCGAAAAATTTTCCTCCGTTTCCCGACCGCGAGGATTTCGATATGTATGCCCGAATAAAACTCGCTTGGGAAGTCGGCGGCGATTATTATGATTACATCCTTGTCGATGACGATCATCTCGGCTTTACAATCGCCGATATTTCGGGGAAAGGTGTTCCCGCGGCCATGTTCATGATGCATTCCAAAGTTTATATGCGGTCCATGGCGGAAACAAATCTTTCCCTGCCCGAAAAAATATTCCGTATGAACAATTATCTTTGTGATCATAACGAAGCCGGAATGTTCGTCACGGTTTTTATCGGTTTCGTCGAACTCTCAACCGGTATTTTGACTTATACCAACGCCGCTCATCCGGTTCCGATCATTCTTCCCGCAGATGGAGGATCGGCTTACGCAATTGACAATGAAAAAAATAATGAAATCATGCTCGGACTTGTCAAAGACAATCCGTTTATCGAGCATAAATTACAGCTGCATCCGGGAGATCGGATCCTGCTTTACACGGACGGAATTACCGAAGCGGAAAACGAAAATCTTGAACTGTATACACAAAAAAGACTGATCGACGTTCTTAATCGGTGCAATACGCAGGAGAAAAGTCTCCAAAAAATTGTCGATGCCGTTTTTACCAGCGTTCAAGCGTTTACCGGAAAACAGCGTCAAACGGACGATATGACCGTTTTAATTTTTGAATATAAAAACAGCGTTTGATCCTAAATCGAGGCTTGAAATATTTTTATACTGCTTTTATTTAAATTTTCCGTCATCTCCGTCGATTGACTGCGTGAATCGACGGTTCTTTTGACGTTATAACGGAAAATTTATGATGGAAATCGGTATAA
>CAZZEF010000048.1:0-23033 GCA_964652875.1 uncultured Planctomycetaceae bacterium
CCCCAATCCGATAATCATGATCTGCTGTGACATGCATTCCTCTTGTATTCTATATTGTTTTTTATTGATGTTTTAAGGTGTATTATACTGTTCTCTTTTTCAATTTTTCTGTTTTTTTCGCCGATTGGCCGCCTGAATTGGCCCTTCTTTTTACGATGGAACGGAAAATATGTTGGAATTGGTATGTTTGTTATGATCTCAGGACATTGTCATTTTTAGATCAGGGTAATCGTTGAACTCGGTGTTTTTTTGCGTACTCATGTACATAAAAAGAGTAACCGGACCGATTCGTCCGAAAAACATGGCGGCCATGACAATAAACTTGCCGAGTTCATCCAGTTGAGGGGTCGCTCCAATGGTAAGTCCGACCGTTCCGAGCGCGCTTGTGATTTCAAAAATGATCTCCCGGGCCGGGATCGACTGGGTGAGCATCAGACTGAAAATAAAAAATCCCCAAATAAAAAGACCCGCCAAAAAAGTTGTAACCGCGCGTCGAATCGTCGCATTCGAGATCCTGCGGTAATGGTAGACGACTTTATTTTTATGCAGTACTGTTGCCCAAAAGGTTAAAAAAAGAATGGCGGCTGTTGTCGTTTTTATACCGCCCGCGGTACCGCCCGGACTTCCTCCAATGAACATGAGAGCGACCATTGTAAATAGCGTCGGGTCTTTGATCTGCTCCAGCGTAACGGAATTGAATCCTGCGGTTCGAAGTGTCGCCGACTGGAACCAGGCGTTATGAATTTTTGATAAAAACGGCAGACCATCGAGAACTCCATTCCATTCAAAAACAAGAATGAGCGCGGTACCGCCGAATAAAAGAAGCGCGGTTGTCCCCAAGACGAGTCTGTTTTCGTGCTGAACCGGTTTTCCTTTGAGCCAGGCGGGGATCATTAACGAAGTGACAGGAGCCAATCCTCCCAAGATGATCAAAAAGGCAACCGTATACAAAATGACCGGATTATTTTGATATCCGACCAGATTGGTTGAGGTCAGCATGAAACCCGCGTTGCAGAAAGCGGATACCGCGGTGAAGATCCCCTGCCAAAGAGCCGCTCCAAGTGTTTGTCCTGAAAAGAAATAAGCAAAGGTTAACAGAAATGCGCCAATTGCTTCAACGACAAAGGTGAATTTTATAATGAGCGTCAGAGAGGAAAACAAAACATGATGATCCGTTTCTGTAATGGAGGTCATCATTGTTTCCTGGCGAAGCGAAAGTCGGCGGCCGACGATCTGAAATATTGCCGTTGCGATGGTCATAATGCCGAGTCCGCCCAGCTGAATAAGAATCATAATATATAATTGACCGATCGGGGAAAAATCTTTTGAGGTGTCCAAAACGACAAGTCCGGTCACGCAAACGGCGCTGACGGCGGTAAACGCGGCATCGATTGATCGGATTGTCTGGCCTGACGATGCCGAAGGCGCCAAGAGCATTAGAGTCCCCGTTGAACAAAGAAGAAAAAAACTCCAAAATAAAATTCGGGCGGGCCGATCAAAAAAGACCTCCTGCAAGACATTGTTTTGTCCGGACGGTCGCGTTGTTTTAGGTAAAAGAATTCGAATCAGTATTCCGTAGATCAGCGCGAACCCGGGAATTGTATTGTAAAAATGAAAAGATAAGAGCAGGACAATCGCGAGAAACCAGCCGCAGGCGAAACCAAAGTAGATCCTTGATTTGCTTTTCCAGGCGAAATCAAAAAGAAAAAAGGCGGAAATGAAAAGAGATAAAATCAGAACAACCGGTATATCTTCATAAAGGGTTACTTGAAAAAAAGTCCGAAAAAGAGCCATAAAAGGAACCGCTAAAAAAGAAGCGCGTACCCGTTTCAGACTTTCTTTGACCGGCAAAGCGAAAAAGATCTTTTTCGGCAGTCGATGAAATTCTGAAAAATCGAAAATTTGAAAATGGACATAAATAAAAACAACGCTTAAAAAAAGGGCGAGAGAAGGCCTGCCCGGAATTGCGGGAGCAGCGGAGACAATCGTTAAACATACCGCGCCGGATCCGAATATTCGCGTCAGAATCGGATGCCGCAAAATGGCAGCCGCCGCAAAAAAAACGCAGCAAACCGCAGCAATCGCGAAACAGATCCGCCAATAAACCGCGTCTCCGTTTGTGCCGATAAAGGCCGTATAAAGGGGAACCGGTGCCAGTGTCGTCAGCGCTCCTTCCAGAGATATACCTGTCTTATAAAATTTAAAAAGATCGTTTCGCTTCATCTTGTTTTTACTTTTCGCTTCGATTCTTATATTTCGTGTCCGTTGTTTTATTTTGGGGCAATACTTGACATAAGTCATAATATTGCTGTATATAATCCAGGCAGTAACGATTTTGTATTAATGTATGATTAAGTGCTTGTTTTTATCTCTTGTTAGTAAAATTTTACCAAAAACAGCCGGACGTCAAAGGACGTTCTTCTCTTCGTTGTCAAAATAGCGATTAATCAGGACAAAAAACCGATAACCTTAATTTTCAATAGATTGCGATATTTTATAGCAATTATATTTTGAGTATAACCTATAAAGTTTTACTGTCAAGAAAAATATCTTTACGGACGGACGTTTCATGGATACCGATTCAGCAGGAGGATTTTTCGATCCAATGTTAAAAGAACGCTCTGTTGATTTTGTGAACTGGTTCCTCTAATGTTAAAATTAAAAATAAAATGAAAACGGTGTCAATTTCCTCTTGGCGCTTAGGGTGAATTGGTAAATACGCCGCATTCCGCGCCTCTTATTGTCTCTTTACAGATTTGCGAAGCGGATTATAATAGATATATATAGTGTTTAATTTCTTTTTATTCCTAGAGATACAAGGTGTTTTCCTTTGTTTGCCGTTTTTGAAACATCAAAGAGCAACAGAATAAACACGGCGGGAATTTTGTAAATATCATCAGTTTGAAATTGAGTTGTTATTTTGCAAATATTTGTAAAACAAGGATTAAAAAGTATAAAACGGGCGAAGAATTTTGACGGGCTGTTCAGTCTGTTTTTATTGTCGGCTTTTTAAATTTTGAAAAGTGACAAAATTTTTTATAAAATTTAGGCGGTTTAACAACAAGGAGTTGTAAAATGGCTCTGTTCCATCCGGTAAGCAATACCGACTTCATTTCCAAAGACCGTTTGCGAGAAGTTCAATGGCAGCGTTTTGAGCGAATTCTTCGTCACGCGCATGACAATGTTTCCTGGTATCGGGAAAAAATGAAAGCGCACGGAGTAAAACTGGAAGATATTCGATCGCTTTCTGATATACATAAACTTCCGTTTATCGTTAAAACGGATCTTCGCGATACGTATCCTTTTGGCATGTTTGCGGTTCCGATGAGTGAAGTGGTCAGAGTTCACGCAAGCAGCGGGACAACCGGAAAGCCGATCGTCGTCGCTTACACGCAAAGCGATCTTGACGTTTGGAAAAATGTTGTTTCCCGTGCGCTGGCCGCTTTCGGCGTCGATGAAGGCGATGTTCTTCAAAATTCTTTCGGTTACGGTCTGTTTACCGGAGGACTTGGAATTCATTTCGGCGCGGAACATCACGGAATGACGGTGATCCCCATGTCCGGAGGAAATACGGAACGTCAAATCATGCTGATGCGCGATTTTAATGTCAGTGTTATTTCCTGCACTCCAAGTTATTTTGTCCATCTTCTTGAAAAGTCTCGCGAAATGGGAGTCGATCTCGCGTCGTCCAGTTTGAGGGTCGGAATTTTCGGCGCAGAACCTTGGACGGAGGAAATGCGCATTAAAATTGAACAGGAAGCCCATATTAAAGCTTATGATATTTACGGCTTGACGGAAGTGGTCGGGCCGGGCGTCGGCGCGGAATGCAGAGAACAGGCCGGACCGCATATTTTTGAAGATTATTTCTATCCGGAAATCATTGATCCCGATACGTTGGAACCGTTGCCGGACGGAGAAGAAGGCGAACTTGTTTTCACAACCTTGTCCAAATGGGCCATGCCGCTGATCCGTTACCGAACCCGGGATATTACGCATATCATCAATGAGCCGTGTCCTTGCGGAAGAACGCTCCGTCGAATCGCCCGTATTTCTCATCGAAGCGACGATATGTTCATCGTCCGCGGCGTCAATGTTTTTCCCGGACAGATCGAAGCGGCTCTTTTGGCCGTCGAAGGGACTCTGCCGCATTATCAGATCGTTTTGACCCGGGGAGCCAATGGTTTGGACGATGTTGAAGTTCAGGTTCGTCTTACTCCCGAAAAATTCGACGATACGATCAAATCGGTCGGGATCTTTCAAAAAGAGATCGCCGATAAAATCCAGCATACGATCGGAATTCGCGTCAGGGTCAAGTTCGTCAGTCCGTCCGAACTTAAGGGGAGCGAAGGTAAAGCCAAACGAGTTCTTGATTTAAGAAATATTAAATAAAGATTTGACATTCCGGATCTGCATTGAATTTTTTCGAGTCAATTCTTCCAATCACAAATTTTTTCATCGGTCGTCAGAAATTCGGCCGATTTTTCTGAGATCGGCAGGGAGGCTGAAACGGAAATTTTAGTCCGCAATATATAACCGTTGAAAATTTTTTTCGGCTCTGCTGTTTGAAAAAAAAGTCATAATCGTGTCAATCACAACTCAAAACAGTCAGTATACGGAAGATAAGTATTTTACTACTTGACAAATTTTGGGGCTGATATACGATATTTTTATACACTGCGTCTTTTTATTCGAGTAAGAAAACAGATCGTTCGGTTCCATTTCGGGCTGGACCTTCTTCTTTTTCGAAGATCGAACGGGACGCGAACTGTTCCCGCCGTTAGGAGAACGTTTCTTTTACCGGTGTTTTGTGAACGGTTCTTCAATTTTGAATTCCAACTTAATAAAAGAGAAACGTTAATAAGATGTAATAGTTTTAAGTTTTGTTCATGTAATTTTAATCTGTAAACAAAAATAAAATAATGACACAATATTAGCTGGAAGTCAGAAGGATTCAGTATCGAGTAAACTTAAAATAGAATTGACCGCGATCAGGTAACCGCAGCTCCGGAGGCCTGTTCGTTCACATATAAAAAGATGAGGGGAGGCCCGCCATGACGCCTAATACTCTTCTGCTTCCGGAACTTCGCGAAATGCTCGCGGAAAACAACATTGCCGAGATGAAAGAATTTTGTTCTGCCATGCACCCGGCAAGTACGGCGGAGTTCATGATCGGTTTGACACCGGCTGAAATCTGGGCCATTTTGAGGAATATTGACGTTATCCCCCGCGCCAATATTTTCAGCTTTTTTGATGAAGAATTGCAGGTTCAGATCATTGAGCTTGCGCCTCGTGATGAAATTGCGGAATTCATCGAATATCTGCCGTCAGACGACCGGGTCGATATTCTGGATGAAGTCGAGCCGGCCATTCTGGATCAGATCATGCCTTTGATTCCGACTGAGGAACGCAAAGACATTGAACTGCTGAGCAAATATCCCGAAGAAACGTGCGGTGCGGAAATGTCTTCCGACTTCGTTCGTCTCAAGGAAAACATGACAGTTCAGCAGGCACTGAATGAAATCAGCAATCAAACGCATCTTTTGGAAACCATTTACTATTTATATGTTCTCGACGCCAATGATCATTTGGTTGGTCTGCTTTCGGCCAAGGAGCTTTTGCGTTATATCAGCAAGTCGAACACGATCATTTCGACATTTATGAAGAAGGATCTGATTACGGTCGACGCCGAAGCCAATCGGGAAGAAGCGGTAAAACTGGTCGCGAAATACGACTTCATTGCTATTCCGGTTGTTTCCAAGTCAGGCAGAATGCTCGGTATAATTACGCATGACGATATTTTGGATACCGTTGTCGAAGAGATGTCGGAAGACGCCCAGCTGGCTGCCGCGGTCAGTCCGTTAGGGGATACGACTTACATGGAGACCAATATATTCACGCTGGCGCGAAAACGGTTTATGTGGCTGAGTTTGCTTCTTTTCGGGTCGCTAACAACGGCGATTACACTTAAATTCTTTGATCATGTCAATACGCAGATCATTTGGCTGGTGACCTTTTTGCCGATGATTGTTTCCTGCGGGGGGAACAGCGGCGGCCAGTCCGCGACTTTGGTGATCACCGCGCTGGCGACAGGGGATATTTCTTTGAAAGATGTTAAAAAGATCTTCTGTCGTGAGTTTGTGACGGGCATTCTTCTCGGCTTGGGAATGGCCGTTTGCGGAATGATCAGTGCCGTGATTGTTCAGGGACGGGATACCTCGTTCGGCAGTTTAATGATTGTTCCCCTGGCTGTCTTTTTCGTTGTTTTGGCAAGTAATATCAACGGCGCGCTTCTTCCGCTGCTGTTTCGACGGCTCGGATGGGATCCGGCCATTATGAGCAATCCGTTTGTCGCCGGTATTTCCGATACACTCGGTACCCTGATTTATATGTCGCTGGCCTTCCTCTTTCTTTTTCACCTGTAATTGACAGTTGAAGCTGTTTATACCGCTTTCATTTTTCGCGATTCCGCCGACAGATTAACAATGATGATCGGATCTGAAAGAATTTTGAAACGCGGTTAAAAAGTTTTCTTTTTGAAGTTGATCCGAAAAGCGTTTTGAGTTTCTGCAGTAAAAAAAGACTATTTTTCCGAAAGTCGAACGACTTGGGAAAAATGGTCCTCGGAGTCGGAGGACCATTTTTATACTGCTTTTATTTTAAAATTTCCGTCATCTCCGCCGATTGACTGCGTGAATCGGCTGTTCTTTGGACGTTATAACGAAAAATTCATGATGAAATCGGTATAACACAGAATTTATTTTTGGGAAGAGATCCGTTTTATTGCTGAAGGATCTTACCCGAAGTCCGCCGTATTTATTTGCCGATCTTCATTGCGCTTTCATTGCAGGCGGGCGGATTTTTAAGATCGTAAATTTTGATCTGATCTCTTTCGACAATCATCATCGGACAGTCCCAAACAGGAAGTTGTCTGAATTCCGTCGATCCATTTACTGATTTCCAAGGGGTTTTTTCTCCAAAATTGTAAATTTTACCGGAAATCAGTTCGACGTAGACAGGATCTTTAAAGGTAACATTTTTGACCGTTAAATTTACTTTGTCCCAACTTACATCATCGGACGGAATTTGATCGCCGTACCAAAGAACAAGTACCGGAGTTCCTGCTTTGTCGAATCGTGCGGCGGTGATCGGCCGCTTGGAATCGGATTTGTTTTCGGCGAGTTCAACCGGTTTGACTTCGTCGTCAAAGAAGCCCATGACATGCTGAACGGCATGATAAGACGGCCGTTTGTAAACGACATGATAAAGCAAATCGCAGCGCAGCAGGCCGAATGATTGAAGCATGTTGTAATAACGAAGATCGACGAGAGTGAAAACATTGGTCGGTATACTTCTTATTCGGTCGCCGAACATGCGGCGCAGATCCCATTTGACCTGGCTGTATTCGGTCCAGCTTCGGTACGAAAGCGCATGAGTCCATTCCAGCTGGGAAGGACAGCCGACTTCTCCCTGATAGATCTGCCATTTCGGATTGAACTCCAAAACTTCCTTGCGGAATTTTTCAATGTTGGGATAGCTTTCATCCGGATTGGGAACGTAAGGATGATAGGACCATTGATTAATGATATTCAGATCGCCCGATTTTTTAATCGCGTCAAACATTTCCTGCCGGGCTTTTTTGGCGTTGGGGGCCCAAAGCGTTTCGGCGCAGGTTGTCGCGTTCGGCTGGATCTTTTTGATCAAGCGCGCGGTTGGAATCAGCAGACGGGCATAAACGCCTTCCTGATTGTAAGGTTCGTTCCAAATTTCCCATTCGTCGCAAATATCTTTGTATCGGGTCACAATCGCTTCGACGTATTTGAGCCAGGCCGCCATACCTTCGGGATTATCGACAACCTGGGAAACGTTGGCGCCCAAGTTAACATTTGATCCGTAAATCGGATTGCCGTATCCGAGCGATATTCGCGGTTCAACGCCCATTTTATGCAGGCCGAAAACGCATTCGTCCATCCAGGCGAAATCGTAAACGCCTTTCTGTTTTTCCGTTTTGGCCCAACCGCTTTGAAGCCGTCCTTTTTTGGCGCCGAGTTCTCCGACGAACTTTTTATAAGAACTGAATTTCGCAAAATCCCGGTCGAGTGTTTCGCAGCCGATCGACCAGGGGGACGATTGGATCTCTTTCGAGGAACGCGCGCCCATCCAGCCGATTTGCGGCATTCCGACAGGAGTTGATTTGATCTTGTCGTAAGTAATCGAACGGTGAACCCGTCCTGCCCCGAACAGCATGGAGGCGCAACATAAAAATACAAAAACGGTCAATAAATATCTTTTCATTCTTTTGTGATCCTTTCAAGTTTTATTAGGTAAACGACTTAAATTTTAATAAATACCGCGAAGCATTTCTAAAAGTTTGGCCCGGATTTTCGGTTCCGCCGTCTTTTCAAGATAGCTTGTTCCCCGAAACGTTGTGTATCCTCCGAGTTCAAATTGTTCCGCGCTCGGAAGATAACCGTTGTATCCATTGGCCAAGCCGATCACCATATTATTGGCAAACGGCGAATTGGCGCGCAGATCATGACCGGTAAAGCTGAAGACTTCATTGGGAATCGTCGCGGCACCGAAATCGTTTATTCCAATCGCCTGCAGGATAAATGTTTTCGTTTTTTTCTCTTTCGCCTGACCCAGGGTTCGCTGGGCGTATGATTTTGTTGTTGACCGAACATTGGGGTTGTCCTTGTTCTCTTTCAAAAACTTTTCCGCCGCCCGGATCTGTTCCGCGTTGGGGACCCGATTGCCGAGTGTCATCATTTCCGCTTTGGTCCGCAAATTGACTTCGTTGGTGTATTTTATATTTTTATAAACGCCAAAGACGTCTTCCGCGATATGTTCACCGACAATTTTTCGATCGTAAGGCGGCTGATTCCTGTCAAGAAAGTCAATGCAGTTTGTATCGCCGCTGGTTCCGTTGGTCATCATGGCGACGAAATCGCCGGGGGCTCCGATCATCTCCTTGATGCGCTGGGCGAACACTCCGTAATAATCGGCGGAAAGTCCCGGTTCCTCTTTCGCGTAATGTGTCGAATAATTAGTCAGCAGCGCCAAGGGGGTTCCGTTCGGCTTGACGAAGGAAAGAATGTAAATTGTTTGATCCGGAACGCCTGTTCTTGAAATGATTTTCGGATTTCCTTTGCCGGGATTCATTTGGGCGAGACTTCGCGGAACATCGACAAATTCAGGCGGTTCCTGCCAGTTGGCTCCGTCTCTCATCAGAAAACGCCGACAAAAAACATGACGGGGCTCGCGGGCGGTCGTCCATCCGAATTTCGCGGGCTGGAGATTTTCCTTGGCCTTAATGATTGCTTCCGCGGTCTTTTCGATTAAATACGGAATGTATTTCTTATTGTATTCGGTATAAAGATCTCCGAAAAGGCCGGGCGCGCTGTGTGTATGTGTTGTCGAAAGAGAGATCTTTTCCGGCGGAATTGCGGCTTTTTCAAAAACGATCTTTTTGACGGCGTCGACGAAAGATTTCGGAAACAGACAAAAGTCGATCGTCGCAAAAACAAAGAGATCTTTTCCGTTATCGAGCATAATGGCCCGGGCATGAAGAGGATCGACGGCGTGATCCAAATAACGGGGAAGAAAACCTCCGTTAACAGCAATCGGCCATTCTTTCGGAGTAACATCGACTGCCGCCGCGCCGACCCGAAAGATCTTCGGGCGGTCCTTTGAAAGATCGTCCCCCTTATTTTCCGAGGCGGAAATATAAGCAGGAACAACGGTCAAGCCGGCCAATAAGGAACAATCACTCAAAAACTTTCGTCTTGTCAGATCCATTTCATTACCTCTTTCTCCGCGTTATCAGCAGTTCATTGAAAATATTCCGTTCGCGGCCGGGATATTGCGAAAACGGACGATAAAACCCCGCTGCGAATCATTGAGTCACCTGCATTTATTATCGCATTATAACAATTGCGGATTCTTTATTCAAGAGAATGAACTCTGATTTGAAAAATATTGTAATTGCGGCGTTTGAATATCCGGAAATTTATGAAGACTGGGCGGCGTTCAATAAACGGAAAAAATTTTTTTTGTTGGAAAAAAGAAAGAAGTTTGAATTAAATGAAAATTACATAAATGATCGAGTGACTGAAAAACCTCACCCAACAAATAATACTGACGAAGAGATCTTGCGGAACGATATTTTATTTGATTTCAAGTCAAGAGCCGCGATTTTTGAAAAAAGAATGAAGAAAGGGAGAGTCGGAAAATATCAACAGGATCATAATCGTTCGCGGCGGCGAGCGGGTTAAGATCCTGCCGGTTTGTTCGTTCTGACAGGCAGGGACATCCTTTTGAAAAGAAGTATTTCGAAAGGATGTTTTTTGAAAAATACATGAAAGAGATCAGAAGCCGCGGGCGGCTCGAATATCATCGAAATCGCGGAGATGATAACCGAGACCGGCGTAATCAAGGACCCGGCAGAGAGATCGGAGCGCGACCCCCAAACCGTCACAACCGCTGAATCCGCCGAATTGTCCGCCTCCTTTGACATGCGGTTCAAGATCCAAAAAGACGCCGGGGATACCGCGGCCTTTGAGTTTTTCCGTCAGAGAGGGGGCGATTTTGGCGAAGTCGCGCAGGATCAGTTCATGTCCGGCGTATCCTTGGTCGCTCGGAACGAAGCCTGCCATGACATCTTCATCGAAATGTCCGCCGGGAACGTCCTGAAGTGATTTGACATAATCTTTGATATGCAGCCAGCCGAGTCCGGGTTTCATGGCTTCATATTGGGAAAAGATCTCGGCGGTGGTGTAGCCCTGAACGATCAGATTGGCCGCATCGAAGATCAGGAGCATGGCCGGATGATTGACCTGTCGAAAGATCTCAGCGAGAATATAGCCGTTTTGTCCGACAAGATTCGCTTCGACTTCCAAGCCGAACGTCAGATCGGATCGATGGCATTTTTCGGCGATTTTACCGAGCTGATCGACTACTTGCGGGAGGTATTTTTCGGGATTGTCGCCGCAAGGATGATAAAAGGAAAAACCGCGGATCAGTTTGGTTTCGAACTGATGGGCCAGATCGCAAACTTTATTGACGTCATTTTCAAGATATTCATTAAAAGGAACATAGACGTTTTTCGTGCCGTCGTCTATATCAAGTAACTTGACTTTTCCGATGGGCGATCCGATTGAGGAGACGTTCAGACCGTAATTGTTCTGAAGTTCGCGAACCTGCTGGATCTCATCGGAGGTTAGTTTCATAACATTCTTGACGCCGCCGCCAAGATTGACGAAACGGATGCTGTAATACTGAAGCCCCAGCGCGGCAAAAGTCGCAAACTGCTCCGTCATTGTTTTTTCATTTGAACATTCGTCGGCAAAACCGGTTAAAATCACCTGCGGTTTGAGCTTTGTCATGTCGGACTCCTTCTATAAAATTTTTATTAATAAATACATTTATTGCTGAAGCTAAAGCGGACCGTTTAAGTGAGACTCGCTTTCCTTTTTAAAAAAACCGAGCGAATTTAAACGGTCTATTATACCGATTTCATGATAAATTTTCCGTTATAACGTCAAAAGAACAGCCGATTCATCTAGTTAATCGGCGAAAATAACGGAAAATTTAAAATAAAAGCAGTGTAATAATAACTATTATTGTGTATTGAGTTCAGAAAATTTTTCCGATGTTTTTCGAAATTACATCGATTCAAAATTCTTTTTATATAATTTTCGATTCAGCTGCGGAATGAAATTGGTCCATCGGCTTCCTCCGAGGGGATCTTCCAGCATTCTTTTTTCGAATTCGGCTAATTTTGCGTCGAGCGAATCGAGAAAATACAAGGTGATTGCTTCCAGGGTCATCGGAAGTTTTGCGCTTCCGTTTTCCAACGTTCCGTGATGCGAAACGAGCATGTGTTTGAGCAGCATTTCTTTTTCAGGATCGAAAGGTTCGCCGGTCAGTGTTTCCGTTTCCCGGATCTTTTGCTCCAAAATTTCAACGGCCAGAAACGGATGTCCCAAGAGTTGACCTTCATCAGTATAAATAAAACCGTCTTCTATTCCGAGTTCGCGAATTTTTCCGACGTCATGCAAAAAAGCTCCGGTCAGGAGGAGATCGGCGTTGAGTTTGGTTCCGTAAATCGCGCTGGTTTGAACCGCCAGATCCATTACCGAGAGGGTATGTTCCAAAAGACCGCCTTCGTAAGCATGATGGAGTTTTACTCCGGCGGGCAGTTTTGAAAAGAGAGCCAGAAAATCCTCGTCGGCCAGAAAGCAGTCGGCGAGATTCAGCAGGGACGGATCTTTGATCGTCCGCAGCATTTCCCGCAGATGCCGCAGCATGCCCGGTATATCAAGGGAGACCGCGTGAGAAAAATCATCGGGGTTTACCTGGGAAGGTTCAACTTTCGTCATTTTTCGGACGATAAACTGAAGATTTCCCTGAAAACGCTGAACCGTTCCTTCGCAACGAATATAATCGCCGTCGGAAAACTGGGAGGCGAGCGTTTCCGTTGCGTTCCAAAACCGGCCCGAAAGTGAACCGGTTCGGTCGGATAGTGAAAATTGAAGATAAAGAATTCCGTTCTTGTTCGGGCGGAGAATTTTATCCGTTATTTGAAAAATTTCATTGACCGCTTCATTATCGCGAAGCTGATTGATAAAATGGCGTTCCATAAATTCCGATCTGTTTACAAAAAATGTCTGTAAATAAAAATTATACTGCTCTCATTTTTAATTTTCCGCTATTTTCGCCGATTGACGCTGTGAATCGGCCGGTCTTTTATCGTTATAACGGAAAATTCCTTTAGGAACCGGTATATCATTGCCGGTTTCGTCTGTTTCGGCCTCCGGCAAACCGATTGGGATCTCCGAAGATAAACCGAGCTGTTTCGAAAGGCGCGATCTGAATTGGACAAAGGCAAACGCTGAAAAACAGGACAGCCGGACCTTGGGGGCCTTTACGATAAAGCGGCACTGAAAAAATCAAGGGTGATCTGTTCTGAAAATGTTTGAAAGGCTTTTAGGGCCGTTTTTTATTTTGGGGATCGATCCTGAAACAGGTTCGAAGAAAAATTAAAAATCGGCATCGTCCGCGTTTTGGAAAATGTCAAAACAGGAAGCCGCGGAATGATGATTAATCATTCATTATAAAATAAATTATGCAAAAATAAACAGTTTTGAAAAAAAACAGAAAAATTTTTAAAAATGGGGAATAATCGGTAAAGGGGCCCCTTGAAATCAGAAAGCGTTTGGAAAATAAAAAATCGGCGGCAATACCGCAGCATTACCGCCGGTTGAGATCAATTCAAAAACTTATTTCTGAAGAGCGGCGCGGACTTCTTCGAGATGTCCGGCGGATCCGAGCATTTGGTTTTTGTGAATAATGTATTCGGCGTAAGCGGGCATGAAGATCTTGCCGGGACCCCGGAGATCGAATTCAGCCGGTTTGTCGCGGAAGAATTCGCGGTGAATGGCGCACCAAACGAGCCGTCCGTCGGTGTCGATATTGATCTTGGTAACGCCGAGTTTGGCGGCGGGGAAATACTGTTTTTCGTCGACACCGCTGGCGTTTTTCATTGCGCCGCCGGCGTTATTGATACGGGCAACCCATTCCTGCGGAACGGAAGAACTTCCGTGCATAACGAGCGGGAAATTCGGTTTGACCTGATTGACGGCCGCCTGAATTTTTTCAAGGACGTCGAAATGCAGACCCTGTTTTCCGCTGAATTTGAACGCGCCGTGAGAAGTTCCGATAGCAACGGCCAATGAATCGACCCCGGTTTTGTCGATGAATTCGGCGGCCTGGGCGGGATCGGTCAGCTTAACGCTTCCGACAACATCTTCTTCAACTCCGCCGAGCTGTCCGAGTTCCGCTTCAACAACGATCCCTTTGGCGTGAGCGCGGTCAACAACGCGTTTGGTGATGGCGATATTCTCTTCGAAGGCTTCGTGAGAAGCATCGACCATAACAGAGCTGTAAAAACCGCTGTCAATGCAGTCATAGCAGACTTCTTCAGTACCGTGATCAAGATGAACGGCAAAAATGGCTTCCGGGAAAACTTTATCCGCGGTTCGGATCATGCCTTCGAGAAAAGCTTTGTCCGTATAGGTACGGGCGCCGCGGGAAATTTGAATAATAAACGGAGCGCTTGTCGCGTTGTCGTTCGGATCTTCGTTTGTCTTGATCTTGCCAAGATTTCCGCGGAACAGGCCGACGATCTGTTCAAGGTTATTGATGTTGTAAGCACCGATGGCGTATTTGCCATAAGCCTGTCGGAAAAGTTCTTTTGTGGTAACGATCATTGCTCAATTCTCCTTAAAATACTGAAATTTCTTTCAATCGATTTTTTCTGTCTTCCACCGGAAAACGGGAAACCGATTTTTACAACAAATTTTTTAATCTATCAAAATTTTATTCTAACATAATAATGATATCTGACCATAGCCCAATATTTAAAATTTTTCCAACAGAATTTAAAAGAAATGTATTTTATTCGAGCGGCGGAATAAAATTTTCGTGAATATTCTCTTTCTTTGAATCGTAATCCCTTGTTTTTTATTTATGATTATCAAGACAATATTACACTTATTGATAAAACAAATGATCTCTTGAAGAATTGATGAAAACAAAAAATACGAAAAAATTGAACATTAATGAAAACGGTGATGATGAATATTTTTAAAAAAACGCTTATTTTGTTTTGTTGTTGTATTTTATCTTGTTTGTCTGATTGAAATTGTGTGTTTGAATTGTTCATCTCCTTAATTTATACAAAGAGGGGGGGTTGTCTAGTCAAAAAACTGCTTTATAATGGGTTTTCCTGATTTGAAATAGTATTAACAGCAGTGTTTATAAAGAAGGATAAAAAAATGTCCCGCATTTGTGAAATTTGTGGAAAAGGCCAAATCGTCGGTAATCACGTGACCACTCGTGGTCGTGCAAAGTATTTGAAGGGCGTTGGTACCAAATGCACCGGTATTGCTACCCGGATGTTCAAGCCCAATCTTCAAAATGTTCGCATTACTGTTCCCGGCGGAGCGACAAAAACCATTCGTGTTTGTACTCAATGCCTGCGAAGCGGCGCGGTTACCAAGAAAATCGTTGCCAAACCGTTCAATCTGAGCGAAAAATAATATTTCATTCGCTTTCATCTTGAAGTTTGTTTTGCGGTTGTGTATTTATTTTTTCGTCGGTTGTTTGTGAACCGAAAGTTTTTTAAGTTGAAACAGAAAAAATAAATTGCTTATCGCGACAATATTTAAAGTTAAAGCGGATCAAAATTAAAAAGCGGATTAACGCGTTTTTATGATTGATATTGGGACGCTCTTTTTTGAAGAGAGCGCCCTTGTTTTGTTTTCTTGCCTTTTTTTGCGTCAGGATCTTTTATGCAGTCCTTTTATTAAATTTAACGATGAGTTGATTTGCTTTCTCCGCATAAAGACAGGAGAAGTTTCGTTATTGTTTCGTTTTGAGTGCGGTAAAATAAATTAATGAAGGCCTCCCGTAAAAATAAAAGAAAGAGTCCGTAAAACAGACGGTGCAGTGAACGTAAATAGGGGGACTTCCCCGTTGTCCCGGTAAAACATTCGGACAACACGCTTTGGAAAAATTCCGATCTTGAACAGCAGAAGCCGTTGATTATTGGATTTTTTCAAGCAAAACGGCCGCTTCCGCAGAAATCGCCTCCAGTCGGCCGATCATGCCGACTTTTTCGCCGGTTTTTCCTTTAATCGAAATATTCTCGACAGGCAGGCCAAGTACGCGGGCAAAATTCCTTTTCATTTCTTCTTTATAGGGCGCAATTTTCGGCAGTTCCGCGAAAACGATCATATCGATATTAATGATTCGCCAATGATGATCAGAAAGAAGTTTTTGTGTTTCCGCAAGCATGGTCATTGAGTCGCGGTCCTTGTTTTTGAGGTCGCTGTCAGGAAAAAGCTGACCGATGTCGGGCAGATTCGCCGCTCCGGTCAGCGCGTCGATTACAGCGTGAACCAAAACGTCCGCGTCGGAGAAACCGACAAGCGATTGTGAATGCGGAATATCGACACCGCCAAGCCGAATCGAATTGCCGCCGGTTAAACGATGCGTGTCGTGCCCCAATCCGATTCGAATATTCAGCATTTTTTTCCCCCCCCAATATATACTTGTCTATGCTTGCCAGTATTTCAGGTTATTCGTTTTTACAACGAAGAACTTTGTCAACGGCGTGTATTTACAAAAACTGAAAAAAACAAAGCGGCGGATGCTCTTTTTTTCTGTTCCGCCGTTGTGTCTGTTTCTTGCCCGTTTTCCAATTATTGTTCGTTTTCAAAAACAGAGAAATTTCTGTTGTATTCATAAAGGAAAATACCGGCGGAGACGCCCAAATTAAGGGAATCGACATCACGGCGCATGGGGATCATCAATTTTTTATCGCAAAGCCGGATCATTTCGTCGGAAAGACCATGATACTCATTTCCCAAAAAGAAGGCTGTTTTTTCGGGCCAGGATTTTATTTGAGGAAGCATAACGGCCGACGGATCCAAAACGGTCGCGAAAAATTCCATTGGAAAGATCTTTCGAACATTTTGGATCTCCTTGATCAGATCGTTTGCCCGTAAAACAGGGAGCTGGAGTACGCCCCCCATTGAAACGCGCAGGGATCTTCTTGAAAAAGGGTCGCAGCAGGAAGGGCCGAGAACAATGCCGGCCGCCCCCAACGCCGCGCCCGCCCGAAAAACCAGTCCGAGATTATCCGGTTTCGTCGCGTCCGGCAGAATGAGCCAGGCTCCTTTTCGATTCCGATAAAAATGATCCGGCCAGAATTTTTGGTCTGTTTCCAATTGTTCGGCCAACTCCAAATTTTTTATTTTACCGGTTTTTATCGGAGGAGTCTGTTCTGATCCCGTCTGATAAAAACGTAGAATCCCTTCTTCAAATGTCGGAAGAGCGGTCCGGCGTCCGATTGCGAGAATTCCCTGATAAAATTCGAACCCGACAACGGTATTAATCAGATCCTTTTGATCGAGAGAATAAACAGGGATACCGTCAGGAACAAGATCGAAAACGGCCGGATCGCCCGAATATTCCTTGGAGATCAGAAGCGATTCGACCGGGTAGGGGGATCGCAAAAGCCGTTCGGTCACGAGCGACCCTTCGGCAAGAAAGATCGATTCTCCCCGCAGAGTTCGTTCGCGAAGATTGCGATACGGTTTTAAACGTTCGTCGTTGAGATCCGTAATGGAGATAATATTCATCATGAATAAAATACTTTTTAATCTGCGGTTTGAGCTTTTCAGGAAGCTTTGGCCATTTGACGGATCATCCAGACGATCAGGACAAATCCAAGCGCGAAGGCAGCCAGAAAGACGATCATAGGATTCCAAACGGGCACGGCTTTAATAGATGCGACGTCGAGATACTCTTTCAGCTGCGCGTTTTGGATCAGCTGACGCGTTACGGCGTAAACAGCCAGAATGATCAGTTCGGAAAGGGTCATTAAAAAAACAATGGTTTTTCCGCTGAATTTCCGCCAGGCTCCGATCATTAAAACAAGAACAGGAAGAACGGGAACGGCAATTGCCGAATAAAGCAGAAATTTCCAAGGGGACTGATAGAGCCAAAGGAGATTGGGGTTTTCTTTCGGCATGAATCGAAAATAAAGGAACCAAAGCGCGGCCGCGGCGATTATCAGACCGAACCAGCTCAAGCAGGAGGCCAACCGGAGCGACCAACGGTAATAATCGGCGGGCGTAAAAACTTTAGGTTCTTCCGCGGCCGCTTCCTGTTCCGCCGCTTCCTGGGCTTCCAGCCAGGCAAGTTCTTCTTCTTCGCTGGCGAACGTCATATTTTCCGCCTTCTGCTGACGAAGTTTACGGCGCTCCTTTTTACTCATTTTAGAGACGGTGTTTGCGGAGGACGCGGCTTCCGACTGCTTGGAAGAACTTTTCTTTTTGGATGATTTAGCGGGTCCGGCGGACGAGGTCAGATCGTTTTTGGATCCATAAAGACAGACGGTATCAAAGACGGTCCAGAACGCCAGGGTTGAAAAGGCAAGTCCGACGATCGAAGCGAAACGGAGAAAAACAACAGGATCCCGCCAATAAGTCCCCAATCCATTGACCGCACCGGCAACGGAAGTTTTTTCGTAAACCGCCGGCCAGGCAGACGGAAGGGCCATGAAGGTGAACAGGCTTGCAAGGATCAGTCCGCATCCGATCAAACAGATCGACGAGGGGATCCCGCAGAGAATCGTCCAGCGCCGTTTCGGTCTTTTAATCAAAAAGGAACAGCCGTATATTCCGTAATAGGCCAATGCAACCAGAACAAGGATTGAGATCCAATGAACGGCCATTAAAACAGTCGCTGAATAAAACGCTTTATAATACGCCGTTTGAATAAAAAGAAGGGGAACGATTCCAAAGTTGATCCCCAATGCCATAATAACCGGAAATTCACCAAGAAGACGCCGACCGTAAAAACCTCCGTTGCGCCGATTGAACAAAACAAGTAAAAGCGCAATTGGAAATCCGACCAGCCAAAGGTGCATCGGAATACTGTGAAGAACAAAACCAATGATCTTGAATAATTCAATAAACCAAAAAGGCGCGGAAAGTTCCGGAAGCGCAGTTACATCAATTGGCGTCATAAAATTACCTGTTTTTGTCTATCTTTATTGTCTCAAATTTGATTGTTATTATCGGTTTAATATTTTCAACGCGGTTTTATACGGCCGGTATATTTATTTTGACGGTTAATTGGGTGATTCTCGGTTCTTCAGGAAAGAACAGAAAAACAGCCCAGGCAGGAAAGATCCTAATTATTATCTCTTATGCCGATTCTATCATGAATTTTCCGTTATATCATCAAAAGAACAGCCGATTCACGCAGTCAAACGGCGGAGATGTCGGAAAATTTAAAATAAAAGCAGTATAAAATAAATTCCGTACCGCTATTTTTGAATCGGCAGTGGCAGAGGTGCCTTGCCCGTTTCTTTTTGGACCGGTCTCGGGAAAATATTATCCGGCATTTCCGGACGGACTGAAACCAGATATTTAGCCAGCAGTTCCGCTTCGGTTGCCGTTCCGCACCAGGGAGGCATAAAATAGCCCGGTCGGTTCAGATGGATCAGAAAATGCTGAATTTCCTCTTGAGTTTTGCCGGTCAGCATGGGCGCCGCGGCCGAATAGCCCCGTTTGTCCGAATGGCAGTCGTTGCAATGATGCAGAAAGATCATTCGACCGAGTTCCAGCTGATCTTTTTCATCGATTTTCAAAAGATCGGTATTGCCCTGAGCAATAGAACTCGAATCCAATTTAAGATCCCGGGCCAGTACGGTTCGCTTTTTGGGGGGCAAAGGCGGGAGTTTTTCGAAATTGGCGTTCGCACCGTCGGAAGAAGTCCCTTTAGCTTCGCCGGACGGATCGGGAACCGGTAATGAGTTGGGAAGTGAAGGATTGGGGGGGAGCGCGGCGGCGGGAGGGGACGGGGGATCTCCGGGAAGTGCGGGAAGCGACCCCAACGGGGCCGGGGTTGAGGTCGGAGTAAAAGCGGAAGTTTCGTTTTGAACCAGTCTTATTTTGTCAACTCCGCTCTCGTTGACACCGCCTGCCTGACGAATCGGTCCGGTTGAACTGGCGCTGTTTTCTGCGAGAATTTTATATGCGGGATATTTTTTCTGCAGCTGTTCCAGTTTCAGTCTCGTCCAGGTCCCGCCGGCTAAAAGACCATGTTGCCGAAGTGTCAAAACCTGTTCCGGAAGGATCTGATTGGAGTAGACAATTTGATCGACAATAAAAGGTTTGCGGACGGCTTCCCGAATGAATTCACCGATACCGATTCCGGCAACGCCAAAAATAAACAAGGCCAGTGCCAAGCCTGTTCCCATTTTATCGGGCGCTCGAAATGGACCGAACCAAAACAGGATCAGCGCTCCGATTATGACTGCCGCAAACAGGGCGGCCAGTAATGTGATCGACGAGGCGCTTTCGAACATCATTAGTGACGATTGCGGAAGAAAAACAATGCAGAACGGAAGCGAAACGGCCATCATCAGGATCCCGATGAAGGAAGGAACGCGCATTCTGCGGACGATCTGTTCCCGAATGAGATCCTCTTTTTCGGTCCAAGCCGCATGAAGGTAGACATAAAACGTCGCTAAAACAAGCGCTCCGCCGGTTCGGGCTATTGTTTGCGGTAAAAATTGAACATTGAAAAAAGCAGACCAAAATGATCCGAGCGGGTCCGCGTTTTCCGGTCCGAACAGACTGCGGCAGTTCAACATGAAAGCGGTGATTCCGGAGATCAGAACCAGCGAGATCCAAGCGGCCAGCGCGTAAATCCAGCCGATCTTCGAATGCGTCTTGGCCGGAAGTTTGTCCCAATAATAATAGAACGCGAACGCGGCAACGACTTCAATAATGAAGAAAACCCATTCAATCGCCCAGCCGAAAACGAATGTTCGGATCAAAACTTCCGTTGCCAAAGGAGAGGCCAAGCCGATGGTCCACCAGATCCCGACCCCGGTAATCGCGCCGTACACAACGGTCAGCAACACAAAAAATTTCAAGTGCTTTTTCCAATATTTCCGGTAATCGGAGTCACTGGTTTTGAGCGCGAACGCGTTTTCCCGGGCAAGAATGATCCCTCCCCCGACGGCATAATGCGAAACAATAACGTGTAAAACCGCAATAATCGCGATCAACATGGGAGAAGTCAAGCCGGGAACATACCACCAAGGATAATGCATTTTACCTGCCCTTTGCAATTTGTTTTATTGGCAAAATTTTAAAAGATTTTATCTGATTTTCAATAAAATAGAGTATAACGTTTTATTTTCAGACGGTCAAGTTACTTTTGGAGAACTTATTTATTAATTACATTTTACTTTTTTTCTGCTCTTGCGCCTGAAAAACAGTCTGTTAACGGTGTCAATCGGCGAAAAAAATGTAAAATGCAAGACAGAGGAGGGATAGACAAAATTAAAGTCCGTTTAGCGTTGATCAGTTAAAACAGGAGAGTTTTAAAAAGAGAATCGATTGCAACGATATTGTTTACGAAAACGAAATAAGTGATCCGGGCGCGGGCAGGGGTCGAAGAAAAATAGTATCTGCCATTATTTTTTCTTGTTGATAATAGATAAAATAAGTAAAATAGGTGCGGTTATTAAGTTTGTAAAATGGCGAATTTAAGGTTGATCAGTATGATTGTAAAAAATAAAACAGAGTAATATTTGCTGTTATTATATATAAAATGGAGTTTTTGTTTGGATTGGCGTAAATTAAAAAATTTTGATAATACCGGAAACAGTACTATTAAAAGAAATAAAATTTTAAGAGTTCTTTGGGTGTTATTCCTTGCGTTTGGAACAATGCTGACGGAACCCTTATTTATATACGGTCAAAATTCTTCCGGGGATATGTTTCGTGACCGGCCGGAAAAAAACGCCGATATGGTTTCCGCGGTCTCGTCTTCTTCCGTTCAGAGCGAATATCCGGCAGTTGGTAAAATAATCGGACGAGGTGAGATAACGGTTAAAAAGGACGAAAACAAGGAGACGCTTCCGGTCTATTTCGGGACCGGCTGTTATGTTGCCGAGTTGAACGATTACGGTATAGTTCTTACGAATTGGCATGTTGTTTCCGATTCCAAATCGATTCAGGTCGTTTTTCCCGATTTTTGCAGTGACGCGGTAGTTTTGCTTGCGGATGAAACTTGGGATATTGCGGCGCTTGTTATTCACAAGCCCCCTTTTTTACCGATTCCGATCTCATTGGAGGTGCCGCAGATCGGAGATGAGCTTTGGGTCGGAGGATACGGGCCGGAGGCCGGGTTGAACGATTTCGTGATGCATTCGGGAAAAGTCTATCAGTATATGATTCTCGAACCGGAAAAAGATCTTCCGGCGGAAACGATTTCTATTAAAACCGGAGTTCGGCAAGGCGATTCCGGGGGTCCGGCATTTAATAAATACGGTGAGTTGGCCGGTATTCTTTGGGGGACTAACGGCGAAGAGACGATGTTTACGTTTTGCCTTCGAATGCAGGCTTTTTTAACTCAGGCTCAATTTCAGCTTATAAACGCGGATCAGGATCCGAACGCTTTTTTTGCGTCGATGAGTTCGGGTAAAAAAATAAAAAAAATTATAAAAGCGACAACACCGGCGCAGACCGCGCTTCAGTCTTCCGGGATCTATCCGATTTCGACCCGGCCGGTTTATCTTTCTTCTGACAGTAAAAAATCATTGGAAGGGGGCACAATTCCTTCGGTTAAAGGAATTCCGCTCCGGCATCCGCCGTTTCCCGCCTTGGAATCACCAACGCTGCTAGCCCAGCGGGAAGTGATCGGCCGATCGCATCCGGAAGTATATCCGGAAGATACTCCCTTTTTGAAAAAACGTCCGCAAACATCAGTTTACACTCGAAATTCAGCGGAGCAGGAGAATCCTTTTAAAAATGTCTCCCAATCCGTGATCCAGGGAAACGCGCCTGAAAAATTAAAAGTGTCGCAGACCGGTCAAGAGACGGAAATTGTTCAGAATAAAGAAGGGATCGCTTCTGATGATAAAAAAGATTCAGACGCGGCGAAAAAAGAAATAAAAAATCCCGAAAAAAAAGCGGAAGAAAATCAGAATGAAAAATCTTTGTTCTATAATTTCAAAATGAACGACATCCAGCTTGGGATCGTAATTGTTCTTTTACTCTTTTTATTTTTTAACTCCTTGCGATTTCTTGCGATTGCGGGAGAAAAATAAATAAAATTTCAAGATGCCCCCTTGTCTGTTGTGATTTTATCGTTATCATTTCTCATAATTGTTATTGGCCGAGATCCCCGCGATTAATAATTGAGCCGTTGCGGGAAAGAGGTCTTGACGAGATTTGAAAGTTGATGTATATTATATCAGTGCTTTCAAGGCCTTTGCCATCGAAACAGGCTAGTGTAGCTCAATTGGTAGAGCAGTTGATTTGTAATCAACAGGTTGCGGGTTCAAGTCCCTTCACTAGCTCTACTTTATCGATGCAAGGTATTTTGAGGGGGATTTCCCGAGTGGTCAAAGGGGACAGACTGTAAATCTGCTAGCTGTGCTT
>CAZZEF010000049.1:0-6308 GCA_964652875.1 uncultured Planctomycetaceae bacterium
TCATCATGAAAACGGGATCAAAAGCTCCGCTTTCAATTCCGTCTCGGTTAAACAGCCCTTTTTCGTCTCCATTGGTGATCTTTTGCGGATCATCCCTTTTCTCCCAAGGGATGAATTTCGCGGCCCCCTCTTCTCAATTAATGATATTTCTCTTGTCAATTAATGATATTCCTCTTGCGCGGACCGGGAAAAAAACGTTTATTCATAAATTTCCAGATCTCCGTTTTGAGAAAAAACAGCAATCGACCCATTAGGCCAGGCAAGAATTTTCGGAAAACCGGCGGCGTTGGCAATTTTTTTCTTTTCAAAGGGGACGAAAGCGGTAAGAAATATTCCCTGACTTGTAAAGATCTTAATCTTACCGGGCACTCCGTATTCAACGGTCACAATTCTGTTTTTTCCGCAGGAATCAATATGGATCGGATTCATTTTCCCGGAAAAACCGTTTTCTTCGCCGGGATGCTTGCCCCAAGACATTTCACTGCGCCATTGACCGGTTTTTATATCGAACGCTTCGAGCCGGAACAGCAGCGGATTGGTCACGAAAAGGAGATCGCTTAACGGAAATATCGCCAGATCCAGCATAATATCGGAGGAGGGGCCAAACCCGGGAAAATGGGTTTTATTATCCGGCATGCCTAACACAATTTTTTCCTGATCACCGGACGAGAGATCATAACGGTAGATCAGTTTTTTAGCGGCATCGGTCATAAACAGAAAGGAATCGGAGATCCGCATTGAATTAATGAGAGCGCCGTTATCGAGCGTCAGGAAATGGACAGGATCTTCCGCCAGTTCAGGATCGAGAATATAAACTTTATTGCCCCGGGCAATATAAAGGGCGGAAAAACGGGTGCCGCCAGCCCCTTTGGCTTCCGTATAAATATAAGTCAAAGCACAGGGCAAATTACCGGCGGGATCTTCCGTTTTCCAAGTCCGGATCTTTTTACCGTCTCCGTCAAAATGAACGATTTCGCCTTTGGACAGAACGAAGAAAGTCAAATCCCGACCGCTTGCAACGGCTTCCGGAACCATTTTTATATCGAACGATCGGGACAATCGAAGGCTCATATTTTCGGTAACAATCCGGCTGGGCTCTTTTTCGACATGATCGGGTTTGGGCAAATACAATATAAGCAGACAGCCAACCGCGCCGAAAATGACCGCTAACACGCAAAGAACGATCCAGGTTAATACCGTATTGGATGTATTTCCGCCGCTAATCCCGAACTTGCGAAAATAACCGGAAGTATCTTTCCAACTGAGTGAAAGATCCCGATCTGTTTTGGTTTTAACGTCAAGATCACCGAATCGCTGACGACCTGCATCAGCGGTATTGGCCTCTTTTACGGTATGCGTTTCAGAATTGCTGTCCAATTCTCAATCCTCCCGATTATTAAGATCTTAAGAACATCGGCGGCGAGTTCAGAAGCTGTCTCAGATTTTAAATTAATAAATTTGAAACAATACATTTTACGGATCCGCCGATTTCATTTTATTTTTCCCTGATCCAATAAAAACAGAGCCGGCTCACAAAGTCAACCGGCGAAAAAGGAAAATTTAAATGTCGGCGAACTCAAGAAACACCGCCGAGGCAGACTTTACTGGTTTTTTTCTATCGCGCTCATGATCTGCTGTATTTTTACAACAGACGAATCGGAAGCCGTTCCCGCAGAGGTTGCGATAAAACCGCCGTAAGGTGTTCCAAGACAGTCATAGATATTCTTTATGATATTTTCGTCTTCCGGCTGTCCGGAAATCAGTTCATCCAGACGGACCGCAAAGCAAAGTTTGCCCCGATACTGACGCCCAATATCGGCAAGTTCCATTTTATATGGTGTCTCAATCCGAATGACGTCAACACCGATCTCTTTAAGATCACCGAAAAATTCCGCGCTTTCGCTTGAGGTGCTGAACCAGATATGAAGGCCGGATTCTTTGGCTTTTTTGAATTCCCGCGCATAATGATGTTTTAAAAGACGGCGCCAAAGCGAAAGAGTAATTCGGGAAGAATCCCGTGGCCCCCAATCGTCACAAAATTCAACCGCGTGAAACCCCTTGCGAACCAGAAGATCGAACATATCCGACTCAAACTCAAATATGTACTCCATCAGTTCGACAAAGCGATCCGTTTCGATCAAAAAGTCGACCGCGCTGAATTCCGCTCCGCGAAGAGCTGAATAAACCGAATAACCGGTCAGACCGTAAGAAGCCATTCGATACCGGTCGCCGCAAATCGGCGCCAGTTTGGCGATTCCGGCAAGACGGCGGTTCGGCTCCATCTGCGGAACGTCATTTTCCTGGAAAAAATCGACTTCCCGCCATGTCGGAAGCGATGGCTCAAGCGGAACGGACCATTTGCCGTTTTCCCCCCTGATGCGCCGATATCCCCATTCATTCAATTCCTGATTGTCTTCCAATGGAAGCGATAAATCATATGTCAATATATCACTGTGTTCAAGCTTCTCGCCGTCGATCCAATAAGGAATGCGTACCGGACTTTCAAAATTAATTGTCTGATCAACAATAGACTTCCGCGATGACATAAAAAACAAACTCCTGTCGTCAAATTATAATGCTATATTCAGACGAGACAAATCTTAAAACAATTTCTTTTTTATAGCCGCTCCGTAAATATGGAGTCTTTATTTCAAAAGGTTAGCAGATTCAAAAGCGTTTGTCAACTGTCTTAATAAATATTATACGAAATATTAGTCAAAATTTATAACTGTTGTTTCGATCACACCGTTTTGAAACGCATGACCTTGTTTTACAGCGCTGTTTTTTAACACGTTTTCCCCTTGGACAATAATTGCCAAAACGATAAAATAACATTATATCGATAAATATTAACTTATTGGACAATATATTGCGGGTTTACCGATTGACACTCTAAACAAAAGATGATATATTTATTAATGATTATTTTTCAGGTTTCATGAAAATAAACCGGATATTCGAATTTTTCGTTTGGAAAGAATTCTTCCTTGACCCGATTGAAAATTTTCGCGGCTCAAGCGGAAGAACTTTTGTATCGGATCCTGTTTATTCTCCGGAGAAAAAACGCTGCTGAAACCGAAATAATGAAATTGCCCTGGCAGTTTTTCCCGTAAGGGATACACAATATTAATGATGGCAAATTTTTTCGTAAAGGAGAAGAGCCGTGCCGCGTATCGTTGTTTTGGATAATTTATCGCAAGATGGTCTTAACCTGCTCAAGGCCGCGAACATCGAGTATGAAGAACGGATTGGTCTTAAAGGAGAGGATCTCCGAGCCGCGTTGAACGAATTCGACGGAGCTGTCTGTCGAAGCGGCGTCAAGATCACCGCGGAAGCTCTTGAAGGCAACAAACGGCTGCGGGCCATTACCCGGGCCGGTGTCGGAGTCGATAATATCGATCTGAAGGCGGCCACCCGTCACGGAATCGTTGTCATGAACACCCCGGGCGGAAACACCACTTCAACGGCCGAACAGACTTTTACACTCATGCTCGCCTTGAGCCGAAACACTCATCCGGCTTATCAATCCCTGATCGAAGGACGCTGGGACCGCAAAAAATTCGTCGGACATCAGCTGTTCGGTAAAACACTCGGTATTATCGGAATGGGCCGGATCGGTCAAGTCGTTTCGAAGTTTGCCCGCGCTTTCGGCATGACCATCATCGCCTTCGATCCTTACCTTCCCAAGCAGAAGGCGGATGAACTCGGCGTGACCATGTTTGAAACGGTTGAGGAAATTCTTCCCCAAGTCGATTATCTGACCGTTCACACTCCGTTGAACGATATGACCAGAAATCTGATCGACGAAAAACGAATCGCAATGCTCAAAAAGGGTGCCCGCCTGATCAACTGCGCCCGCGGCGGTATTTATAATATGGATGCGCTGGTCGAAGGACTTAAAAGCGGACAAATCGGCGGTGTCGCTCTTGATGTTTATCCGGAAGAACCCTGCACTTCCCATCCGCTGTTCGGAATGCCGAACGTCCTTTGTACTCCGCACCTTGGCGCCAGTACGGAAGAAGCTCAAACCAACGTCGCTCTCGAAGCGGTCGAACTTTTGATCGATTATCTGCAAAAGGGGATCATCCGACAGGCGGTCAACTTTTCCGCTCTGGATCCGGAAACCCTTGCCGACCTGCGCAGCTCGCTGGATCTGGCTTATCGACTTGGTCTTCTGGCCAATCAGGTTGCCAATGGCGCGGTCAAATCCTGCAAGCTCAAGTTCCGCGGAGAAGTCAGTAAAAAGAATACTTCGCTCGTCTCCAGCGCTTTCGCCGCCGGTCTCCTTAGTAATATTATGGACGAAGAGATCAGCATTGTCAGTGCCAAACCGATGCTTCAGGAACGGGGCATTACGCTCGTCGAAGAAAATTCCAACGAAAAAGGCGATTTCGAATCCGTCATCAGTGTTGAAATTGAAACCGAACAGGGAACGACAAAACTGGCCGGATCTATTTTCGGAAACAACATGCCGCGTTTGATCCAATACGATTCGATCCGGCTGGAAGGTTATCTTGACGGAAATCTTCTGTTCCTCTTCCATCAGAACGTTCCGGGCGTTATTGGCGATCTCGGCTCAATTACCGCGCAGAACAAGATCAATATTTCCCATATGACCGTCGGACGCCGTCATGGCGATCAGTCCAACGACTCGATCGGAATTATTTCTCTTGACGGTACGCCGGACGAAAAGGCACTCGAAGTAATCAACAAGATCCAAAACGTTGAAAAGGCCTTCGTCGCCAAGCTTCCGCAGCTCGGCCAGTATCCGACCTGGATGAACTAAATCGGCAACGATGTAACGAACCCCGAATGAATACCTTAGCCGGCCGTTTTATACGGCCGGTTTTTTTATGCGTCTCGCGCTTGACTGATCAGCTGTTTATACTCTTGTTTTTAATTTACCGCCTTTGACGCCAACTGACGAAACGCTTCGCCTGTTTGCGGACTCGTGTCAGAAAAACGCAATCGGCGGAATACCGCTTCCGCCTCAAAAACGCCCCGAAAAAAAGGAATGTTTCTTTCCTTTTATCCTTCAGGCATAATATTTCGTTCGACATCGTTTTCCGCTCCTGTTTCCGTCGGATTTAATTGAGCCGGTCGGCCAAATCCTTTAACGTTATATATAAATAGATCTCACCGGTTTCGAAATTATAATAAACCAGGGAAATATCTTTCGCATACAAACCGTAATCACTGACTTTTATATCATTGGGATCGTTATATTTGGGGATCTTTCGTCCGGACTCCATTTCGACAAATGGATTTGAGTAAACTCCGGTCCCGTATTTTTGCGGATATAATTTAAAGACAACAAGACAGGCAATCGAATCGCCAATTTCCCGGGCAAGTTCAAGATCCATTTTTACCGGAAACATTCTGTCGTCCTGATCATAAGAGGAGACATTGGCTTTTGTTCTTTTACTGCTGAACGGAGGAAAGATCAGTTTATGCTTTTGAATTTTAGTTTCGTCCACTTTAACGGACGCGTTGAACGCGTTGTGCGCAATATAAGAATCAAATTCTCCGCTAATGGAAATCTCCAAGGCAAAAAAGCCTCCTTTATACCGATAGGCCGTTAGATTATTCTGCCGAACGATACGGGGATAAGGCAGATAAAGCGTTTTTTTATCGGCATTATATCTGGCCTTGGCGTGAAACATGACCGCAAAGGTCGAAGTAAGACTCAACTCGCCCCAAAAAGGATCTTCCAATTTCTTTTGAATATTTTTTTTGTATTCGGACTTTGTTTCGTAATCGTTGCGGGTAAAATCCATGGTGAGTATATTAAGATAGAGTTTTTCAATATCGTGTCCCTTATATCTGGGCGGCAGTTTCTTCACTTCTTCGTCGAATGGAGTCTTTTCATTCATCGCCGCTGCCGACTCGTTCGGAATTTCGTTCTTTTCTTTTTCCGAAGCAGTCCGCGGCGGATTCAGGGTAATAGTTCGATCTTTTTTGCGCGGTGTCCCCGATTTGGAGGTTTTGTCTTTTGTTCGGGAATTGCTCTCAAATTCATTGTTCTTCGAGCCAAACAATCCGCTTTTCGTTTCCGGTTTATCCCATGTTTCTGTCAAAAGCGTTTTTTGACCGGAAACAGCCGCCGCTTTTTGACCGGATACACCTTTGTCGGTCGGAGATGAATTTTCTGCATTGGAAATCGCGGAGTCTTTCGCCGCCGGTGTTTTTTGGACCGAAGAAGCAGAGGACTCCGAACCGGATTTTTCTGCCGATGTCTTGTTTTCCGAACTTGAATCATTTGGAGAATTCAAGTTCGGCATACGGCCGGTCGCAGAAGTGGACGGACT
>CAZZEF010000049.1:6408-22952 GCA_964652875.1 uncultured Planctomycetaceae bacterium
GGATGTTGTTTCTGCCGCCGGTTTAAGGGGTCCGGAGCCGTCTCCCTGATCTTGGCCCGATTCGCGTTGAAGATCGGACGGACTGGATGTTGTTTCTGCCGCCGGTTTAAGGGGTCCGGAGCCGTCTCCCTGATCTTGGACCGATTCACGTTGAAGATCGGATGGACTGGATGTTATTAAACCGTTGTCCCGATCATCCGCCGGAATAGAGATCTTGCCGCTCGAAGACTCCTCTTCCATCTTCGGAGGATCAGACGTCTTGTTTTTATCGGAGGGATCTGGCGTATTAACCGAAGATGATTCATTGATCGACACAGAAACTTTATTCTGCTTTCGTGCGGAAGGATCTTGTTTTTTATGATCATAGGAAATGGAGACTTTCTGCGTTCGCGCGGTTTTTTTAGAGGATCCGGAAAAGAAGACGGCGGCAAAAATAAAACCGAGAACGATCATCAGGACAGAAGCAAAACTGACAATCATAACTATTTTCTTATTATTATCGGAACTGTCTTCCTGTTCTTCTGACTGGACCGGCGATTTTCTGACTGCAGGAGGACTGGTCGACCTATCAAGGCGAATGCCGTATAACGATGAATCCGAATTATTTTGACGTGAGGTACTGCCCCTTGATCCGTTGGAATCAGAATTAAAGACAAGCCCCTTTATTTGTCCGTATGTTATCGATTTTTTATTATACCAAAGATAAGTTTCGGGACCTATTTTTCCCTGACGTCCCAAATCAAACAGTTCCTGTTTGGAGACTTTTTGAACCTGACCGTTTAATTCAACATAAATTTCTTCCATTTATTTTCTCCGATAAAAACTCACAAGACTGGATCCTATGGACATTTACGGCAAACCAATAATGAATTGTCGTCGATCAACATTTTGAACAGAGCCGAAGACAGATATTGTGAATAACAAACAATAAAAATTTCAGTGTGACTTTCGAACGGTTTTATGCGAACTGAATTAAATTAGATCGGCAGAAAGAATGCTTGTCAAGCAAAGAGCGGAAGCAGTCTGTCCGGCCTGACCAATATTTTTAAAAATAATTCGAAATATTTTTCAATTATACCGATCCCATTATGAATTTTCCGTTATAACGTCAAAAGAAGAGCCGATTCATACAGTCAATCGGCGGAGATCACGGAATTTTTAAAATAAAAGCAGTATAAATACCAAAAATATCATCCGGTTAGCGTCAACACGCTGAAGACAAAATTTCGTATTTATTGTTTGCTTGCTATTTTCGCTCTTTACGGAGGAATATTATTTCTTGCAGGGGCGCAGAGGGAATTTTATAAAATATGGTTGTTTTTCACCAACGGTTAATCAACCTTAAAATGAAATAAAACCATGTTTATATTCATCTTATTTCTTCCTCTTCTCTGCGAGTCAACTCTACGAGAGGATATCTTATATCTAGCGGAGGGACAAAAGATAAATCAAGGTCTTGCCAGAATTAAAATAATATCTTATAATACTAAAGAGATTATCGGAAGGACGGCCAATCCGAAACGTCTGTTTTCACTTCATCAAACAGGAAAAGAGCATGAAACGAACAGAGGAATCCTATGACAAGAAAGTACTTGTCGGAGTCGGTTTAGACAATAAAGACGGCCAGACAAGAATCACTCAGGGCAAAAATTTTGCCCTGCTCGGCGGAAGTGAACAAACTCACGCAAAGATGCAGGAGACCGCGATCAAGGTCAATGAGCAGCTCAACAAGCGCGGCGAAACAATGGACAGTGTTCCGCCGGAAGAACTCGGCGATATTGTTCGCGAAGTCGCTGAAAAAATCAATTGACATTTCCAAGTAACCCGGTATTTTGGATCTTTTTTATACCGTCAACATTTGAAAATTTTCCGTAATTTCCGCCGATGGACTTTTTAAGATATCGAAAAATTTACAGCGCCGGCCTGTAAATCCCGACCGGCATTACAAATCAAAAACAAACTCCTGAAAATACAAGATTTTCCTGTCAAAATCGACATTTCCAATTTAATTTCTGACAAAAGAATTATTATACCTCTCTCCTTTTAAATTTTCCGCTCTTGCCGCCGATTAACGACAGAAATCGACGACTTTTTTAATACTGGAAAGGGTATAATTGACCCCCAAAACGACAAACAACAATAAAAAAGCCGTTGATCTCGCAACGGCTCTGTTTCGCAATTTTATTGCGCGTATTTTATACTATTAACACAAGAGAGTTCGACTTTCCGATCTGCTTCAAAAATCAGAAAAAGATCGGTAAATCCCAAAGATCTCCAATGGATCTGATATTCGCCATTCTTTGAAAATTATCGATTCCCTTTAAAAAAGTTTTTCAGCAGATCGGCGGCCGCGTCGCTTGTATTGCCCTTGGCTTCAGGCTTTTTAAAAACAGGCTTCTTTTCTTTGCCCGCCGCAGCTTCTTCTTCCTTCTTTTTCTGTTCGTCACTGACCTTTTTCAGATCTTCGACAAAATCGTCGGAATCAAGATTGAAGGATTGTGTCTCTTCATCGCTCTGACTTTGGCTGTCATCGTCCATAAGCCAATTGGTAATGTCTCCGCTGTCGCTCGGCCGTTCACTGGAAGGAAGAGCACTTTTAACCGTTTCGCGGCCCGCCGGTGATGAACTCTGCTCAACAATCCGATTGACAACATCGGCAACGCTTCCGACCTTTGATTTTGTCTCCCCTTTGAGTCCGACAGAGAGTACGACCTCAAACTCAAGCGGACCGATTTTAAGCGTGTCTCCATTCTTGAGTTCCTGCTCTAAGGCAACCAATCGCTCGCCATTAAGATATACGCCGTTTTTACTTCCCAAGTCGCGAATGGCGACATACCCTTCCTCTGAAGTAATCGCGCAGTGATAACGGCTGATTAACTCACTTTTCGGCTTTAACTGACAGTCATCCGCCCGACCAATCAAAAATCTGGAGACATTGACTGGAATCAACTGTCCTGACTTGGTGCCGGTAATAACTTTTAACTGGACCTTCATAAAGACCACCCCATTCTGAATAAATCTGACAACGTAAATTGAAATTTCCAAACAAAAAATAGCTGTTGCTTGTCAGTTTATTTGAAGTTTTGACAATTAGACAAATACAATAGATATATATAATATATGATAACAAAATTGATTCGAAAAGCAAACTATTTTACTGAAAAAATAAAAATATTTTATAAAATATTTGGATTAGACCAATAAATTTTAACCCAATTCCCAACTTAAAACGAATATCCATCGTTTACAATTCTAAATTTTTACTTATACAATTTAATTGGTAAATATTGACTTTTTTAACATAAGTTTCAATAATAAAAACAAAATTTATATAAGAACGCACAACTGATTGTTTTCATTATTGTTAAAAAAGAGATCGCTGTTTGTTTATTTTCCAAGCTAACAATATACGCTTTTCGAAAGAATGAGAAAAATCAAGATATCAAAAGAACAGATCCCAAACATCAAGATCATTCCAATGATACCGTTATAAAAAGGATCACCGCGCCGCCTTGATTTTGAACGACCCCAAAACAGATAATTCAAATTAAACGCGGTGCGGCTGAGCCTTTAAGCAATTTGTAAAAACAGAAACAGTTTCGCGCCGAATCAATAACCAAGATCCGACGGCTGATTCCTGTTTTAACCGAAGATCAGTTTTCCTGTGTCGGAGGAATGATCCAGACCTTGAGTTCGCTTTCGATACCATGACCGAGATAAATGCGAACGACATATCGGGCCTGTTCCTTCAAAGGACCGGTAAGCCGGACCTGATCGGCGGAAATATGAATGTTTTCGGTACGAAGAGCGTGAACGATTTCATCGGGACCAACCGATCCGTAAAGAACGCCCTCTTCATTGGCATTGGCGCCAATGGAGATACTCTTGGTACGAATAAGATCGGCAAGCTCTTTCAAGCCGGCCAAACGTTTTTCCTGGATCTCGCGAAGTTTAGCCTGATGCTTTTCGACCATTCTCTTATGATGGTCGGTCGCAATAGTGGCCAATCCTTGGGGGATCAGATAATTTTTAGCGTATCCGGGACGAACTTCAACGATTTCACCCTGTTTTCCAAGCGGATCAACCGTTTGAACAAGCAGAAGCTGAATACCGCCGTTTTCGCCAATCGGAAGTCTTTTACCGGAACGTTTACGTGCTCTTTTATTTCTTTCAATAAGCATTGTTCAACCTGTTTATTTCAAATAAATTAATGTTTTAACTGATAAATTAATGAAGAACCAAACGACTTGATTTTATTCCGCAAAAATCAGAAGGGAATATCGTCATCATTCGGAGGATTGGAAGCGGGACTTGCTGGAGGCGCGTCAAAACCGTCTCCGCCGGAATACCCGCCAACCGGCTGCGAATAATCACCTTGTCCGGACGGGCCTTGCTGAAATCCCTGATTGGGAAATCCGCCGCCTTGATTGGAATACCCGCCGCCCTGCTGATAACCGCCCTGATTGGAAAATCCGCCCTGCTGCTGATATCCGCCCCGACCCCCCCAGGATTGCTGAGGATTGTCACCGGGTCCGTTATTGCGGCCGCCCATGAGGACAACACGATCAGCAATAACTTTCAGCTTTGAGCGTTTTTGACCATCAGTTTCCCAAGTATCAAGTTTAAGCCGTCCTTCGATTAAAACGCTGGATCCCTTGCGCGCATACTCGGCAAGGACTTCGGCGCTTCGTCCCCAAACGGTAACATCAACAAAAGTCGTTTCATCAATGGTATTGCCATTTGAATCTTTTCGGCGGTCATTAACAGCCAATCCGATATCGGTAACGGCCTGTCCGCTTTGAATATAACGGATCTCAGCGTCCCGGGTCATATTGCCGACCAGAACGACGCGATTATAACTTGCCATTTTTTTCTCCTTGTTTTCCGGAGTCGGAAACTCTTGTTTATTTTAAGCCGTTTAAAAAACGGGACTCAAAACGATATTTGGGAAAAGAAACGATTTGCAAGGCTGACCGGAGCCGGAAACAACCGGGCTCCGTATCTGATTTTACGAATTGAGACAAACGACTTATTTGTCGTCGTCGTCCTCGTCGTCGTCATCAACGTCATCATCATAACTGACGTCATCGCTTTCGGCTTTTTCTTCCTCTCGTTTGATCGGACCGCGTTCGGCATTTTGAACCATTTGTTCTTCAAGTCTGGCATCAATTTCCAGAAGTAAGAAACGGAGAATGCCATTATTGAGCTGGAACTGCCGGTTCAGATCGCTCATCATACCGGTATCGATACGAAAATAAGAGATCCAATAGGTTCCATGAGAATGATGTTTGATCGGATACGCGAGCTTGCGTTCTTCCCAAATACGATTGACGCGGACTTTTCCGCCAAGATTTTCGATCGTTTCGGCGATCTGGCGGGCTGTACCTTCCTGATTCTTGTTGTAAACTTCAGAATCAAGAATGAACAATCCTTCATAAAAATGTTCTTGCTTCATTGTAACTCCTGATATACGCACCGAAAATAACGGTGCCCCGTCCAAGACGGAAATAATAGGGATCTTGTTAATATACTTTAATTTGAACCGCGTTTCTTACGAATTAAACTGATTCATTGCCGCCTCGACACCGTCTGTGATCCATTTTTCGACCGCGTCGGCCGCAAGTTTGATCGACAGATTTATATTGTCTTTTTCTTCTTTCGGAAATCGGGAAAGAACATAATCGGCGGTATTCCATTTTTCCGGGGGGCGACCTATTCCGACTCGCAGACGCGGAAACGCTTCCGTTCCCGTTTTTTGGATAATGTCTTTGAGTCCTTTTTGGCCTCCGCTTCCTCCGGAAGCTCTCATTCGAAGCTTGCCGGTCGGAAGATCGAGATCATCACAAACAACCAGAAAACTTTTCGGTTCAATCTTGAAAAAACGAACCACTTCGGAAACGGCGGTTCCACTCAAATTCATAAATGTCGTCGGGCAGATCAAAAGAACGTTCCCGCCTTTGATATTTGCCTCAAGAACATTGGCATGATATTGATTTCGCGGACGGCCCTGCGCAAAGCGCTCCGCCAGTTCCGCCAGAACCATATAACCTATATTGTGTCGGGTTCCTTTGTATTGGTCCCCGGGATTTCCGAGTCCGACAACCAGTTTGTCCGGTTTCATGATCTCCTGCTTTTCCTTAACGAAAATTCGGAAAAACTCATTCCATTTCATGGGGAAAAACAGAAGAAATTACTCTTCCGCGTCCTCATCTTCCTTCTTGCGTCCGATAACTTCGGGTTCAGCACCGTCAGCAGCTTCTTCCGCTTTTTCTTCTTCGACGACCGGTTCAACGCATTCGACAACGATTAATTTTTCGTCGACCAGCGGCTTGACGCCTTCGGGGAAGACAACATCCGAAACCAGAATGGATTTTTCGAATTCAAGATGATTGATATTAACACCGATCTTTTCAGGAGCGCCGGCAGGTTCGCATTCAATTTCGATCGTATGAAGATGCTGTTTGATCACACCGCCGTCCTTGACGCCCGGGGCTTCGCCGCGGAGTTCAAGCGGAACGGAAAGACGAACTTTTTCGTGTTCGTTAACCCGGGTAAAATCAACATGCAGAATAACTTGTCCCCAAGTATCCCATTGGCATTCCTTAATGAATGCCCGCTCATTCACCGCTCCGGCCAAAATCACGAAACGATTGCCGTGACGAAGAACCGCGTCCACTTCCTCTTTAGGAACGGAAAGACTGACATTTTCCTTTTTGTGACCGTAAAGAACAGCCGGAACAACACCGGTCTGACGAAGGCGCCGCGTTCGTCTCTTACCGTGTTCATCCCGAAGTTTCACCGTCAATGTTTTCAATTCGACCATGAAAAACCTCTTGCTACTATATAATTGTCAACGGCAGTCCGCCATCAGGTTCAGCACGTTGCTACCTTTACTCCGGGCCTGCCACAATATTATTTATTCAAAGTAAATATTTTACTCTATTCTCCTTATTATTACAAACTTTAAAAATATCTCAAGGGGGGCATAAACAGGGTTTTATATTTATTCTGTATCGATTTTTACGAAGCATGGGCAAAACCTTTTCAAAACAAAAAAACAAAGCCAACTTTTTCCTCCGGCAGCCAACTTTTCATCTTTTTATTATATATTATTGTCCACTCCAAACGATACCATCAAATAAATACACTGTATCAATAATACATAATATGATTAATATTTCATAATTCACCGATCGGCTGAATAGCAATCACGATCAACAGATTTTTATTCCCCTGTTGATCTCCGGTCATCCTGACCCGGATCAGGCATCAGTTGCACCTTTTTATTCTTGTATATCGCTTTGTATCCGTTCTGTTGAAGCAGATACAGAACGAAATTGGTCGTCAAGATCTGATCATTTTTTTTAAGTTCCTTCAGCGGCATCCCCAAAAGATCCTGAAGACACAAGTAATAATTATCATATTTTTTCTTTAGCTGGAAAATCCGGCAGACCCCAAAGATCGAAAACACAATAATACAAATCATACCGGCTCCGACCGCCAGAATAAACAAAAAAGAAACATACCATTTGAAAAACTCCATAAATCCCCCCCAAGGTTCAAACGGAGGCGAATTAATCATCTTCATGATTTGCGGACAGTCATATTTTTTATTTTTGTCATAATAAAGAAGAACAGCCCGTTCGAGATCCTTTTCATCCGCCCTGATTTTGGCGGAGTAAAACTGACTTTCAAGATAATCCCGGGTCATCACAAAAGGCGTTTTGGTTTCCTTCCGGACAATCGGGCATCGCAGTTCCTCCGACAACCGAACCGTCTCCCGATCGAAAAATTCAGATTCGCCCGCTTCCAAAAGATCATGCCGAATCCATTCTCCCGATTTCGTTTGAATCAGAACCGCAAGCTGACTGGAGAACATAATCCGACCTGCGCCGCTGTTTCGGGATGATTGCTGACTTTGACCGGACAAAACAGCCAGAACGATTCGTTGTATCGCTTCCGGATCCCGAGCCGTGTTTTTCCGACCGGCCTCATGATCCGGTCCTCTTTCCGACGAATTGACGGACTCTTGCGAAGACCGCCGCTTCTCCTTGTCGTCAGAGTCCGCAACCCCGGAGTCCACAACGGATCCCGCACTCCTTTCGATATCCGAATATTTTTCATTTTCGGACACTTTTTCGGAATACCGGCGATATCGTTTTTGTTCCCGGTAAAAAAAGATCTCCTGTCTGTTCCGATCCAGGGAAAAACCGATTCCGCCGTTCCAAAAAGAGGTCAGCTTGCTTTTTAATGAAATAAAATAATCGATAAAACACAACAAAACTATAAAGCCCCAAAGCATTAAAGGGAAGATCTCATACACAAGTATACCGACAGTGACCTTATTCTTTGGTAAGACTTGATCGAAATCCGGAAGCAGGTATTCTTCGACATAAACGCTTTTACCTTCAAAGAACTGCCAGCCCCAATAGCCGACCCGAAAGAGCCAATAAAGGATCAGAGGCGTATTAATAAGCAGGAGAAAAAAAAGTGTTATTTTCGCAAACGACTTGAAATTCGCGGCAAATATTTCCTTCCAATATTTCCAGCTGTATGGCCGAACCGCCAGTTCCAGCAAGCCGGTTCGTCTGTTTTCTCTCAAGATCCAGGTTCGGAGAAACAGAGCCTTGCGCCGGGCAAAATGTTTGTCGATTCGCCGTCTTTCAGCGTTGTATAAAGGTTTGAACGCGAGCAGTTCGGAAGGTATTTCATTTTCATCGATCTTCATTGGACTTCTTTCATGCGGTAAAGCCTGCCGACACTTTTCGTCTTCGCGACGCGATTAAGTTTCATCCGGTCATCGATTGAAATTCACTTTCATTTCCGGCTGGCTTGTGTGTACTCTTTAATCTCCATTTTCCCAAAACGATTTTAGGGTCTACCTTATCCGATCCAGTCAAATGATCATCTTGCCCGCCGTATCCCAGCCTTTATTATTTCGACTCAACGATCATTTTATCAATACACAATTTTCTCCGATCATGAGATCGTCCAATTTTTGACATAAAACATCCGGTTCTTTAAATTATTATCATAAATTTTCTCTTTTAATGTGTTGTAAACGGCTTTTATTTTAAATTTCCGTCATCTCCGCCGATTGACCGCGTGAATCGGCTGTTCTTTTGACGTTATAACGAAAAATTCATAATGAAATCGGTATATTATTATAATAATAGAAAAATGTCTGTCAAGCAAATATTTTTACTTAAGAATTATTTGCTCCAAAGATGTTGTTAAGGATTTACCGGGTACCGAACCTGTAATTGATCAAATGAAACAAGTGAAATTCGGGATTTCGACAGTTTCGCCGCTCGTTGCGCGGGAGATATTTTTTCTCTCGTTCACGGCACCGGAAGTTAAAGAGATAACCAATACAACACGAAAAGGGAGATCCCTGATTCCGGCCGCTGCGTGATCTTCATTTCAAGCCCCAATAAAAATTTTTCGCTACGTGACCCGCATCAAAATAAAGCATTGCCGAAAGTACGGTTTGATCATTGCCCCTGATTTCAGAAAGAATTGTCTATGAATTACCTGTTGAAATTTGACCTCTCTTCCTTTCAGACAGCAATCTTCCGGCAAAACATTCTTTGTCGACACTGAAACGTTCAAGTCCTCATTTCATCAAAAAAGATCTTTCATGATACCTTGGATATTTCTCATAAAATTATCATTTTTTGAAAGACCTTTTTCTCAATTAAAAAAAATTTTTTAAAATCAGATACGCAGGCAAACAAATTCCGATAAAATTCTGTATAATGAAAAACACTCACTGATATTCTGTTGCGACCGTTGACTTGGTGAACAGGGCGTTTTTTAAATATCAATGTCAACAAGAATATCAACCATTCTGTAAAAGAAAGACAAGACAAACATGAAAAAACGATCAATAGGTTTCATTTTTTTGGTCTCAATACTGTTTTTTTTAATAATCGCATTAACGGTCAGTCCGGCATCTGCGCAGAACATACCGCTGGATCTTTCGGCGGGCGCGATCAAGCTGACTCCCGGAACCAAGATAAGAACCCCACTTTCTTTGATTGACGTCCCGGGCAAAAAATCCGCGGTTGGGAGATCTCCTGGGACACCGGCCTGACGAATCAAATGTATGTCGAATGGCTTCTTCGATCGCCTGTCAAGCTTTCAGTATTCAAAAAAATTTACATTAAAGTCAAAATTTTCGCTCCCGTTGGATGTTCGGCCAAACAAATGGGACTGCGTGTCAAAGACCGAAACGGCGAGATCTTTCAGTTTGTCAAAAAGATCGATTTTCATTTGGGAGGACTTTTTGAGGAAGAATGGGAATTAACGCCGTTGAATCATTCCGGTTCCTGGGGCGGTAAAACAACCGACCATATTCTTGACATGCCCGCCGATCTCTCGGCCATGACCGTCAGTTTTCCCAAAGAGATCCCGCTAGGGAAATTTTATCTTTTAAATGTCGAAGCCGAAGTTCAACAGGAGGAAAATGTTCTGGATGTTACCCGGCCGCTTTGTGCGTTCGATGATTCCGCGTATTTTCGACGAGTCGGTACTGGCAGGCTTCTTGTTGAAAACGGTGCCTTAAAATGCGAAGATATCGCCGGATGGTGCGGTATCATCGAAAGAAAATTCGAAATCAACCGGTACGAAAAACCGCCGGTCCGTTTCTCCGTTGACGTCGAACTCCTGGACAATTCTGCCGATTCAGGCAAGACCGATCTCAAGACAGCCGTTTCTCAAAAAAACGATTCAAAGACTGCTGGCAAAAAAAGTCACACGGAAAAACCGACGCAGATAAAAATATTTCCCGGCTTTGTCTACGCGGATAAAGCGGCGCGCGCAATTGATCAGAAAAGCTTTTTATTTCCCGAACGGTCTGTTCAGACGGGCCGTCAGACGATCAGCTGGACTGCGGGCGATCTTTTCAAAGACGCTAAATATCCGGTTCGAATTTCAACACTTAATCTTGTCAATCATCAAAAAAACAAACCGATTCAGGCGATTATTCACGGAATTTATCTGACGGAGGAAAAAACATTGAGCGACGCGATCGGTTTTGACATTGAGACCGGCAGTAAAGTTCATGTTCTCCGAAAAAACGCGGAAGATCGCCTCCGTTTTCTTTTTAAGAATCCGACCCGGGAAGAGGCCGATCTTCTTTTAAAATTCACTTATGAAAACTCTTTCGGCAGAAAAACAACGGAAGAACAGATCTTGAAAATTAGTGCGGGCCAAACGGAAACGATCAATCCTGAATGGCGGCCCGATACGTTCGGATACTGGAAAATATCGGTTGCGATTCGCAACCAAAAAACGCCGAACAGTCGATCGGTCAAGACCCGAAGCATCGCTTATTTTGATCCGGCCGGTCCGACCAAAGGACGCGCGCCCGGTTTTCTTTTCAGCGTCTGTACTCATACTCCCCGTTGGAGTACGGAAGACCGGCTTCTCGAAATTGAGGCGGCGGCTCTCTGCGGCGTTAAAGTCAGCAGAACCTGTAACGGCTGGCTGGACATTCAGCCGAAACCGGATCAATGGAATTGGAAAACGACCGATTTCCTTGTTGATGAATATGAAAAAAAAGGAATTGAACTTCAATTCGATTTGACGGGAACCCCCTCTTGGGCACTTGCTCCCGATGCAATTGTTCCGAAAGACGGATCCTATTGGAAAGCGTTTCCCAAACTGGACGCCTGCAAAAACTTTATTAAGGAACTTTGCGCCCGGTATCATGGCCGGATACGGTATTATGAAAACAGGAACGAACCGGATCTGACCGGTTTTAGCAGTATGACGCTTGATCAATACGCGGCTCTTCAAAAAGCGGTTTATGAAGCGTTTACGCAATACGATAAAGAAGCGATCGTCATGACCGGCGGATTCGCGACGCTGAACCGCCGTCACGCGTCGTTGATCTATCCCGATTTTCAGCGCGACTTTCTTGCCAAAGCAAACGGATATTTTCATCTGCACGCGTTTCATGCGCATGGCTGGTTTGCTTCTTATGTCGAACAGATCGATAATCAGCTGATCCCGATCCGCAAAGAAACCGGTGTTACTGTTCCTTGGTACAGCAACGAAACGGCGATGACCAGTATTGGCGGTTTAGAACAACAGCAGGCGGAAGTTCTCTTTAAAAAACTGATCTTCGCCTGGTCCCGGGGAGCGATGGGGTATACCTGGTACGATTTGAGGAACGATGGTTACGATCCCGCTTACGGCGAACACCATTTCGGAATGATGACCAACGATTTCTACCCGAAACCCGTTTACGCGGCTTACAACGCACTCGCTTCGTATTATACAAAAATGAAATATGAGAAAACACTCGACATATCCAAAAACGTTTATCTCTTCCTGTTCCGAAACGACAAAACGATCCTTGTCCCCGGCTGGTACGAAACCAATGTCGGCGAAACAAAAAGTTATCTGCTCGAAACCAATGCGAAAAAGGCTTTTCTTGTCGATCTGATGGGTAATGAAAAAGAGATCCCCCTTCAGAATAAAAGAGTTCTTTTTGAAATCAAAAGCCTGCCGCAAAGTTTAAAACTGACGGAGGCATCCTCCGTTACTGTTCTCGGTGAAATTCTCAGCGTTCGCGAAAATCGGGAAGCCGTTCCCGGCGGCCAATGGTTTTTGGATCTGACCGCGATGAACCCGCAAAGTAAAGATTCCGAGCTTGAACTTTCTCTTAACGATCTTCCCCAAGGACTGACTTTCGTCCGATCGGATACCGTTTCCGATGAAAAGATCCGGACAAACGCGAACGCCCCGATTTACCGAAAAACAATTGTCGGCAATGAATCGCAAAAGATCCGGCTGGAATTCAAGATCTCGAAGGATCTTCAGGAATCGAAAACGATCCCCCTTGTTTACCGCTGGAAAGATTCGACACAGACCGGCATTCTTTACGTCCCTGTTCGTCCGGCAAAATGGATCCCCCGTCCCTCTAAAGAACGATCTTTCGATTTTATTCTTGACCAACAGTCCCAGATCTATCCGCTGACTATTGCCGATCCGGCCGTTGCTCATCGCTTATGGAAAGGTCCCGATGATTTAAGCGTTCGCGTTCTTTTAAGTTTTGACGAAAACGGATCCGCGAATAAAGCAGACTGGAACAATTCCCGGCTGACCTTTAAAATCGAAGTTATTGACGATCTTTACAAAGCTCCGGCTTCAACGGAAAAAGAGGATCAGGGAGACAGTGTTCAACTCTTTCTGGCGACGGAGGACGGATATCGGATTTGGAAAAAAACGGTCACCGCCTGTCAGGGAACCAATCCCCGTGTTTATCAGTTCAGCGTTCCGGTCCGCGAGATCGGCTTGAGCAAACAGAACTGGCGCGAAGGTGTCCGCTTCAATCTGATCGTCAACGACAACGATGGCGAAGGACCCGACAGTCAGATCCATTTGACAACGAAACTCCCCGTCGACAACAACGTCCGCGACTGGCCACTGATCCTTTTTGAAAACGTCAGTAAACCGCAACCGTAATGAAATTTCCGTTCCAACGCTAAAGAAACCGCCGATTCTCATCGTCAATCGGCGGAAAATTAAAAAGGAGAACGACATAACATTCCGGCCAATACTTTCTTGACGTTTTTGTCAAATAAAAACTGATCGCCGGTATTTTTGACGTTTTTGGTAAATAACCAATTACACCGGACGGCATCGCGGATCGGCGGAACGAAAGCCGGAACTGTTCCGTCTCAAAAACACAATCGTCATCATTTCAGGAATCGAATTCATGTTGAGTTTTTCAATTTTACCGCCAATGAAAATTTCTTTGCGCGAAGAGAGGATCTCTCCCTCTCTCCCGAAATTCGATCTGAAAAATCTCGCCCGCTGCCGGGATAATATCGTTCGGGATCCGGAAAACGAATTCAATCTTTCGCAATACGCTTATTATTTATATATGTATTGGCTCGAAACCGGCAGAAGAAAAGACCGTTTATGGCTGCTCGACAAAGCGCTTGAAGCGGCCAAACGGGGAAATGACCGATCATCGAATCCTGGCCGAACCGGTCTTTTAACAGCGATTCTTATTGACGCGGGCAGAATGAAAGAAGCCCTGATACTTCTGGAGGAAAAGATCCGGAACGATCCGGAGAACATTACTTTTCTGAAAATGAAAATTGATCTTCTGGAGATTTTGAAATGCTGGAAAGAGATCCGGCGGATCTGCCGTCAAATCATTCGCATCGACGAATCAGACGCGTTCGCTTACGCCAGTTTCGCTGGATCCTGTTTGCGCACTTCCGGGTTTGGAAGTGTTCGAAAAGCCCAACATTATATTGACCGGGCTCTGCGGCTCGATCATCAATGTCAAAAAGGACTGTTTATCAAAGCCGAAATACTGATCCGGAAAAAGGCCCCCCTGGAACAGATCCGCTCTTTGTATCAAAAACTGATTTTTATCGATCCTTCCGATGAGAACGCGAAAAAACTTCTCGCCGAAGCGGATCAAAAAATCGCGCTGGGTCAAAAAACCTGGAACGAAAAAAAAGACCGAAAACAGAATCTGCTGGTCTTTTTGATCGTCGTTGCTGTTTTTATCTGCGGCTTGATCGGAAGAGTTATAACAGAACTTCCCCAATCAGTAAAAAAAGAAAATACCAATCGTTCAAATACGGTTCAAACAGGAAAAAGCAACGTCAAACCGATTAACAGCCTGATCCAAAAACTGATTCCAAAATCGCCTTGACTTTTATACTCCTCTGATTTAATTTCCGTCGATTGACTTTATGATCCGACTGATCTTTTGAGATTAGATCGGAAAATCAGAATACGACTCGCTCCCGTTTGACGGTCTGAACAGATCCGCAAATAACGGGAGCGGAATTTCGTCTTGATCAAGGAGTGATCAAAAGTACCGTTTGAAAACATTTGAGATCAATCGGCATTTTGTCTTTGACACTAACCTTTTCAATTGCGCCGTTTTCAGGATGCAGAACGGTCCAGTCGCCGGAAGGGATCTTATATTCGGAACCGGCGCCATTGAAACGGATCTTCTTTCCGTCAAAGTTCATTGATTTCGGACAATCGAACGAAACATTGCCTTTATATCCTTTTTCATCGGCGCAAGCCAAAACGAAAACGAATTTTCCGTCACGAACAAAAGAGCCGAGCGCAACTTTTTGGCTGGGCGGATCAAGGACAAGACGAGGTCCGGCCATTGACGAGACTGCCAGTTTTACCGAATCAGCGTCTGTCTTACCCTTTATATCGCGGGAGGAATAAACTTCAATAAGGTTTTTATTGTTCCAGTTGTAATTTTTCTTTTCGACGACTTCAGGATAAATAATACCGGAAAAATCGAAGTCGGACCGAACAGTTCGAGATCCGGTTTTTTTTCCGGCTCCGTTGTCGATCAGTTCTCGGATCGATTGATCATCGACAACAATAAAGGGGATCTGGCACCGAACAAGGGCCCCTCCTAATGAATGAAAAGCCAAATCGACGGCACGCATGCGATTGCTTTGAGTATTATATTGGAAATGACCGGCCACGGGAATATATTCCCGTTGAAGCTGTTCGATCGGATAATAAAGCAAAACGGGACGGACAGGTTCAGCATCTCTCAAAACAGAATTGAGTTTTCCGACAAAATCGCAATACTGTTTATGAGTTTTTTCATTGCGGTAAGGAAATTCTTTTCCTCCATGAACGCCGTAATACAGAGTGAATTCCGTAATGCCGTTTGCGGCCATAATACCGGCGGAGGAACACATTTCCTCAATCGTCGCGACACGGGGCGTTTTGGAATGACGCTGAATATGATCGCTGATTTCGGTCATGATCTTTCGACTGCCGATCAAATACGCGGCGGAAGCAGGCATCGTACTGGTCAGCCAGTGTGTTCCGGTGATCTGGGCAAGAGGCACGCTGGTCAAGAGATCCTGACCCGGCAGTTGGAACTGTTTGAGAACTTCGAGTTTATTGCCGTCAATCGGAACGCTTAAAAGAAAACCTTCTTCCGCAAGAGTATGTCCGGAAGCGACAGGTCCGGCAGGATCCTTTTCGCAAAAACGACGGATCTCGCCGAAATAACTATCGGCATTGAGTTCACCGATCAGATTCCAAAATCGGGCCCGAACCGCAAAATCTTTCTCGGTATTGCCCCCGAAAAGAGAACTGAAATTTTTGCGGAGATCTTCGCTGTATTTTTCCTGATAACGGTCGGGCAGATCGGACCGCCAAGGAATCGCTGGAAGGATCTTTTTCGACCAGTCCAGCGGATCCGTAACGCCATGTTTCTCTCGTTCTTCCGGGGTCATGATCCGCAAAATGGAAATACCGAGCAATGTTGGTTCATCGGTAAAAAATGCTTCAACCTGATGATAAAGATCAGGACCGAGCGCGTCCTTGTAATGCTGATGTGTTACTTCAAGAAACTTTCGGGTCGCCTTCGGATCAAGCGGATTCGGATGACGCCGGGCGGTTCGAAGCGAATCCATCGACGCGAAAGTGTACTCGTAACTTTTTCGGGAATAAAACGGATCTTTCGCCGCCGGATCGTAAACAAATTCAAGACATTCCAAAGACGGATCTTTTTCCAAAAC
>CAZZEF010000050.1:0-22117 GCA_964652875.1 uncultured Planctomycetaceae bacterium
GATAGACTCCGCGCGGAGTGTCATAACCGGTGGCGTTAGCCATCATATCACCGCAATTGCCGCGGTAATTGGTTCCGCAAACCGTTCCCCGGGGCGTTTTCGCTTCCGGATCCGAAGGACACCAAAGCGCGTCTACCGGCTCGCAAAACGGCATGTTAACGCTTGTTTCATTAATTGACCCCATTACATCGACCGTCCAGACAGGCGCTTTCGCATTATTGACACCATCGGAAAATTTCTGATAAAGACTCGACTGCTCAATAAATGGAAGCGAGACAACGATCCAGGAATAAGTTCGTGTAAAATAGGTTCCGTCCGCCGCTCCGGCATCGGACCAGCCTTGCCAGTTGTTGACGCCTAATACACGCTGAACAATGCTGTTTGGAAGATACCCGTTCGTATCATGAAAATTATGCTGGGCCAATGCAAGCTGTTTCATCTTCGAGGTGCATTCCATTCGCCGGGCCGCTTCCCGCGCCGCCTGAACCGCCGGTAAAAGCAGTCCAATTAAAATTCCAATGATCGCAATAACGACCAGCAGTTCCACCAGAGTAAACGCTTTACCGGCAAAACTTGTGTTTTTTCGTTTTTTTGACATAATTATTCCTCGTCTTAAAGAAATTCCCATCCTATAATAATGAAATTTACCGAACGGCGATTTTATAATGCTCTCTTTTGAAATTGACAGGGGTTCGGAAGGCAGATGTATGAATAGTTATTCATTTGACACTGATACATAAAAAGCAAAATTAAACCAATATCCCCCCAATCAGTCCCTTCTCTAATTCTATTATTTTATCCGATTATTTAAAATCTGTCAAAGAATTTTAACTTTTTTTTCAATTTATTATTTAAAAAATTTATCTGATATTTTTTAATATACCGGTTCCGTTATAACGTCAAAAGAACAGACGATTTACTAAGTCAATCGGTAAAAATAGCGAAAAATTTAAAAGGAGATCAGGATAATTGCCGGGTGATTTTCAACGAAATTAAGATATTTAATTCAAGCTGACACCGGCAGAAAACAATATTTCATCCAGACTGACCGCCTGCCGACAATTAATTTTAAAACAATAAAAGAGGGGGAGATCTCTTCACGACCCCTCCCCTTATGTCTTCAGCGGCATTCTCCCCCAAATTGTTCAGAAGCGAATATTGGCCGAGACAAACGTCAAACCGTTACAGTTTAATAATACTTCCTGTTCGAGCGGATTCATAAACCGCGCAGATCACTTCGACGCTTTTTCGTCCTTCATAGCCGTCGATTTTAGGTTTTCTTCCTGTTTCAATTGCGTCCATAACATCGGCGAACTGTTTCGCGTGCGCATGATGCCCAATCGCGGCGGGATCGGCCGCCCCGCCGCCGCCGGATAAATGACTGGTCATCGACTCGCGAATTGCGGCATCTTCCTGTCCTGCTTCGGCAAAGTCCCATTTAACAATATCTTCTTCTTCAATCATCGCGGACCCGGCAGTTCCGTGTATTTCAATTCGTTTCAAATAACCGGGATATGCGGCCGTCGTCGCTTCCAATGTTCCATAAGCGCCGTTTTTAAACTTCAAATTGGCAATTGCGACGTCTTCGACTTCGATTCTTTCATGCGCGACCAGTCCGCACAAGGCGCTGACTTCCTCGACATCACCCATGAGCCAAAGGAGCAGATCGACGCTGTGAATAGCCTGATTCATCAACGCGCCCCCGCCGTCCAGCGCCCATGTGCCCCGCCAATTTCCGCTGTCATAATACTGTTGGGTTCGATACCATTTGACTATAGCGTCACCGAGCGTCAGCTTGCCGAAACGTTTTTGGTCAATCGCCCGTTTCATCTGAACTGAGGACTGATGAAATCGACTCGGAAAGACGGTTGAAAGAACAACGCCCGACTCTTCCGCCGCTTTAATAATCCGGTCGCATTTCTCCAAGGTGACCTCAAGCGGTTTTTCGACGATAATATGTTTGCCAGCCCGGGCCGCGGCAACAGCCGGATCCATATGCGCGCCGCTGGGTGTTCCGATCGTTACGATTTGAATTTCCGGATCGGCAAGAAATTCATTCAAATCCTGATACGCTTTACATCCGAAATCGCGGGCGATCCGTTCCGACGCTATCGGAAGTTTATCATAACAGGCGACCAGTTCGCCCCCCGCTTCCTCAATGGCTCGCGCATGAAATGTCGCAATCATTCCGCAGCCAATAATGCCAAATTTTTTAACCTTCATTTTCAACCTCTTCTTTCTTTTGCGTCAAAAACAGAGATCTTTTTATACCGCTCTGTTTATATTTTTCTGCTATTATCGACGACTGACTTTGTGAATCGACTTCTTTAAACGCTGGAACGAAAATCCATACAGAATCGATCTGTTACTCAGGGAAGGGCCAATTCCAATCAATCGATATTGTCTTCCGCGTCAAACGAAACTCCTGTTTTTTATGATCAAACAAATACATCTTCAGTGAAACCGTCTGTATTTTATATTTTTATCCGCCGGTTCATTTCGTGTCCCTCTCTTCTTTTGACATTGAAACAGGAAAAAATTAAACAAAACCATACATCAAAAAAAGCGGTGAGTCCCGATTACCGAAACACACCGCTTTTTATTTTAACGGAAAATTATTCAACTTTCAAGCACTTTTTATACTGCTTTCCTCTGTTTTTTCATTTCTTTGTCAAAAAATACTTCCTAATTTCCAAAGATCCCGAAAAAACCATTTCGGAAACATTATAAAAATTACGGGTAGAGATAGCAGCCTCCGACAATGACTCCCGCTTCCATCAGCGCACCGCGCAAAGAAATCGGAATCGGATTGAGCATGTAAGGAGCGCAGTTGCCCGGCCGATAATACCCGAGATCGTAAACGCATTCATTCGGCGGATTGACCCCCATCAGGTAAGGAAGAATGGGAATCGTCAACCAAAAACGCGCTCTTGAAATTGCCGGCTGAAGGAGCGGACAGAACGAGTTTCCGTATCGTTCGAGCTGAACATCTTCAAAATAAAGCGGCTTATAACAAAGATTGGACGCCTTCCAGGTAAAAGTGATCGGAGTCGGCATTTTGCGGACATAAACTTCGTCCGGAAGAGGACAGCTTTCAGGAAACTGACCCGGCTTCGGTTCCACTTTATAAGAAAGATCTTTAATCAGCGGCAGTGATTTCGGATCAGGACACTCATCAACATAAGTTCCTTTGGCAAAATCGGCATTATAAGGACTTTGTGAAGTTCGATCAACTGCTTTTCTCTCTTGAGGATCGACGAGAGTGCCCGGAATACCCGATTTTTGTTCCAAAACGTCCGCGGCCGGAAGATCTTTTTTATTCTGTTCATTGGATTTCAACGGACTTTTTTTAGCCGGAGCGGGCAACGCGGCGGGAGCTGGAAGACTTGACGGCGCGGGAAACTCACTTTTAACCGCATCCGGAGCGCTACTCAACGGGGGAAGCGAAGGAATATCCGCGGCGGGCGCCTTGTAAACAGGCGCCTTGACCGGTGAGTTGTTGGCGTCTTCAGAATTTACCAGTCGAATTTGATTCTGCGGCATCACAAGAGAGGGAATACCCGATTCATTATTACCGGACGCGGGCTGTTTCCATAAAGAATTGGACTCCTGCGCGGAAAGAACCGCAGCGCCGCAGAAAAGCGCCGCTCCCAAAAACATTGACGAGCGTTTGCACCAACTCCGTTTCGGTTTTGCCGCTTCACCGTTGGAAAACATTCCTGTTCCCAAAGACAATCGGGAAATACTCCGGAATAAATTTTCTGCTGGCCGTTTAAAAACGCCTGTTCTCTTTAATAAATGCGCGAACCGGCTGCTCATAATATCAGTCTCCTTACCTTTTGTACTCCTTCTTCCTTGAAGGAGTTCGTTATTTTTCAATACATTTCAGTATCGTTATCAGTCATTCAAAACGGCGCGAATCCTTTTATTGCTTTCTGTATTTGAATTACTTTACGCTCCGGACAAGTCCGCGTCCGGCTCCGTCTCCGACGGATCAATAAAACTCAAATGAAAACATTCATCCGCGCCCGCTTGAGCACTTCGTTCTGAAAAACCGATTATGTTTTTTATTCAGACAAGGATCGTTTATCTTGGAACCATCAGCAATTAACAGCCAGATGATTGTCCTTGTCAGATGATGCCGACGGGTCGATCAGTCATTATCGCTTCGACTGTAATTCGGGGCTTCCTGCGTAATCGCGATGTCATGCGGGTGATTTTCCCGAACGGCCGCCGCGGTCACTCGAATGAATTTTGCCTTTTGCCGAAGTTCTTCAATCGTTTGCGCTCCGCAATACCCCATTCCTGCCCGAAGTCCGCCCACCAGCTGATAAACATAGGGACTCAACGCCCCTTTATAAGGAACACGTCCTTCAACGCCTTCCGGTACCAGCTTGCCCGGTTTGTATCCTTTTTGACCGTAACGGTCGCCGGATCCCCGAACCATCGCGCCGAGCGAACCCATTCCGCGATAAGACTTAAACGTCCGCCCCTGATAAAGAATGATCTCTCCGGGACTTTCGTCCAAACCGGCCAGTAATCCACCCAGCATAACTGCGTGTGCGCCAGCCGCGATTGACTTGACAATATCGCCGGAAAAACGAATTCCGCCGTCAGCGATAATTGCTACTCCCGCATCCCGGGCAACTTGCGCCGCTCGATGAATGGCCGTAATCTGCGGAACACCAACCCCGGAAATAACACGAGTCGTACATATCGAACCAGGCCCGATTCCGACTTTAACCGCATCCACTCCGGCATCAATCAAGGCCTTGCAGCCTTCCGCCGTCGCGACGTTTCCCGCGGCAACATCAATTTTCCAGTTTTTCTTGATCTCTTTGACCGTCTCAATAACATTCGCTGAATGCCCGTGAGCACTGTCAACCGCCAGAAGATCCACTCCCTCTTTAATCAAGCGTTCTATTCTCTCATAATCATGAACACCGACCGCAGCTCCTACTCTTAACCTTCCTTCTCCATCTTTACAGGAATTCGGGTATCGACGCAGCATATCGATGTCTCTAATGGTGATTAGACCCTCTAATTTATTTTTATCGTCCACAAGGAGGAGTTTCTCCACCTTTTTTTCCATTAAAATTTTCTCAGCTTGCGCAAGCGTTACATGTCCCTTAGCCCGAACAAGGTCTTTGCTCGTCATAACATCGGAAACCGGCTGATCCCAATCCTCAAGAAAACGAAGGTCTCGCTTGGTAATAATACCGACCAACGTACCGTCTTTTTGAACAATCGGAACTCCGGAAACGTTCTGCTGTTCCATCATTTCCCGAACAACCCGGACACTGGCGTCCGGCTGCATTGTCGCCGGATTTCGTATAATACCGTTTGCCGTTCTTTTTACCTGCGCCACCTCTTCCGCCTGAACTTCCAGCGGCAGATTTTTATGAATAATCCCCAATCCCCCTTCTTGAGCCAGCGCGACCGCCATTCGCCGCTCGGTAACCGTATCCATCGGCGAACTTAAAAGAGGAACGTTCAGCGTAATATTTTTCGTAAGTTTTGTCTTGACATTGACATCCGCCGGAATGACCGTACTGTATTGCGGCTCCAGCAAGACATCATCAAATGTTACACCAACATCAGAAAAAACATCTTTTTGATCTGTCATTTTTCACCCTTGATTCATCGACTTACACTATCCATTTTTTTTATTCTTGGCAGTGTCCCGATTTTTCTGTTTTGTCACTTGATATCTAAAATCTATTTTTTATTTCTATTCAATATTTAAATATAATATATTTTTCTGTAAAATTTCAAAGGGGTGCTTAAAAATATAACTTTGTTTATAATTAAACAATATTGTCGTTTTTGCATTAAAAAACAATACAAAAACGACAAACACATTAATTACTTATAAAATTCATTCCAAAGTTTATTCAGATCGACATCGGCCGGTGTACCCGCAAAAACAACAATTCGATATTTGGTTGATATTTTTTTGCCTTTGTTCCATTTGAAAACAAAATCTTTATCAACAAAAAGGAAAGGCATCGGAGAAATATTTCCGTAATCCCGGGTAAACCAGGGAGTTTTCTCAAACGGACTTCCAAACGGTTCATCAGGAGGACAAAAAACGGCAACTCCTTCTGAAATCTCGGGATTAAAACGGCGTTTTCCATAAAACGCGATCCAATTGGCGGGTTTTCCAAGAGACTCTTCCTGATTTTTGGCCCCTTCACTGGAGAGAAGATTACCTCCGCCAAACGGGCAAAGATCCTGTTCGACACGAACGCCGAAAAAGCCATGATTGGTCTTTTTTACTTCGACGTCGGTCAGCATTGTCATCGAATATTCCAGATCGAGAATATAATAATCATCGCAACGCCATTCAAGCAGATAGCGTCTTGAATCCTCAATAATGGGATCCTGTTCCGGTTTTTTCCAAAGACACCGGTCGGTGAATTCAACAAGTTTCTTTTCCGCTCGGACAATTTTCGGTTCCTGACTCAAGATCTGTCCGTCTCCCCGTGTCTGCTGCCAGTAATTACCTTCATTGACCTTGTCGAGCCCGAGAAAAACGGACCGGTGATGCGGCCAAGGCTGCGCGGATTCACTCGTCACGGAAACCCGGGAAACAGGACCGGTCAGCGGATAAATGTAAGGATATTTTTGATCTTTTTGAGTTCGATAAGCGGCAAGGACCTGATTGTCCTGACGAATCCAAATATTATTGTCAGAAAAATCAGGGAAATAAGTTGTAAAATGTTCTACCGGATCAAGTCCCCAATCCTTTCCTTCTTTAGTCCAGGTAAGGCCTTCTTTTTCTGCGTAAGTAGCCGTTTTTACAGGAACGTCCGCTTGAACATTATTTGAATCACAGGAAGCCAAACCGACCGTCGCGGCAAGAAAGGACGACTTTTGAATGAATTCACGTCTCTGCATAACTTATCTCCTCTTCAAAAAAAACTTGAACGGAATTTCTGAACCATCAAACGAATCGCGGATCTTCCATTGCCGCGATCAGCCTCGTTTTTGACGTTTCATCAAATATCTTTGCCGAAAATTTACAGCGAAAAACAACGATCAAATGGTTAAATTGTCAGATTATATTCCTTATTTTCGCATTATACACGCTAAACGGCAACAGGTCGAGGGCTTTTTTTATTAAAAAGTTCTTATTTTCCGTCTTTTGTTTGTCCCTTTATATTATATAATAGAATATACAAGTAAAAGCTGACTCTTCAAAACGTTTTTTGCCGCCGCCTTTGCTTCTTGATCCTACTGAACACAACAGGAAACATTCCAAAACCGACAGCATTATGATCAATCAACATTCAAAAGCCCAAAAGATCACCCCAACGAAAAACCGCCGTCAATGCCGTTTTGGAAGGATCTCTTTTTCTCTTTTTCAGATATTGTTCGTTGGATCTGTTTTCGGATTCACGATTCTTTTTTATTCCGGCTGCGGACAGGATAAAAAATCCGAACCAACCGGTTTCACCAATCCGCCCGAAAAGGCCGTCTCTTCACCGAGCGAAACTCCTCCTTCCGAATCAAATCCTTCCGGCATTCATCCCCGACTGTCCCGAACTGCGGACGGACTTCCCGAATTGGAAAAAGATCCCCTGCTCGACGCAAATGATCTTTTCAGAAAAACGGTTAATCTTTATTCCAAATGTAAAGTCTATTCCGACAACGCCTATTTCGAAATACTTTATGACATAAACGGTCCCAACGGCAAAGAACGGACTGCGCATCGCTATCCCTGTTCCGTTACCTTGAAAAAACCAAATCAGGGGCGAATTGCTGTTCGCGATGGCGAACTGATTTCGGACGGGAAAAATTTACGGACCCGTATTCATCAGCCCGCTTTTGAAGATCTTTATCAGGAATTAAAAGCGCCTTATTTATTCTCGTCGGTCATCGAATTTTATCCTGACATCCGGCTTGCCAGCGCAATGCAGCTCGATGTTCCTCCGACCGTCTGTTGGGCTCCGCCTCAACTGATCTTTCTTCAAGCGAAAAAACCGCTCAAAACATTTTTACCCCCCGGCGCGCAACTGTCAATGCTGGATCCCGCTTATGCGAAAATTACCCCAACCGGTAATCAACCCCATCCGGAAAATATTATACCTTGCGACCGGATCCAAATTGTTTCGGACGGAGGCAAAACAACTTTTTGGATCAGCAGAAAAGATCATCTTTTCGTTCGAATTGAGTTTCCGCTCGAACAGCTCGCTGTTCCGGACAACGTCAACCGAATCAGCAAGATCAATCTTGAAATTCCCGATCCGTTCCTGTCTAATGATTTGCAGTCATTTAAAAATGATAAAATATTCACCCTGGACGGACTCGAAAATCTTAAAAAAGTTCATGAATTTCTTCCGGCCGATCTTGTTTTTCTTGGAAAACCTTTTCCCAAAGTAAAATTCAAATCGCTCATTACCGGCTTTTCCGATCTGAATACCGCGAACCCGGATGATAAATATCGGTTGATCTGGCTGTTCGATCAAAAAACACTTCAAACGCTCCGATCCGATTACATGAGCAGTCTCTCGTCAGGCGGACCTTCCAAACGATTACTGAATGAATTCAATAATATTTTAGCAACATTTGGAGAAGAACCGCAGCTGCAAATCATTCCGGTTTGCGCCGATAACACCGAACAATACAGCGACCGTCTTTTGTTGTCCCAATACGGAAATTTAAATCTCGCGACTCCTCTTTACCGGCTTGATCCGGAAAATACGGATAAGATCACAATTTCACAAATTCCGGTTCCTTCCTTTATTCTCGTCGATAACAAAGGGATCGTTCAGCGTTTTTACCGGCCGGCAGTTAATCGGTTCCGTTTCCAAATCGATATGAAAAATCTCGTGAGTGAGCAAGATCTTTTCAAAGAAGATCTAAACCGCTTTCAGGGTAATATAAAAATGTTCCGGGAAATTCTTCGGCAGGCCGATCTGAACGATCTTTACCGAATCGTTTCGGACTCCGCTCCTTCCGAACCTGAAATAAAACCGAAAAGTGCGCCCCGGCGAATGAAACTCCAGCAGATCTGGCGGGTCAGCCGACTTCATGATCCCGGCAATCCGCTCTTTATTCCCGCAAAAAAAACGTCCGGACGGTCAATGGATCTCCCCGCGGAAAAACTTCCGCCCGCCAAACCGCAGGATCATGCAAACGCAGATAATAAAACGGCAAAACCGCAGACCGGCGCGGTCAAAGCGCTAACGGATCTTCCGTCCGGAAAACCGACAGCGGACAGTGCCGGGCAGGAACTGATCCTTGTCCCAAGTGACGGCAACAATATAAATATTTTATCGCTTGACGGAAAAATTCTCCGAACACTCGACTCAACCGTTACCGGAGACGAACCGATCACTTTTTTGCGTTACGCCGAAACGCCGGACGGAAAACGTTTTTACGCCGCGTCCGCCTTTCTTGAAACGCGCAAAGTTCACTGCTTCGATGAAAATTTTCATAAAATCGTCTCCATTAATGTCGGATCTCTGAACAATCAACGGGTCTCCGATCTTCTGCTTGTGAATATCGCGGGCAACTCGGAACCGGAACTCATTCTTGCTCTTAACGGAGACACAACCGACAATAATCCGCCAATCGACGGTTTATACGCCGTCGATATCCGAACCAGAAGTATTCTTTGGAAAGATGAAGAGATCACCGCCCCTTACCGGCTCGGACTCGAAACACTTTCGGACGGCAAAAAAAATCTTTTGGCCATGAACCATTATGAAGGGATCTCCGGAAATATCGTCGTCAACGATCTTCAGTCCGGAAAACGTCTGCGCTCGATCCCTTCCGGAAAGAACGAAAGTCAAAAACGCAATTTTTCCATTCTCTGGCTCGGTCGATCTTCCGCACCGGGTTCCGAAAAGGAAGCTCCTGTCTTTATGGATCAGTTGGATATCGCCAAAAGTTTTCTGGCCGGGATCTCAACGGAAGACGGATCTGTTTTATGGCGGACCCCGCTGACGGAAAACAATTTGGACCGGCGAATGGAACGAATTGTCTCCGGTGATATCAACGGCGATGGATCGGATGAATGGATCCTCCCTTATCGCGATGGCACTATTCTGATCTTTGATAAAAAAGGACTCCTGCTCGATAAATTTCAAACCGGCAGTGAAGTTACCGGTGTTTGTGTCGTTCGAACCGCTCAAAAAATAACCGTTCCTCTTCATAAAACGGACAATGACAAATATCAAAGCGCCGGGATCAAATCCTCTTCCGATTCGGAAAAACCGTCCGCGGATCATTCCGATAAAACCGCGTCGGGAAATTCCGGCGGTCAAAGCGGATCCTCTGAAAAATTACCGTCGGTTAATAAAAACGAAATGACAACCCTTCTTGTTATTACCGATTTGGAAGGCGTTACCGCCTGGAAAGTAAAATGGTAAATTGAACCGTCGTTTTTTAACCGGAAAGACTGGACTAAAATTTTCTTTCCGGTACAATAAAAAAAGAATGGACCGGATATGAAACCGGTCGGGAAAAACACGGTACCGGTAAAGAATATTCATTATTGAATCAAGAGGGTCGGCGCAAGGTATGTTATCCTGCCGACATTTTGTTTTTCATCTTTTTAGCCGGTTGATTTTGTAAACCGGCTCTCCTTCCGGCGCCGGAGCAGGTAAAAAACAATGGGTAATCGGTATATCAGAAGGATCTTCAAGGATCCGGGCAACAACGAACTGAATTAGGAAAGGCACAAAATGACAATGGATTATCATGAACTTATTAAAAGTTTGAAAACTTCAGACGGCGGAAAGATCGTCATGCTCGTCTCCGACGGAATCGGCGGACTTCCGATGACACCGGGAGGCAAAACGGAACTTGAAACAGCCAAGACCCCCAATCTCGACGCAATGGCGGCCAAGGGAGTCTCCGGCATGTCGCTTCCGATTCTTCCGGGCATCACTCCGGGCAGCGGTCCGGGCCATCTTGGACTGTTCGGTTATGATCCGTTGAAATATCAGATCGGACGCGGTGTTTTGGAAGCGGCGGGAATCGCGTTCCCGGTCGGACCGAATGACGTTTGCATTCGCTGCAATTTCTGCACGATCGGCGCGGATGATCTGATTACGGACCGACGCGCGGGCCGAATTCCGACTGAAGAAAGCACTGAAGTCGTTAAACTTCTCGAAGCGGTCAAGATCCCCGGTGTTGAAATTTTCGTTCGTCCGGTCAAAGAACATCGTTTCGTCGTTGTCTTCCGCGCAGAAGGTCTCGGCGGTGAAGTTGCCGATACCGATCCACAAAAAGTCGGATTGGCTCCTCTGCCGGCCAAAGCCAAAGACCCCAACGACGGCGCGAGTGCCAAAACCGCCGAAGTCGCCAATGAATTTTTCCGTCAAGCCAAAGAGATCCTCAAAGGCCAGCCGAAGGCCAATTGTCTGACCATGCGCGGATTCGCCAAAAAACCGAACCTCCCCAGCTACGAAGACCTTTACGGACTCAAGGCCGCCGCAATCGCTGTTTATCCGATGTATAAAGGACTGGCCAGTCTGGTCGGAATGGAACTGGTCGGCAAACCGCAGTCCCTTACCGAAGAGATCGAAGTCCTGAAACAGTATTGGAACGATTACGATTTCTTCTTTGTTCATTTCAAATACACCGACAGCCGCGGCGAAGACGGTAATTTCGACGAGAAAGTCCGTATGATCGAAGAACTCGACAAAGTCGTGCCGGCCATCGAAGCTCTCGGCCCGGCCTGCTTTATCGTTACCGGCGATCACAGCACTCCTGCCAAAATGTCCGGACACAGCTTCCATCCGGTTCCGACTATGATCGTTTCCGATCTGGCCCGAACGGATGCCTGTCAGGCTTACGGCGAAACAGAAGCCAGCCGCGGCGGACTCGGACATTTCCAGGCAATGTACCTTATGTCGCTGGCCATGGGACACGCCGGAAGACTTGGAAAATTCGGCGCCTGATTTTCAACCTGTTAACCCCAGGAAAACGACCGCGTTTTCAATAAACCGACGGTCGTTTCCCGTTTGATTTCAAAAATCCGATCAAAAATCAAGGAGATCCCAAATCGGTTCTCTTTGATTCGGCTTTCCGTTTCCATTGCATTTTCTCTGCTTATTAAATAATTGAAACGGTTTGTCAACAGATCGCGTTACGCTGTTTTATTCAGCGTTTTTATTTTATAACATCAACGTTTTTCATTCATGACGCGTTCAAGACCTGTTTCCGGATTATTCTGAAAGGATCTTTTTATGAAAACCGCCCGTTTTCTCTGCTGCCTGACTATTTGTATTTCGACACTCATTTTTGCCGGATGTTTCAAAGAAGATCGGCAGGCTCAGCCGCCCAAGGATCCTTCCCCAACAAAAGATCCGTCAACAGGAGTCCCGCTTCTTCCTGCTCTTCCGTCGGAAAAAGATCTGTCTTCAAAAACTCCTTCAGAAGTCGTTGAAATACTCACGACCGATCAGTTCATTAAAACACTGGAAGAAAATTCGCTGGTGGTCGTCGATTTCAACGCGGACTGGTGCGGCCCCTGTCAAAAACTGATGCCTTATCTGGACCGGTTTTCCAACGAGTACAAAAAAGACGGTATTAAATTTCTCAGTGTCAATATTGACAGAAATTCAAACGTTGCGCATGCTTATAACGTTGGACCAATTCCGGACATTCGATTTATCGTCAAGGGAAAAGTTGTTCAACAGATCATCGGCGCGAATTTGCCCGAAATAGAAAAAGAAATAAAAAATCTCGTTGCGAAGAATACAAAAAACGCGGAATCGATCCAAACCGTCAGTAACGCAAACAATACTGAGCCGGGCAAAAATACTGTTCCTGTCAAAAAAGCGGGATCCGAAAGCGAAAATAATAAAAAATGACGGTTAATCTGCAGGAGCAAAAACCTCAAACATTCGGACAGTTCCAAAGAATTAAAAGCTCTGGAGAATTCGACCTTGTTTTCAAGGCACGATGCCGAAATTTCGATTCTATTCTGACCGTATTTTGTGCGTCCAACGGATTATCTTATTCGCGACTCGGTTTATCGGTCTCTAAAAAAGTCGGCAATTCGCCTGAACGCAATCGATGGAAGCGCCTTATTCGGGAAGCGTTTCGAAGAAACACCGACACGATCCCCGCGGGTTTCGATTTCGTCGTTATTCCCCAAAAACAAATTCATTCACCTGACCAGTCGGCTGTTACCAAGTCGTTCGTTCCCCTTACCGTCCGAACCGTTCGAAAATGGCATAAAAAAAGAACCGAAAACCAATAAGATCTTCGGATCTAAAAATTTTTTACGAAACAACGAACAAGCAATACTTTTTTATTTTCTTTTGTATATCGATTGCCGTCGTTCCCGTTCGCTGCGGAATATTCGTCGCCGATATTGGGATCCAATGTTTCTCAATTTCGGCGGTAATAACGGCAACAGCGCCATCGGCCATATCCAAAGGATCAGAGGGCCTTTGTTTCTCCGCCGGCGATTGAGCCCATCGCTCCCCAAACTCCGAACGGACTTTCAATAGCCTTGTTGTTCGGATCCGTTGCTGAAGTGATTGATCCGACATCGATTGTTTCCGAAACAAAACGGACACTGCCGTCGGCCAAAAGACAATTTACCCCGCCGCTATGATTGCTGGACGCGCTCATGATTCCGCCGGTACCCGCACTGAACGCGGTATTTCTGCTGCAGCCGGGCGAGTTGGGGGGAAGCGCGGTATGAAACGTATTAACACTAGGTCTTCCATCGCTGAAAATAAATCCGCGCGATGCTCCGGAAGCGGACGGGTTGACGTAATCGTCTTTAAAAAATCGCGGATTGGCCGTATCGATAACCGCCATACATTCTGACGGGGTCGGAAAACCACTTGTTCCTGTTCCCGCAACTCCCCAAGCGACATTACCTTTGATGTTTTTTGTATTTCCGGCAGACGCGGTTACAGTTTCAGAAATCGCGATTGTATTTGAAGTTCCGTCAATAATACAGGAAATATCGCGGTAAAGAGGTTTTTCGTTCACCGTTTCAGCTCGAGCCTGGCCACCTCCGAAAAATCCGCGCGAATTCTGATTCCCTTCATAACAAGCGTAAATCGCGTCACCGAACGAACCCGGATAACTTGATTTGATCACTCCGGAATACTGATTCATAACCTCCGCGTCAGAAGGACAGGACAGGTAAGGTATTTCACCGGTCAGCCCCGGGGTATTTTTACTTGTGTAGCTGGGCCATTGACCGCTTTTGGGATATTTCGTTTTACCGTAATTCACGTAAGCGTCAAAACGCTGCTGCTGCTCACAAAAAGGAAGAAGCGGAATTTGAAATCCGACCAGTCCAAAATTCTGTTCTGTTTCCCCGGCGGCAATAACTGAATTTTTTGTACTGCCGTTACGCATGGCCGGAAAATAATTATTGATGTCATGATAATTATGCAAACCGATGCCAAGCTGTTTTAAATTATTGGTGCATTGCATACGCCGGGCCGCTTCCCGCGCCGCCTGAACCGCCGGTAAAAGCAGTCCGATCAAAATACCGATGATCGCGATGACGACCAGCAGTTCAACCAAGGTAAAAGCCTTTTTGGACATTAGCGTTTTCTCCGTTTGGTAAATTTTTAAAAATATTATTTCTTTCCATCCTCTTTTTAATGATAACAAAAGTTTACAAAAAAGTCAATCGTTATTACTCACTTGAAATATTTTTACTAGTAGACAAAAGAAAAGCGGAACAGAATTCTTGCATCAACAATTGACTTCTGTTCCGCTATCAACAAAGATCAGTAATTCTTTATACTAAATCCATCATAAATTTTCGCTCTGAATTCATAAAAACACCGGTTCACAAGGTTAACCGATAAAATAACGGAAATTTAAAATGTTGACCGTATAAATTAAGAAGAAATTATTTCATCTTCGGCTTGGCAGGTACATCAAGCATCTTGGAAATTTCCGGTTCGACTTCCGCCCCCCAAAGTTTATATCCGAATTCCGTCGGGTGAACAAAATCCTTCATAAGGCTTTTCGGGATTTTATTTTCCTTGTCCAGCCAAAGTTTGTTGATATCTTTGAGCGTCACGTTCTTGTATCCCTTGAGCAGCTGCGGAAGATATTCATTTGTTTTATTCATTCGGGCCCTAACCGGATCGTCCGGTTTTTCATTGGCGACAAAAACATTCAAAACGAGAATTTTGATATTCGGATAAAGACATTGCAGTTTATCGACACAAGCCTGAATACCGAGCGCGTCGTTGAACGAACAGTTATTCCAATCGCCCCAAAGGCTGTTGATTCCGATCAGAAGCATGGCCGCTTTCGGTTGGATTTTGTTCATCGGAGCGTTGTTGAGCCGCCAAAGAACATGCTGTGTCTGATCGCCGCCGAAGCCCATATTGACGAAATTGCGGTCGCCGTAATAATACGCCTGAACTTTTTCGCCCGGATGCTTAAGATCCCAACCATGAGTGATCGAATCGCCGACCATCAGAAAATCAACCTTCCCTTTGCCGATGCGGTCGACGTTTTCCTGATGACGGTTTTTCCACCAAGCCTGATCCATTTTATCGGCGGGAACCAGTGTTCGCGGAAGCGGTCCGACTTTAAAACTTTTGAAATAGACAACGCTGTTCGGATCATGCGCCTGAATAGCGAACGTTCCCTGACTGAGCTTCTTCGTTTCGCTTGCGGGAATATTCGCAGGCTCGGTCCAGTCAACGCAGATCTTGCCGTCGATCAGAGTAATGATCCGTTTTCCGATCACATAAATATCATAAGTAAACCAAACATCGTCCTTGGCGGGCGCCGGATTCACTTTCGCCTGATTGTAAACGCCGGCCGTCTTCTGCGGATCCTGATGCGTATTGGCAATTTGACATTCGTAACCGACATTAGGCCAGCCGTCCGCCTGATAGGCCGTATGAATAAAAATACCGCTGTTCGCCTTCTCTTTGGTCATGACAACCGCCTGCAGATGAAAATCCTTCCAGCAGTGATTGTTGACCGGACCGTCATAAAACATGTGACCGCGTTTACCGTTGATTTTGAGAAGACCATTCTCTATCGAAAAAGAGTCAGGACTTTCCGCTATTTTCCATCCGTCAAAATTTTTGCCGTTGAGCAGTTCGACCATTCCGTCCGCGGCAAACAGAGCCGATCCGCAGAACAGAACAAAAACAAATAACATCGCTGTCAGTTTCTTCATGTTTTTTCCTTTGTAAAATTAGACTTCTATCCCCAATACATTTTTTCTGTTCTGACATCCGAAAAACAGCCGACTCATTAAATCAACCGGCGAAAAATTAAATTCCGGCAGTAACAGAATGCTCCATAATACCGCAGCTTCCCCAATCTCAATTTCCTGCAAATCGGCCAAAAATCGATTAATGGCTCACCTTTTTGAAAGACCAAAAGAATTTTTATCCTGATCTCCTTTTATTTTCCGTCATTTTTCCGATTGAGTACGTGAATCGGCTGTTCTTTTACGCTAAAACGAAAAAACCATTTTAACGCTGAAACGGAAAATCGATAACGGAACCAGCATAACAATAAGTCGACCAGATCTGCCAGAGATTAAAATGCGGAACGCGGCGGACAAACAATAAAAGAAATTATACTCCTCCTTCTTTTTGAATTCAACAGGGAGCAAGTAAATTTCAAGAGAAGAAACCGCTGGAGAGAAAGTTTGATCCGAATCATACGTCTTCTCAATATTCCAATCCAATAACAACTCACCGCAAACGCTCAGGCAAGTTAGTCTGTTTTAATAAAAAACGGCAGATCATCAACGCCAAAAATAGAAATGATCCGCCGTTTTGAAAAATCATTCGAACATCTGACCTTCGGTTTGAAAAATCATTCGAACATCTGACCTTCGGTTTGAAAAATCATTCGAACATCTGACCTTCGGTTTGAAAAATCATTCGAACACCTGACCTTCGGTTTGAAAAATCATTCGAACACCTGACCTTCGGTTTGAAAAATCATTCGGCTGATTTTGATCCGCTGACCGGAGCGGTCTCCAGTGAACTGGAAGCAAGCCGGAAGCCAAGGTAATCGAAACGAAAATCGGGTGCGAAGCTGTTCCGATACGCTGCCCGACAGAGTCCCGCGTTTCCGCCCCAGCTTCCGCCCCGATTGACCCGATACAAACCGCTGTCCGGCCCCTGAGGATCCGTTACTCCAGTGTTCGGATAAGATCCGTACCAGTCTTCGCACCATTCCCAAACATTGCCGAACATATCATATAATCCCCAGCCGTTTGGTTTTTTCATTTTGACTTTATGAGTTTTTAATTCGGAGTTGGCCTCATACCAGCCCAAATCATTAAGATCGCCGGATCCGGCGTATGGACCTGATGTACCCGCCCGGCACGCATACTCCCATTCCGCTTCACTTGGCAAACGCAGATCAACGCCCCGGGGAGCCAGACTTTGCAGTTTACTGATGAAATCCTGACAGTCATTCCAGCTCACACATTCGATCGGGAGAAGATCACCTTTGAATTCACTCGGATTATCGCCCATAACGTTCGACCACATTTCCTGGGTCACTTCGTGTTCCATCATCCAAAAACCGCGGCGAAACGTTACTTCATGCTGAATTTCATTATAAAACCGGTTTTCTTCCTCTTCCGGACTCCCCATCAGAAAAGATCCCGCAGGACACCAATGAAAGGCATATTCGAGATCGTTAATTTTTATTATCCGGCGCGCGCCTGCGGCTCCGCTTTCCGTTCCCTGAATGACCGAAGAAAGATCAGACTCGGTCCGGTTCGAATAATCAACTTGTTCAAGAAGCATTTGTCTTGCCTGATTATCAGAGAACGGTCCGAATTTTTTTCCGTTTTCATCATAACAAAACCATAACATAATAGATCTCTCTCCTTTATTCGCGAACTATAAAATAAAATTTCATTGTTCTTGTCTGTTTTCTTTTATACTGTTTTATTTTAAATTTTCCATTGTTTCCGCCGATTGCCTACGTGAATCGCCTGATCTTTTGACATTATTACAGAGAATTGATTATGTATCGTTATATCATAACATCAAGCGCGTCTCATCCCAAGATCAGTTTTCAGATCCTGTAACTTTATGATTTCAACATCTTCAAGGTCCCCGTTTATAAACGAGAAGACGTTTACGATCCTCCGTTTAAATTTTCGCTATTGCGCCGATTGATTATGCAAAATCAGCGCTTCTTTATACGTTCAACGGAAATTTCTCAATGCCTCCGGTATTGACGGGGCCTTTTTCCTGTTCCCGTATCGAAAAAACAACCGGTTCACGTTGTCCGCCAGAAAAAAAGCCAACGGCATGAAAAACTTCTGATCCTGTCCAAATAAAAATCACCGAATTTTGAATCGGGTCTCTCAGTTCTTTAATTCGGAGATCGCCCAAAGAAGCATGCCCGCGCTCGGCATGTCGTATTCTCCCCCGAGAACATGACTGACCGCGCCGGGTATATACGGTGTACTCGGAAAAAACTGACCGAAAATGTTATGATACGACTGACGACGGCCGGCCCCGGTTATATAACTCATCTCCGACGGATTTCCGCCGCAGATGTAATCAACATAAAATTGCGCCCCCTTTTTCCCGCCGGATCGATCCGAAACCGTTCCGGACATCGAAAGCAAAAGCGAGATCCGCGCCGCGTTTGTACTCGAAGTCAACGGAAGAACCGCCGCCTTGCTTGCAGAAAAAATTGCGCCCGACTCAATACGAACCGCTTGCCGCGGAACTGATCCGGCATTATTGTAACTTCTCAAAACAGGCACCGCATTCCAACCAGTCAGCACAATATTCCGCTTCTCCAGCTCAACCGCTTCTTTTAAAGATCTCTTCCAAAGATCAAGATCAGGATCATCGGGAAACGCCCGGATCAATTCGATAAAAACACGAGGCCCCCAAAGCGCGTAATTGTAAGTACAATCGGAAAATCCAAGGCACTCCTTCTCTGTTATCGCATTTCGGAACGATCCTTTCAAAGCGCCTTCCTGGATTTGAAGATCGGCGAATTGACGGGCGGTCTTTTTTGCGGAATGTTCGTATTCTTTTTTACCGGACGCCTGAAACAGATCCAGCGCCGCGCCGCTTTGAGCCGAAAGCATGGACGCGGATCCCCGAAACGTTTGAAAATAGAACCGTGCCCCCTGCGTTCCCCGGGGAAGATCTTCGACCGGCGGAAGATAAGGCTTCTCAAAAAAAGAATTCGTATCGGCAAAGGCCCAGATCTTTTCCGCTTTTGCCAAACATCGCTTGGAATAATCCGGATCGGACACTTTGAAATAAACAGACGCCCGGGCCAGAAGAGCGCAAACATTCCAATGCGCGGCCATATTGCAGGGAGTCGGGTAATAGTCGCGCGGACCGTAACCGATCGGAACAAACTGACAGTCATAAAGTTTGCCGCTTTCATCCGCGAGCTTTAAAAAATAATCGCAGCCCCAGCGAATCTCTTCCCGTATTTCACCGGTATCCCAATGCGGTTTTTCCCGTTGCGCAAAACGAATCAATCCATACAACGAAAGACTGATTCCCTCCGCCCAGCATCGGAGATCGCCCGACTGATGATAACCGCCGGTCATATCGAGTTTCCTGTCCGTTCCTTTGAGCGGAACAGGATCCTGATGACACTTGCCCGCCCAGCCTTTCACCGATCCGCATCGCTGCCAAGTAAAAAAACTGATCATCATCCGGCAGACATGCGCGTAAGGATCCTCTTTTATGACAAACGGAAAACTGATCAGCGCCTTGTTTCGTCGGATCTGATCCTCCGTTCCGCAAAGAATCCGATAATCGGCCGCTTTCGTTACGGAACTGAAATCACCGACATAATAACCGCCCTCCTTAACAAGCGGACCGGTAAAAACCGTCTTCCAGGTAACCGTATCATCTATCGTTTGAACCTGAAATTTCTGATCCGGCGGATCTTTTAATCGGCAAATTTTCACCGCGTTACAGGAATAACCGATATGATTGATCCTGATCCCGGTCATTTCCTGCGCCTGCATGTTCTTTGAAAAAAAGATCAATAACATCAAAACCGTTATCGACACAAGTTCCGAAACACGCCTCGATTCATTTTTCATTACAAAAAGCCCTTATTATAAATATCTTTCGCTCTGTCTTTTATTTCAAAGAAAATACGGATCAGATTTTCTCCGTTTTATGAGTTCCATTTTTTCTGTTCGATATTAAAAGAACAGCAGGTTCACCTTATGAATCGGCGAAATTATTTGTTCTTTTCGTCTTTAGATGAATTCTTGTTCGCGCTTTTATTCGGATCCTGATTTGTATTTTTTTTCGGATCTTTTTCGGACTTCCTGCCTGAAGCCTTGTCCGGGCCTTGGCTCGAATCCTTGCTTGCGTCTCTTTCAGTCACCGATTCGGACTGCTGCAGTACCGCGGAAGACGATAAAATTACCGCCTCTTTTTTTTCTTCTTGTTCTTTTACTTCAACGATTCGAACTCCAACGATTCGGGCTCGTCCTTTCGGGTTCACCAAGAGATCAACCAGAACCTTGCTGCTCCGATCATTCGAACGCATCATTGCTCTTTCGATCCGGCGGCCGGATCCTTCCTGAACAAAATACTGCTCAATACCGTATCGGATATTATATCCATATTTTTTTGTTCTTCCTTTGATAACGACCTCGCCCTCGGAAAGCGACTCCGGACGGACACAACACATTTTAATCGGCTTCCAAATTTTTTCCGCCGAATTGTATTTCAAGATCGTAAAAACTTCAAACGGTACTTTCGAAACATAACCCGACGATCCGTTTCCGGCCGGATAGGAGGTAATTTCAGAGGTATCGAAAACTTTAATTTCTTTACCGTTCTGCCAACGGGTACTAACCGTTCTGCTGAATGAATAGTTCAAAATAACATAATCGCCGCGGAACATGGACCGGGGATCCAACGGCTCCGTTTCGACGGTAATTTTAACCGCGTCTCGGAACGAAAGGGTCTGCGGAATGATCATACCGGCCAGCGTTCCCAGCATAAACAGTAAGGAAAAGGCCAAAACGATCTTTTCGCCGGTCGTTAAAGGAAGGTCGGGCTGGAAAGGCATTTTTCTCATTTCGCCTTCCGGATCAGTTCGGGAAGATTCCTCCAGAAAACCGCTGATCTGCATTTTGGCGATCAGTTCCTCTTTCAGTTCGATCTCTTTTGATTTGCGTGTTTTGGAACTTTTGAACCAGACTACTCCGGCAAAGATCAAAATAACACCGATCAAAGCGAACATCGCCGACGCGCCAAGCATTCCGAACGAATCCGCAAACAGATCAAAATACCGGAACACCGACCAAAGAATAAAATAAATAATCCCGAACCAATAGAAATACGGTCCGCGAAAATGATTTTTTATCACCTTTCCCTTTTTGATCCTGACTTCGGTATTGATTTCATCCTCTTTCAGTTCTTCCGAAACAGTATCCTCCATCAGGCAGGGAGCCGCCAGCGCGGATCCGGTTAACTCTTCCCCTATTGTATGATCGGAAAAATTAACGGAAAAATCGGATCCGTAAATGTATTTCGGTTTAAACGCGGACAAAATGCACCACCAAGCGGCGGCCAGCATTAAAATAGACGCGTAAGTGGCCATTATTTCCTTATTTACATTTGACTGAAGCAAAAACATCAGGAAAAGCGGAACACATAAAACGGCAAAACCGCCCGGCCAAAACAGAGAAAAAACAGTTCTCCCGGAAACTGTCTGAACTTCCATTTTAAACCGACGCAGCGCCGCGCCGCCAAGAAGGATCAAAAGGATCAGTTCCGCGGCAAAAGGAACAAGCGACATCCATTTGTTGGATGTATATAACTCTAATGATATCTCATGATAATAATCGCTGAACGTCAAAAATGTCAATAAAACGAAAATCAGAAGAAATCCCCAATATCTCATCAGCCGGGCAATGATCGAAAGCCGAACAAGCCGGGCGGCAAGAAGATTCAACCCCCCTAAAAAAACAAGATAGAACGGGATCAGCTGCTCCATATCCCAAGAGGCACCGCACTGAAAAACGGTCCACCAGCAGAATACGAGATAATACAAAAGACAAACGGAAACCCAACCGCTCTTTTTACCGCAATAATAGCCCCAACCGACCAGAATCGGAAGTGTATAACCCGCCGGAGGAAGCCAGGGTAAACAGCCGTTCAAAAGA
>CAZZEF010000051.1:0-21851 GCA_964652875.1 uncultured Planctomycetaceae bacterium
TCACTTTGGATGGGTTCTTTTTTACAAATTTGTCACATTGTCCGGGTCCTCTTTTACAAATTTGTCTTTTGTATTTGTCCTTCCTCATGCTCAAAAAACGTTTTTAAGCCTTAAAACAAGGGAAAATTATCATTTGGCATATATTTTGCTTTGAGTGTGAAGAGAGTTTGTTATACCTTCGTATTCGCTCTTCGTAATCTCTGTCGAAAACGGGATTGCATAGAGTAAATAATAAAAATAATGAAAGAAAAGAAAGGTGTGATGATGGAACCTTCGGTATCTCATCGTCGATGGACGATTTTTTTTATTATTATTATGGCCATTTCCATAATGGGGCTTTTTTTCCCGGAACAATCGGATCAGTGGAAATCTACCGCGGGCATAAACGCCGCGGATGTTGCCTGGATGATATCGGCCAGTGGACTGGTCATGTTAATGACACCGGGACTGTCGTTCTTTTATGGGGGAATGGTTCGGGCCAAAAACGTTATATCGACCATGTTGCAAAGTTTTATCGCACTTGGGATCGTTACTGTCGTCTGGTATGTCATCGGATTCAGTCTTTGTTTTGGTGACTCGCTTGGAGGCATTATTGGTGACCCTCGAACTTACTTTATGTTTCAGGGAGTTGGTTCGGCCCCCAATCCACGTTTGGGAGCAACGATTCCTTTTGCGCTTTTTGCCCTGTTTCAGTTGAAATTTGCGATATTGACTCCAGCCCTTATAACAGGTTCTTTTGCGGAAAGGGTACATTTTTCGGGATATATGTTATTTATGGTATTTTTCTCTCTGTTTATTTACGCTCCGCTTGCCCATATGACCTGGCATCCGGAAGGCCTTTTGAATACATGGGGAATCAAGGATTTTGCAGGTGGATTGGTCGTTCATGCATCGTCCGGAGCCGCCGCCCTTGCGGGTGCCCTCTTTTTTGGACGGAGAAAGAGTAAAAAACATCAGCCGGCCAATATTCCGTTTGTACTCCTCGGAGCCGGACTTCTCTGGTTCGGATGGTTTGGGTTTAACGGAGGTTCGTCCTTGCGTGCCGACGCTTTGGCTGTTCGAGCCTTTATGATGACAGGAGTGGCTTCCGGCATCGCCATGTTGGCTTGGGTCTTTTTTGACTCTGTTCGCGGCCGCAAACCATCCGCAATGGGAGCCAGTGTCGGTGCCATCGTCGGACTGGTCGCCATTACACCTTCCGCCGGTTGGGTTACTACCGGTCAAAGTTTGTTCATCGGATGTATTACTTCCATTCTTTGTAATATTGCCGTTCACTGGAAAGATCAATCGTCGATTGACGATGCGTTGGACGTCTTTCCCACTCATGGTATCGGAGGTGTTATCGGAACGATTTTTACCGGCGTTTTTGTCGAAGGACTCATTGTTGGAAATGTTGATGTTTTTGTCAAACATGTACTTGCTGTTACCGGGGTATGTCTGTTTTCCTTCCTCAGTTCCTGGATACTGTACTACCTGACAAATAAAATAATACCATTAAGAGTCTCCAGTCAAAGTGAAGATATCGGACTTGATGAAAGTCAACACAGTGAACATTATATGATTCACATTGAAGACGAACCGGCCGATCTGCACACGATGGCTAAATAATTACACGTTCCCCGGAATTTAAACGACAAAGATTTACTCGAACATGTTGTTTTCAAGTCTTTTAATATTTTGGAGGTTAGGTTTTTGGTGTATTTCGCCGAGAAAATTTGCCAGTGCTGTTCGATCTGCATCATCATAGGCTAAAAGTCCAATTGCTCAAAGTTTTGAAAGAAACCGGCTTTCGGCCTTTGTTGGTATCGTAAGTGAGCTGTTGATGACGAACATATTCCCTGTCATATTTAGCGCAAATCATGGACAGCCTGTTTTGACGGCGAAAAGAATGGCGTCAAACATCTTTCTGTCATCAACCCGCGGAAGTCCTCTCCCGGGTCGGTGATGGTTTTTGTGAACCGGAAATACTGTTTTATCACTTCCCTAATTCGTTATACGTATTCTGCATAACGCTTTCTTTATATTATTCTCTATTGTGTTTATCAGTCATATGTGTTGTTGTATTTATCAGGACAGGTTCCAAATGGTATTGTTTTCAAGGCAAAAGCATAATGACAGCTAAAGTGTAATGAGAAAAGACGATGTTCAACGACTAAAGAAATTGCAAGAAACTGAATAATGTATTTTTAGAACAAATCAAATTCCATTAAAAAAAATATCTTGATGAATATATGAAAAAGAACGGCTTTATTAATGCTTTTATTTTAAATTTTCTATTATCACCGCCGATTGACTGCGTGAATCGACGGTTCTTTTGACGTTATCACGGAAAATTCATGATAGAATTGGTGCAAGAAAAGATAATAGTCTCCTTTATTCAAGGAAATCCAAGTAAGGAAGGTTGATAATATCGAATGTTGCCAGTTATAACAAACCTAACAATGAAGTTCGTTTTACAACGGGAATTGATTTTTTATAAGCGTTCATGGAGCGGCTGTAATTACGGATAACACGGATTTTCACAGATTCGTGTTTGGGTAAATTTTAAGATCTGTTCTTTGTTGTCTCTATTGGTCAACGTGTCGTAAAACAGGGGAAATATTGTAATTTTCAAGAATATTTCGGGACAGTACTTCGAAAAATAACCTGTTCAGGATAGTACAACAATTATTAATATCCTGTTTTATATCGATATGACGAAATACCGTATTTCGGGATAGATCATCCGTGTTTATCCATGAAATCAGTGGTTTCAAATAATTCCTGTGAACGGTTACGCATTATTTATGACCGAGTTTTATTGTTGCTTCGCGGACCGGAGTCTTTGTGTCGGGCTTCAAACGAACAAAACCCTGACGACCGTCTTTCACAATCGCAAAAAGTGTTAATTCAAGGTCGGAATGTAATGTTTCCTGAGTATAAACACCGTTGCGCAGTTTTTTCGGATTAAAGGTAACATCCATTGCGGACACGCTCATTAACAAATTCTCTTTTTTTTCAAAAGCGCTCACACAATCCATAAAAAAGCGAATTTTATCAGGTCCCAAAATCGTTCCGTCATTGGCAGAAACTTGTGAAAAGTCTTGTTCATATTTTTCTTTGTTGATGGTATAATATCCGGTGACGGCAAATGAATCAACAGGCTTTCCCTTTTCGTCAATGACTCGAATATTTGTCCGTGTCAATTCCCTTCCTTGATCAGCAGACATGACTTCAATTGTTCCCTCTGTTAATTTTTTGTCGAATTGTATCATGGTCTTATTATTAAAAATCGGACGCGATTGTTTTTCGCCGGGAAGTGTTAAATTTTGATAGACATTATTGACGCCAAAATTGAAAGTTATTTTTTTTGCGTCTGCGGGTATCCCTTTTAGCAGTAATGTCTGATTATCTAAAAATATGATTCCTTGATTTTGAAGGGAGGGCTGATCCTCTTTTTCGAAATAAACGTGAGCATCGGCTAAAGAAGAAGATTCCCGAGTTATTTTGTGTTTATATTGGCAATCGCAAAACGTATAACGCAAACCATTCTTTTTATGTGTATCAAAAGGCTCGGAAAAATGGATCTTCAAATTTATGCCTTCAACAGCCTGAATGGTAAAAATGAAATTACTATAGTTCAGGTTATCCGTTAATAAACAGGGAAAAACACCGATTTCGGAATTGTAAGGAACTACCGGATCATCATATTGTACCATCGAAAGTCCGGGATTGATCCGGAGAGTAAAATAACCGTTTTCGACCGGGGCAAATTTGGCGATTCCTTTATCGTCCGTTACGCTATAACGAGTATAGCTGTAATTTCCATTGGTATTGTTTTCGGTAAGGGCGACAGGCATATTCTTAACCGGCTTTCCTTTTTTATCCAAAAGGAGCAGGATTGGAGTGAATCCTTTTTGCAGAATAAGATCGCCAACATTCCCCGATATATTGCGACAGGTAAAAAAACGCGGCGCGTGTTCTTGGGGTTCCATGATAAGTTGAGTAAGTCCCTTTTCAAAATGAGTGAGGCGAAATCGGCCTTGTGAATCGCTGGTCGTTTTCAGTTCATGCTTATCTTTGTTGACATTAAAAATTGATTCTTCAGGAAAATTTCGTTGAGTGAATCCATGAATGTCAACATTGGGCAGCGGTTTACCCTCTCTATCGATTAAACGGCCGTAAATTGTTTTTCCCGCATTGAGCGTCAGCTTCTTTTTAAAGTCCGGGTGAGAATTGATTATTTCACAAGTCAAATACCCTTCTTTCTCGCAGCGAAATTTCCAAAGAAAATTCTTTTGCATTAAATTGGAGGCAATGGAATAATCAAACCGTCCCTTAACATCGGACTGAACAGTGGTGGCCGTCTTGTATCCAGAATTATTTTCCTTGGACTTCAATTGTTTTTTATATTGGATATGGATCACCGCCCCAGAAATCGGATTACCGTTTTCGTCAACAACGATTCCGGACCGAACAGAAGAGGCCGCGGACACGGATTCGGCATTATTCACTTTGGCGGTCTTCTCCGATTTTTTTAATGAAATTTTTTCCGTTGAAATATGTGCGGTTGGAACTTGATCGGCCCGGTCAGTATGATCGGACGCAAAGTTTAGTGTAACCGCAAATCCGAAGACAAGGATCATGAGAGAAGTAATTATTGTTTTCTTCATCGTACTTTCCTTTTTTAATAATGAATTGTTCCGCAGACGAAGCATCCGTCGAAAAATATCGGAATGTCCGAATTGATTTTCCAGTATCGTATAACGAGGGGTCGATTCATACAGGGTCAGAATCGATTCCAAAAAATTCCGCATTCCGTTTTGATCCTGTCCAAACGCCAGACTGTCACATCGCTGTTCGATTGATTCCTCAAAATTTCGGACCGCCCAATACGCCAGGGGATTAAACCAATGGATTAGTAATGTTACTCTTGAAAAAGAAGTTTTTAAAAGATCGGCATTGCGCCAATGGGCCAATTCATGCCGTAAAATACAGTCGCGGATCGGATGATCCGCCGAACGCCAAAACTCACTCGGTACGATAATCACTCCCTTTCGCAAAGAAAGCCAAACAAGAGCGGGACCCGAACTTTCAGTGAAACGAAACAGAACCCGTTTGGCCGGAATTCCGAGTTCCGCGCAAAGATCACTCCATTGTCGGACATATTCGCCTTCCGGTTCACTTGCGGTATGCAACAGACGCAGGATTCGAGCGCGGCAGAATAAACTCCCAAGACTAAAAAAGACAATTCCGGCCCCCCATAATCCCAAAACAAGATAAACGAGTTTCGAAACCGGTTGCGTCGAATTTTTTTCTGTCCATTTTGAAAAAAGAAGATCGAATCCTTTGGCTTCGACATTATTTCTTGTTTCTTCAATACAGTCAATCGCGGAAAATTTTTCTTGAATGGTAACAGGGGATCCCGGACTTGTCTTACTCTTTTGAAGTTCGTTATTGCTGATCGAAAACGCCGTCGAATTTTCCAATGAATCACGATTTTTCTGTTCGGCGGCACTTGAGAAAAGAAAAGAAAATGATACCGGCAATCCAAACGGGATTCCCGCGCCCAGTAATCCCATTAACAGAACCAGTCCCCAACAGAATTGGGAAATTCTGTTGTCCCGACATCGAAACAACGCTAACACTCCTCCGGTAATCACCGCAGAAACAGCCAGTAAAACCGTCTTGACCAGAAGTAAATATACAAGTAAATTCATTGGCGGCCTCTTCTATTTCTTCGGTTGCTTCTTTGTTTGTTTTTTCTCATCGTCCAGTTGTTTCAGAAGTTCCCGCATCGTTGCAACCTCCTCGTCTTTCAAACGGCGTTTGCCCGCCAAATGAACCATCAGGGGCGCGATATTTCCTCTGCAAAGTTTCTCGATCAAATCAAAAAACTTTCCCGTTACCTTGTCCCGGGTGACCGCGGGATGATATTGACCTCCGTATTCTTTGGCTCGTATTAAAAGTCCCTTGGCGACCATTTGATCCATACGGGTCTGAACTGTTGTATAGCCGAGTTTTCTTCCCCTTGTGTCTAATGCCTCCTGTGTCTGCCGTATCGTTAAATCTCCATCTGTCCAAAGAATTTCAAGTATCTCCAACTCGCCCGGTGAAAGTTTCGTTTTATCTTCTTTTTTCATTTTCAGCCCCCATTTTTAAAACAGTTACTAATCAATAGTAATATGTTACTATATAATAGTAAGTATGTCAATGATAAAATTTGTTTTTTAATAAATTTTTTTCTGCGACTTGTCATTAAAACAGAGAGGGTCTTTGACTTGATTTTTGGACGGTTCCGACAGTAATTGACGAAAACGAGAGGACAAAAACATTGGGAAACAGCAAGAGGAATAGGTGATGTTTAACCAGGGGGGATTTTTTACGGATGAGAGGATGAAGAAATCACCGTTTTTTGGGGGGCAGATCGGATCATGTCAAATTGATCCGGGGCAAAGGAAAGAATTCCTGCTGTCCATTCGGAAGAGAAGACGTTTCCGTCCGCATCATTGTCTTAATGCGGGCGGTGAAGATAAAGCAATGTTTTTGATCGTTTGACTTTTCGATCGGGTGGTCCCTGCTTGCCTGGTCAGAAAAATATTTATTTGGTTAGATAATCGCGGTAAACATTATCGAGTTGATTTTTTGTCAGAACGCCATCATGAATCCAAATTCGGTAATGAAGTTTGATTTCTTTTCCCTGTTCGAATCTCTTGTCGGCGATGCCGGGCCATCCGACGGCGATCATTCCGTAATGGCGAACCATCCAGGTCGGAGGGTAGTCCGGATGACAGGTGGGGATCAAAATGGCGGCGCCGCTTTTTTTATCGGAGTTTGGGGAGAAGGCCGAAGTATAATCGCACCATTGAAGGGGCGTTTCCGGAATATCGTCCTGCGCGATTCCCAAAGGGGTAATGATTTGTGTAGCCGGATCTTTGGCCATTGGTGGATGAAAGCGAACGGTCAGACCGCCGTAACTTTTATTTTCGGCGCCGCGAAGCGAGAGATCTCTTCCGATCGGAGTCCAGGTGAAATCGAAATCAATGGACCGGCAGGCGAAGCCAAACCGGGTCGACGCCGGACCGGTGGTGATCCGAACGATCTCTTTCATTACTTTTTCGCCGGAGAGAATTTTTCCCTGTTCATTTTTGACTACTTTACCGATAAGCCAGGCGTTTTCGACCGCCAAAACAGCTGTTTTTCGGTCGGGATCAATTTTGCGTTCGATCCAGCGAACGAAATACTGATGAATTGGCGTATTTCCGAGCCAAAGATCGAAATGCTGCGTCGATCCATCTTTTTCATGAAGCTGAACATGCGGCCAGGTCCAGAACGCGCCATGATGATGATAATGATCTTTCGGAGCGTTATCGGTCAAAATTTCGCCGTTCATTCCGTAAATCGGATGAACATAACAGCCTGCTGTCCGGCATTCTTTTTTTTCGGGAACCCAATCGTGAACAATGTCGCCGAAATTGTATTGCCAAACAGGTTTGCCGTTTTCTTTGAGAATGACCGCTGTTGAGGTTTCATCAAAGGAGAATTGATTTTCCGATGCGGTAAGAAACAGTCCCGGCAGGATCAAAAGAAAAAATGTTAAAAAAAATTTCATAAACAGTCTCCTGACTTTTTATACGGCCAAATTTTCGCCGTTTGATATCGGACCCCCAGATCCGTCTTTGGCAGATCAATAAACACCAAAGAGCCCGATCGAATCGTCTGCGATTTTGACGGTTTTACAATAGGTTAACAAGGCAATCGAATCAAACAGCAAAAAACTTCTTAATCGGTATAACCCGGGTTCAAACCGTGTGAACGACTAAGAAGTTTTATACTGACTCATTTTAAATTATCCGTTTTATTCACCGATTGATTTTTTGAATTGGCGGATCATTTAACGTATGAACGGAAAATTCATCATGAAATCGGCAGGCAGGAAACGAAACAGGAATTGAGACGGGTTAATCCGGAAAAAGTTTTTTAATCCGCACTAAACGGGCCAGACAGAGATTCGCGGTTTTGTTATGACTTCTGCCGATTTGTTTTATTCTTGAACGGGAAGCAATTACGCTTCTTCCCATTGTTTTCCCAGGATTTCATTGTAAAGAAAGGGAAATCAATGAGGGACAATTACGCTTCTTCCCACTGTTTTTTGAGGAACTCAAGGGATTTTGGGAATTCGACATTAACATCGCCTTTGCACCCGCATTCGAAGCTGCAGAATCCTTGGTATCCAATATATTTGAGTCCGCGGAAGCCATCAACGAATGTTCGGCTGTTCTGACCGGGGAAAGTTCGGCGCGGTTCGGTGACTCCGCCAGCCAGATGGACATGCTTTATGAAAGGACCGCCGCAAATGAAGGCGCCCATATCGCTTGTTTCTTCGGTGTCCATATGATAGAAGTCGCCCATGGTCGCGACCCCTTTTTCGAGACCGCCGCAGTCCCGGCAGATCGAAGCGGCGTCGGCGATTTGTCGCAGGAAGTAAGCTTCCATTCGGCAAAGCGGTTCAAGAACGATGTAAACATTGCATTTACGGGCATATTCGCCCATTTCAGGAAGGAAATCAAGGCATCGTTTACGGATTTCCTGATTGGTCAATTTTGTTTCGGCGGCGAAAGCGGGCACGTAAATAACGCCAATCGCTTCCAATTCACCGGCCGCTTCGAGCGCCTTTTTCAGATCGTCTTTAAGGACTTGAATCCGGCCCTTGTCTTCTTTGCAAAGATCGCCTTTATGAGATCCCCAGCAGATCACGCTTCCTTTGAGTCCATTGTCGTCGGTCAGTTTTTTGTATTTGGCCGCCTGTCCGACAACATCGCCGCCGTATTCGACCCCTTCGCAACCGTATTTTTTGATATTGGCAAATTTTTCTTCAAGCGATTTACCCGGCGCACGTCCGATCTGACTGCAAAGACGCAGTTTTGCTTCACCTCTTTTATCGCATTGCGCGGTTGTTTTGGCCTCGGCACTGTTTTCCATTGCGGCCAGTCCGAGTCCGGCGGCGGCTCCAAGTCCGAAAAATGTTCTGCGGTCCATTATCAATTCCTTTCATTATAATATTATATTGGTTTTACCGTGATCGCTGTTTCGTCAGAGTTTCGATCAACGGATCTATTTTACCTGAAATAAAAAGAGAATTCAAGCGTTTTTTTGTGTTGCCGTTGTTTTTTTCACTGATGCGTCCAGACGGTTCTTCTTTTTGATTTTTTCGTCATTTCCGCCGATTGACACCGTGAATTGGCTGTTCCTTTAATGTTGAAACGCAAAATTTCCAATAAAATCGGTATAAGCCGCGGTTTTATATTTGGGACGGATTGATCTTGATAGCCCGTCCGTAAACGGAATTCGGAACAGACTCCTGAATTTTCGTTTGGAAGTGCTGGAAAGATCTTCGCGGATGAGAAAAGAATCGATCCCGGTTTATTCGAACGATAATAAAAAATCAACGGTCAAAACGAAAAAAATTGTCCGGTTCCTTTTTGGGTGAAACTAGAAAAATATTTACAATAAAATTTCTGTGTTTTTTGAAAAAAATGGTTTTATGTTCAATACTTTAAGCGAACGTCGAAAAAGAGTTCGATTATTTCCCTATTGACAAACGTTCAGCATCGTTTAACATTTGATTATTCATTAAGCGGAACGATCCAATATTTATCCAGCGTCCTCATGACCCGTTTTTTAAAATTTTTCATTCAAAATTCAAAAAGCGGCCGATTCACGAAGTCAAAAAGAGAAAATATCGGAAGGTTTGGAGTGCCGTTATTTATAATTTCCTTTCGGCAGTCCTTGGTGAGCGGTCTGTTCTTCTGCCGTCAGAACAGGTAAAACAAGAAGTGATCGGCATACTTTATTAAAAACGCCTATTCGATGAAGATCAAAAACAAACAGAAGACATCGCGCCCGTTGACGGAACTTTCTGTCGGCAGTATTGGAACAATAGTTTCAATGAATTTTGACTCGGAAATTCTTGGTCAGTTTCTCGGGATGGGGATTCTTCCGGGCGCGCAAGTTGAAGTGCTTGTCGGTCACGGAACAGGCGATAAACCTCTTTTTCTGGGGATTGGCGATACAAGAATCGCGCTCGGTCGTGAATACGCCAAATTAATTTTCGTTGAAACCGACCGTAAGAGTCGAAAAGCAGAATAACGCCAATGGAACAGAATAATATATTAGCGGTTCTTGTCGGTCAGCCGAACTGCGGAAAATCGACTATTTTCAATCTGCTTACACGAATTCATCAGGAAGTCGGAAATTACCCTGGCTTGACGACCGATGCCCGGTCCGGTCATTATCATGAGGGCGATTATCGAATAGAAGTTGTTGATCTTCCAGGTACATACAGTTTTTCAACTTCTTCCAACGAAGAACGAATCGTTAAAAATGTTCTTTTGCTTGATCGGCCGGAAGTAGTGATCGCCGTTATTGACGCCGCGAATTTTCGCCGTCATTTGCCGTTTATTTTCGATCTTCTTGAAATGCAGCTTCCGACGGTGATTTGTTTGAGTTTTTCTGATACGGCGCGACGGCGCGGAATTCGGCTTGACCCGGACCAGCTTTCCCGGGAATTAAAAGTTCCGATCGTTCCAATGGTTCCTCCGAAAGGAGAAGGTCTTTCTCTTCTTCGGGAAAAAATTGTCGAAATCGGCAGCCGGGACATTCATGAGCCGACCGGATGGCGGAACGATTACGGTCCGGATCTTGAAGCGAAACTGGCGGATCTTGAACAGAAACTGAACAGTCATCAGCATTTAACCGAAGATTTTCCGCCTCGCTGGCTGGCCGTTAAACTGCTTGAAAACGATCGGGAGGCCCGTCGTTTCGTCGAACATCATACTCATGACGATACCTGGAAACCTCTGCTTGATTATTCCGAAGATCTGATCGATCAGTATATTACCGAAAAATTAAGTTCGCCTAAAAAGCAGCTTTTGGAAACAAGACTTCAGCTTGCGGAAAATTTGAATGCTCATGTTTTCAAACGGGAAAAACCGGCGCCCCGGCATTTTTCGGACCGGCTTGACGCGATTGCCTGTCATCCATTTTACGGACTGCTTGTTTTGACGGCTCTTTTATTTATCATTTTTGGACTTACCTTTCATTTGGCCGATATTTGGCATTGGTTTCCCGTTTATGTCGGCGGGCATTGGAATTGGATGTCGCCCGTTGAACTTCTTTCCGCGCTGTTTCATCAATGGCTGCCCGATTGGATCGAAAAGATCATTCCAGTTCAGTCGCCCGGTTTTTCGTCCTTTTTGCGGCATGGTGTTTTGGCGGGAATGGGCGGCGTCATACAATTTGTTCCGGTCATTTTTATCATGTTCACAATGCTGGCCATTTTGGAGCAGTCTGGCTATATTGCCCGCGTTGCCATGATTATGGATGGGTTTATGAGAAAGTTCGGTCTTCAAGGGCTTTCGGTTCTGCCGATGGTTCTTGGGGGAGGAATTTCTGGAGGCTGCGCCGTTCCCGCAATTATGGCCGCGCGATCGATTACAAATTTCAGGCAACGGCTTTTGACCTGTTTGATCATTCCCATGTTCAACTGCGGAGGTAAACTGCCGGTTTACGCAATGCTGATCGCCGCCTGCTTTACCCGGGGCAAAGGGTTCGTTATGGTCCTGACTGTTGTTGTGTCCTGGATCATCGCTCTTTTTTCCGCGTACCTTTTGAGTAAAACAATGCTCAAAGGAAGTCAGCTTCCGTTGTTGCTCGAAATACCTTCCTATCAGATGCCGAAGCCGCGCGATGTGCTTGGTACCGCCTGCCGTCAAAGCGGTGAGTTCCTTAAAAAAGCCGGTACCATTATTCTGGCGGCGAATATTGTCCTTTGGTTTCTTATGAGTTATCCTGTTAATGAAAATTCGGCCGGTCCGGCTGATCTCGTTCGTCAGGAGGCCAACGATCTTCAGCAAAGCAAGGAACCGAAAGGAATTGAACCGTCAGAAAAAACGGAAGAATTGGAAGTTTCAGGAAACATAGAAAATTCATACGCGGCCATGATCGGCCGTTCGTTGGAACCGGCCAGCCGGTATGCCGGTTTCGACTGGAAAGACAATGTTGCTTTTATCAGCGGACTGGCGGCCAAAGAGATGATCGTCGGATCCTTTGTGTCACTTTACGGAATGGAAAAAAATTCGGCCGGGATCACTCAAACGGAGCTTCCGCCCCCCGCACTTCATCATAAAAACGACCGGGCGCTCTCCGCGTTTCAAAAGAGTGTCGGCGAAAAAGGACCGTTTAAAGTTTTCGCCCTTTTGATCTTTGTTATGCTTTATGCCCCCTGCAGCGGAACTCTGGTCGCGATTTACCGAATCAGTAATTCCGCGCGCTGGGTTGTTCTCTCTCTGGTTTACAATACGGTTTTGGCTTATCTGCTTGCCGTTCTTGTCTATCAGATCGGAAATTTCTTATGATTGTCGTTTGCTTAATCAATATTGTTAAATTGAGGATGGAACCGGTTTGGACCGGCTTATATTTTTCGGAACAGGGAACGAAAAGTTTTTTAAAGAATTGCAATAATACCGTCTAAAAGGATTTTTTCGTCTGATTTACAAAAAGTTTACTGGTTATTTGGTTTTATCAGTGGAAAAAAGATCAAAATTTATTATACTATAAAATACAGTGGACTGATTTTTTGAAAATTTAGAGAACAATTTCGTTAATGTTTTTTAAATAAAATTTTCGATTGCACTTTCGTTCTCAATCAAATAAAAATTTTGAGGATCCGAAATAAACCGTTTTGATTTTTCGATATTTATTTATTGAAAACGATATATTCCAATTAGCGGCGAACAGACCATCTTCAGATTACCTGAATCGGTTTACTAAAATCCGTTGCTTAAATGAGGTTTTTTAATGTCAGAAAATGAAAATAATCCATTTGGAAAAATGGAAGACGATCCGTTTGCCAATTTAGGCACCGAACCGGAACTCGGATCCAATACCTTCGGAGAATTGGGCAACGATGCTCCTGATTCCGACCCCCTTGGACTTGGCGCCAATGACAATATTCCTGGTTTGGATAATACTCCGGCCGGTATGGATCCCGCTGTTTCCGATCCCGCCAATCTGGATGAACCTTTATTGAAGGGAAAAAAGAAGGGGAAAAAATTTAAAGCCCCTAAAGCGTCCAAATCTCCGAAAAGAAAAAAGGAACACCGCCGAATAAAGCCGGAACATGTTCCGAGACTTCCCGGTGATATTTGGATCCAGCTTTCCTTGCTGGCCGCGCTGGCCGTTCTTGTCGTTGGCGATGTTTTCGCTTATATGTGGTATAACATGGAAGCCGTGAACTTTCTTATTATTTACAGTATCCTTGGCGTTTTTCTTGTTCTGATTCCGATATTACTTTGGCGCAGAAGAAGTTACGGAAATGTCGTTAATCTGTATCAGGTCATGCTGGCCTGTTCACTTGCGTTGTTGATTTTGGCCTGTATGCTTGTTTTAATTGCCCAATCCGTTCGTTACGGAACCAATTATAAAGGAAATTTGACAGGACGTGCGGAAGTTCAGCAGATCGACCGCTTTGTCTGAAATACATTCTCTTTCAAAGTGATTTGAGTAGAAAACAAATGAAAGGAGTCCTTGGCGACTCCTTTTTTTGTGTCCAGGCGTATTCTTTGAAGGCTTATTCTTTTGAAGGCTTATTCTTTTGAAGGCTTATTCTTTTGAAGGCTTATTCTTTGATGGCTTATTCTTTGATGGCTTATTCTTTGATGGCGTATTCTTTGATGGCGTATTCTTTGATGGCGTATTCTTTGATGGCGTATTCTTTTGAAGGCGTATTTTCTAAAAAGTCTTTTTGTACCGTCAGTGATCTCCCCATTTTTTGTGTTTCAATGAAGGGGACCCGGTTGCAAACATTCCTGATTACCGGTAAACGGAAGGATGGACAAACAGCGGAGTCAGTAAACCGGAATTTGAGAGGAGTCACTGATTTCGCTGCTTGATAACCCGATCCTTGAGTTCGTAGACAAAGTCGAAGAGCGATTTTGCCGTTTGAATATTAATGTTTGACAAAACAGCGGTCCGGCGGTCAATGTTATACCGTTTCCATAATGAACTTTCCGTTATAACGTCAAATGAACCGCCGATTCACGCAGTCAATCGGCGGTAATGACGAAAATTTTAAAATAAAAGCAGTATAAAAGGGCGTATCCGTTTAGGAAAAGAGACGATCTGTTTAAAGTACAGTCAGACAAAATCATCAATTTGACCGAAAAAGAAGCGTTTGGGAACACAAAAAAACGGTCTTTATGAAAGACTCGGCGGTTGATGTCGAGTTTTCGCGAAGACCGTATGCTGTTTGGAGTTCAGATCCAATAAAAAGCAGCAAGTTCAATAAATGATCCGCTTAAAATTAATTTGGATTATTTATTGAACTTTTATTATTGGACTTTTATAATGTCCATATTTTTAATTTATAAAATTTCCGCCGATAGATGTTGCGAATCGGTTGTTTTTTGATTATGTAACGGAAAAACCATTCTGAAATCGGAATAATAATTACCGCTGATCAGTCGGCTGATCGAATTATGGAGGCCGACTTTAATGTGAATTTGGATCACGGACCAATGGAAGGAGGATTGGGGGCAAAGAAATCGCGCGGACTTCTTGTCGGGGTATTGGGATGATCATAAGGATTCATGCGGTTCCAGATCTGTTCTTCGTATTGCGCGTTTCGTCGGGCGGCCATTCCTCCGGTCCCGATACGCCGTCCGCCCCAAGCCCGTCGGGCGATTCCGTCGTCCAGACGTCCGGCAGTTCCCCAAGTACGGGCTCCGTACATTCCGCCGTAAGCACCATTTCCAGTCGCGTAATAATACGGACTGTTCGGATCGTATCCGGCCGCAAAAGCATTCGGATCCATTCCCGCTCTTGCGGCGGCGTATTGCGCGCTCTTGGCTGCTTCCGCGTTGTTTTCCGCATTGATCTTGTCCGGCGCCGCTCCGTAAATCATGTCTGAACCGTTGACAACTTTTACCGGCGCTCCGGAATAGGGCGCGGTATTATTCATAAATTGAGGACCAACTCCGTTTGAAGGCATATAACCTTCCGTTAATCGTCCGCCATCGTTGGCAGTACTTTTATTGCAATAGTACCGCTGGGAAAACATACCCCCGGCGCATCCGGAAAACATTACCGCCGTTAACAGCAGGGAGAACAGAATCAAATCTTTTTTCATTGGATCTTCCTTAATAAACGCACGCTTCCTTACGCACTTTATCAATGTTATCTTATGGTCGTATTACACAGAACCATTTCATTATAAAGTTTTCAAAAATCATAAACTCATTTGATAAAAACTTAATCGTAATGAGAGAATCGTCACCTTCTTTGTCCAAAGTTCACAAAAAATCGTTGTTTTCCTAAGGAAATGCTGTAATAAACTGTTGACAAAGAATACTTTGGTCCGATAATCGATACAGATCGCCCAAATTATCAATTAAAAAGACTTCAATTATTGAGATAGGATCTTTTTCATTGAAAAAAGCGATTGTTATTGAAAAAGACAACGAACAGTATAATTAGACAGAATTACAAACTTTAAATAGTATATTTCGTAAACGGCAAGGACGCACACAATTATGGCAGGATACAAAATGCACTTAACCTGCAGCTCCGTTATTGGAGCTGGCTTCGGTTGTTTCGCGTATCTTCAGGGCTTTTCGATCCCGTTGTCCGTATACGGCGGTGTCTTATGCAGTTACGGCGGAATCATTCCCGACATCGACAGTAAAACCAGTACTTCTTTCCGGCAGTGTCTGGCCATGTTTGCCGGATTCAGCGCACTGCTTGTTGTCAGTCGGCTCAGTGACTTTTCTCTGAATACCGAATCGGTTATTGTGATCGGATCGTCTGTTTTTCTGTTGATATGGACCGTTATCGGAACCCTAATAAAAAAGTTGACGCGACATCGGGGAATGTTTCACAGCATCCCGATGGCGCTAATTGTTGCGGAAGCTATTTTTATTATCTCGTCAGGAGATCTGAATGAACGTCTTTTTAAAGCGTTTTCAATATTTCTTGGTGTTATGATTCATCTGGTTCTGGACGAAATTTACAGCGTTGAAGGCAGTAAAAATGGAACGCTTTATTTCAAAAAATCGTTTGGAACGGCCTTAAAAATGCTCGATTTCGAAAATATTTCTTCAACGGTTTTTATCTATTTGGTTCTTGCCGTCATGACGCAGGTTGCCATTCATGCCCCGTCCGTTACAGAAAAATATGAGGATCCGCAAGCGGGAGAAGACGGTAAGGCCCGACGCGTTATTGAGTTGGTTCAAAAAAAATCGCCCCAGCAGTTTGATATCGCGGTTGTCGAATGGGCCGCGACCAATAAAATCATTCTTGAGCCTGATTCCAAATCCAATCCCAAATGGCGGGAACTTCAATCACTCTTTGAAGGAAACGGATCCGCGAAGAACAGTACCGACGAATCCCCGGTCGTAAAAGAGACCGGTAATCCCAATAGTCAAACGGTAAAGAAAAAATCGTTTTTGGAAACGATCAACGATTCGCTTCGGAAACAGGCGCAGAAGTACAAAAACAGTACTTCTCAATCGACTCAAAATGCGGGCCAAACGGAAAACAGTCCGCAAACTCCGTAAATGATATTGTTTGTTTTTTCTTTTAAGAATCTATAAGTACAAATTGGGAAACGATGATTAACAATGTTTCATTTTGAGGAAAATAAAGAAAGGTTCATAATAGCCATTTTTCAATCGCTTTCAAGGTAAACTCTTTTATTAATATAATAGTGTTTATAAACATTATTGTCAAAAAAGTTTTAAATAACAAACGTTTAATAAGTAATTACAAAACAAAATATGTGTTGTAATTGTATTATTGATACGTTATTTATTTTGTTTTAAGCCGGTTATGTCAATTCTTTCGACAGACCAAAAACTCTTTCGTCTTTTTTTACTTTTCCCTATTTTAAAATTATTATAATAACTAAAAATTTTTTCGATAAAACCAGAGACACCCTGTTCTAGAAGGCTGTTAATTTGTTATAATAAGATAGAGAGAAGAGAATAAATGGACAAGCCCCGTGTTTTTTGACTCTTGGGTGTTTTGTTAATATTTATCGAATTAGATAAAAACTGTATTCCAGGTTGTTTGCAATGAATTTACAAAATATGGATCTTAATCGTGATTTGATTGAGTCGATCGTTCGCCGTATTTTGACGGATCGGCTGGCAGGGATTGAATCCCAGGTTGACTCTCGTCCCGAATTGGTTGTCAGTATTTCCGCCCGTCATGTTCATCTGACTGATGCCGATGTCGAAACACTTTTTGGCAAGGGAAAAACACTGACCAAAATGAAAGATCTTTATCAGGAAGGTTTTTTTGCCGCGGAAGAGACCGTTATGCTCATCGGTCCGCGCAAGAGAATGCTTCCGTCAGTTCGAATACTTGGTCCGACCCGAAAAGAGTCGCAGGTTGAACTTTCTTTTACCGATGCTATTTCGCTTGGACTTGACCCTCCAGTTCGCGAAAGCGGAAAACTTGATGAGACGCCCGGCTGCGTTTTAGTTGGTCCCGCTGGTGTTCTTGAACTGAAAAAAGGGGTTATTCGTGCCGAACGGCATGTTCATATGGGCCCGTCTGACGCAGCCTATTACGGAGTTAAAGACAAAGAACGAATGAAACTTCATGTCGAATCCGCCGGATGCACCACCGTTTTGGAAAACGTTTTGGTTCGGGTCGGTCAGAATATCAAACTGGAAGTTCATCTTGATACTGACGAAGGAAACGCGGTCGATCTTGAACACGCGAAAAAGATCGAATTGACCAAATAGAAATAAACAGGAATTGATGGGAGCCGAATTGATCAAAGCTTCCTGTCCAGATTTTTTTGTCCGCGTTTTGCGGATAAGGCAACAATAAAGCGGTCATTGAACTCCGGCGTTTTTTAAGGTCGGCGTTTATTTGGATCCTGACCGGGTTTTGAAAGTTTTGACTTTTGACCGGATAGATTTTTATTGTCCGTCAAAATTAATTGGCAGGTCCGTGTTGTTTTAGACAAGATCTGTCAATCCCAAAACGGTGATTGGTTTTTTATATTGTCGGCATTTTTCTGTTTTTCGGTTGGCTTTGCTGATCGGCGTTCAGTTGATTTTAAAACAGAAAGACTGCCAGTATAAGTTCAAAAGAATGATTCAAAAATACAAACAAGTCGTAATTAGTTTAACCGTTAACCAAACAGTAATAACTTTTTGATCGGGAGATTGAAATGGCGAAACCGATGGAAGCATTGGGAATGATTGAAGGCAAGGGATTTATTACCCTTTTTGAAGCGACGGACGCGATGCTCAAAGCCGCTAATGTCGAATTTTTGGGTTGGGATAAAGTCGGAAGTGGTATTGTCACCGTTTTTGTGACCGGTGATGTTGCTGCCGTTAAAGCGGCTACCGAAGCCGGAGCAACTGCGGCGCAGCGCGTCGGCGAAATTACCGCGGTCAACGTTATTCCGCGTCCACATGGTGATATCAGCAAGGTTCTTCCGGCGACAATCACCAAGCCGGCGGCCAAATAATTGAACGGCGATAATTTCAGAACTTTCTTTGACAGAATGCAGTCTGATCTTTGCGGTTAAATTTGTTTTAACGGTCAGAGAACCGGCGGTCATAAATGTCAGAGAATTCGTTTGGGAACAATTCAACAAATTACAATAATAAATAACATATTTTAAGGGTATTGAAATGAACGACGCAATTGGATTGATCGAAACCAAAGGTTTGCTTCCGCTGGTGGAAGCTACCGATGCGATGGCCAAAGCGGCCAATGTCGAAATTGTCAAAAGAATTCAGATTGGCGGCGGACTGGTTACGACCGTCGTCCGCGGTGACGTCGGAAGCGTTCGCGCCGCCGTTGAAGCCGGATCCGATGCCGCTCAAAAGGTCGGCGAATTGGTTGCCGCGCATGTGATCCCCCGTCCTGCCGATGGGGTGATTGCCGCTTTCCTGAATTGACCTGTTCGTTGAACTTTAGTGACTGGAAGAAGATGTTTAAATGAAAATTCTCGTTGCGAATCTCGGCTCGACAAGTTTCAAATACAGTTTGTATGACATGACAGGCGAGGTCCTTTTGGCCCGCGGCAAAGTCGAACGGATCGGGGATCCCGAAAGTCCCTGCGAAGTTTCGATCGGCGGCAAAAAGATCTCCGTCAACGCTTCTGTTCCCAATCATGCTGTTGCAGTGCGTCAGTGTCTGGCCCAGCTCACCGATCCGGAATCAGGCTGCCTTAAATCGGCGGACGAAGTGGCGGGAATCGGCTTTAAAGCCGTTCTGGCTGACGGATATTCCGGCGTTCAATGGGTGACCAGGGAACTGATCGACGCGATGGAAGAACTCAGCCTTGTCATGCCCGCGCATAATCCGATGTATGTCAAAGCAATGCGGCTTTTGAACGAACAGCTGCCGGATATTCCGCTTGTTGCCGCGTTCGAAACCGGTTTTCATGAAACGATTCCCGATCATAACCGATATTATGGCGTTCCTTATGAATGGTCCCAAAAGTATTCGGTCAAACGATTCGGTTTTCATGGAGCCAGTCATCGTTATATCGCGACAAGAGCCGCGGAAATTTTCGGGCGAAACGACTTGCGGATCATATCCTGCCATCTCGGTGGATCAAGTTCCGTTTGCGGGATAAAAGACGGGAAAAGCCAGGGATCAAGTATGGGCAGCAGCGCGCAGACCGGTCTGTTCAACAATAACAGGATCGGTGATTTCGATCCTTTTATGACCTCGCACCTGATGAAAAAACTCGGTAAATCCTTCGATGAAATGCTTCAGATCTTCGCAACGCAATGCGGTATGCTGGGGCTGAGCGGTGTCAGCAGTGATTTTCGCGATGTCGAAAAAGCGTCCGAAGAAGGTAATAAACAGGCTGCCTTGGCCATTGATGTTTTCTGCGGCGATGTTCGGCGTTATCTCGGGGCATTTCTGGTTGAACTCGGCGGCGCTGATCTGATCAGTTTCACCGGCGGAATCGGGGAATTTCAGAAAACGATTCGGGAAAAAGTCTGTCGAAATCTTGACGAGTTGGGGATTGTTCTTGATCCGGAAAAGAACGCCGCCTGCCGCGGAATGGAAATGTCCATTGCGGCGGACTCCAGTAAAACAAAGATCTGGGTCATTCCGACCAACGAGGAAATCATCGTTGCCCGGCAGACAATGGCTATGCTCAACAGTCGTAAATAATTATTGTTAAGGAAAGAACGAAGAGATGTTCATTGCGAAAGTAATCGGATCAGTTGTTTCGACGCAAAAGACTCCCTCAATGGTGGGGCAGAGACTTCTTCTGATCGAACCGTTCGTTCTTGTCGACAATCACACAAAACTTCAGTCGACCGGACGGACGCTTGTTGCCGTTGATACGGTGGGCGCGGGCGAAAATGAGTTCGTGCTGATCGTGCAGGGATCAAGTGCCCGAATGACTCCGGAAACCAAATCGCTTCCGAGCGATGCGACCGCCGTCGGTATTATTGACGCCGTTCACGTCGAGCGAAAGCAGGTTCCTCTGAAATAATTTTTCATTTTGAAATGAACTGTTTTCTTTCCGATTGACTCGGACGTGAATTTTACCGCTGTTTTTTAACGATGAGTTTTCAAGAACAGCCGGAGGAAATCCGTTTTAATTAAGATCCGGACACTGTTAGTGCCGATGATTGAAAGATCCGCTTTCCCTCTTGAGAAAGATCCGTTCGGCTTTGTCGAAAAGAAAAATAAAGAATATATATTGGGGACAAAAATGCAAGGGATCAATGAAGAACTTGTAAGAAGTGTTATTGAAGAAGTCTTGGCGAAACTCGGTTCGAACGCCGCGGCCAATCTTGGATCCGCGTCGGCTGCCGGTTATAAAGGACGTTACGGTCTTTTCAGCGATGCCAACGAAGCGGTTGAAGCGGCCCGGGAAGCGTTTGAGGAACTCTCAAGAAGAACTTTGGCCGAACGGAAAGAAATTCTTCAGCATATTCGCCGGATCTGCATCGAACAGAGTGTTGAGCTCGGAACGATGGAAATGAACGAAACGAAAATCGGACGGCTTGAACATAAAATCGATAAGCTTCGCAATGTTGGTTACAACGCGCAGGGCGTTGAAGCACTCAGCAGTGAAGTTTTCAGCGGTGATTACGGCTTGACCGTTATCGAACACGCTCCGTTCGGCGTTATCGGGGCCGTTACTCCGGTCACTCACTCGCTGCCGACAATTGCCAACAACGCCATAAATATGATCGCCGCGGGAAATACGGTTGTTTTTAACCCGCATCCGGGCGGAAAAAAGGTTGCTGCCGAAGGTGTTCAACGCTTTAACAAAGCTATTTACGCCGAACACGGAATTGACAATCTGCTGGCCTGCATTGTTGAACCGACACTGCAAAGTGCCGATCAGATCTTCAAACATCCGAAGATCAATCTGCTGGTCGTTACCGGCGGAGCTGGTGTTGTTAAAGCAGCCATGTCGCAAACGAAACGGGCCATCGTTGCCGGACCGGGCAATCCTCCGGTCGTAGTCGATGAATCCGCCGATCTGGATCGCGCCGCCCGAAGCATTATTCTCGGTGCCGCTTACGACAACAATCTTCTCTGCCTGGCCGAAAAAGAAGTATTCGTTGTCAATTCCGTTTTCGATAAATTAATGGATGCAATGGAACGCGCCGGCGCTGTTCGACTCAATGCCCGCGAAACCGATCTGATGACCGAACGCGGGATCGTTAAAGTCGGTGAAGGCGCTGCCCGTCATGACGCCCCCAGCCGGGAATTTCTCGGTAAGGACGCCTCCGTTCTGGCCGCCGGTATCGGAAAAAGCGTTTCCAATGACACTCTTGTTCTTTATGGTGAAACCGAATACAACAATC
>CAZZEF010000052.1:0-14526 GCA_964652875.1 uncultured Planctomycetaceae bacterium
GCGACCGCAATAATATCGGTCTGTTCCATTGCCGCGTCGAAATAACCCATTCGGGCAAAGGTTCGTGCCAATTGAAACCGCTGAAGCTGATCGGCCCGCTGCTTGGCCAAGTATTTATTCAGACCCTGACGCGCTCCGGCAAAAGGCTGAAACATTTTCGCCTCTTCCAGCTTGAGATGCTCGGAAAGTTTGCCGGTCGTTTTGCAAATAAGCTGCTTGTAAAAATTGTCCCGGTAATTCGCGATGATCGGCATGAGCGTCGAAAGCGAAACGGTCGAATCGTGCGCCTGAACATGATCGCCGGTCACGCCGGAACCCATCAGCATTGTTCCGGCCAGAACGGCCGCCGCTTCATAAAGAAGCATTTCCTGCGTAACGTAATCACTGAACTCTTCCGGCCGCGAATTCTCCGCTCGTTGAAGGATTCCGTCAACCGTCACCTGATGAATGACAAAGCGACGGTAATATCCGTCCTGATCAATGCAATGCGGATCCCAAGTTCCAAAGCTGTAATTCGGACGCCGATTCACCGGATGATCGAAATCATAATTCCGGGGATCCATGACCAGTTCTTCAAGCTTGTCCGGATCGAACCAGGCTTCGCGCAAAAGATCCGGATCGGTCTGACGAAGAATATCAAGCGTCTGCCGGATCAGTTTCGCGTAACGGCCCGAGGCGATTCCCGCGTCTTTTCGATAAAGAGAAAGAGGAGCAATCCATTCATGCGGATCCGGCTCATGTTTTTCCTCTCCTTCAAGAACGGGAATCGGACGATAACCAATGAAATCATTCAACTGACGAATAACCGTCGGAACAAGTTCGTCGCCAAACGATCCGCGTCCGAGCGCAAGAGTCTGTTCAAAACAGCGCGCCAGAAAAAACGAATTGAAGATCAATTCGGGCGTTTTTTTATAAAGTGTGTCGGCATGAAATTTCAAATAGCCGGGAAGCAATTTATTATAAACGAAATCAAGCGCCCCTTTGGCCTGACGGGAATCACGAAAAACGGGCGTTTCCGTCAGACGAGCCAACTCTTCGTCAAGGATCTTGTGCAGATCGGACCAGACGGCCGTTTTGCCATGCCGTTTGCCTTGGCTTTGCGGTTCGCTGTCCTCCAAAAGACAAAACAGATCGTTCCAGGTTTTAAAAAATCCGGGATCATGATTTCCGGAAGAAAAGTTTAAATATCCGAGTAAATCGCGCAATTTGCTAGTCAGATCTTCGGTTAATTCCTGCATGTTATCGTTGCCTGAGGGGTTGTTTATTATAATAAAGGAAATTTTCGCCGCCGCTGTTTTCGCCCTGAAACATCCGCCGACCGTTTAACCGGTCATTGACTCTCCTAAATCTGTTTCGGTCACCCAAAAATCTGTTTCGGTCACCAAACCGAATACCAACGGGTAATTTCAATAGCGAAATCAGAAAAATAACGGGAGATATACCGGTTCCATTAAAAATTTTCCGTTCCAATGTCAAAAAACAACTGAATCACAAAGTTAATCGGCGAAATCACGGAAAATATAAAATGAGGTCAGTCAAAAACTCCATTTCGACCTGTAAACCGAACGGCTTTTGTCCTGCGGCCAATCCGGTGAAAAAGATATTTTTATCCTTTCATTATATTTTATACGGAAGGACCTTTTTTACAAGGGGCATAATTGTCCTTTCCGCTTTTATACCAGCCCTTATACAGAATTCACGTTTTACCGACGCGTTGACTCTAAAATCATTTATTGAACAGTCGCGGGCGATGAACCGCCGGACAAGAAAGCGGACTCTCCTCCCCAAAGAGATCACCTGATGTCATTTCGACTTTTTTTGATCAACAGTATTAACCGCTCCTTTTGATCTTGAAAAACTGTCACGTCACAAAAGTGAAAAAACAAAATGAGGTTCTCGGCAGCAGGAAGAAATTGACGCGGTTAATGATTCGCCGCAAAGGAAATTTTATAAACGTCCAAAGTTAATCCTGATCAAAAAATGTCAGTCTTCTTAATATGATTTTTACTTTTCCCATTTTGCATCGGGAACATTGAAAATCAGTTGATCTTCCCGCATCAAAAGAGAAAAAAACAAAAAGGGAACTAACTATTTGAAACATTCTTCAAATAATAATTTCAACGAAACAGAAGGCTCTTGCGTTATTTTTTTGTTTTATGGAGAGAGGAAAGAGATAAAAAGTCAAAAAAAAGAAAATATTTTAAAAAAAAAGGATGAAATTTGAATTATTCATCTTGAGCGAATTTAAAAAAAATGTACTTTTATGTTTATTACAAATTTGAAAGAGCTTCTCCTATTTGCCTTTTATAGCAAATAGTAATGTGAACGGAAAGTTTCACGTGTTGTGAAAACGTATGCATATGAGAAGCCGAATGGGAAAAATGGTTGCAATCACAAGAGAACAGGAAGTTCTTTCGTTTAATCGAAACGGAATTTGTTTTCTTTTTGTAAAAGACAGTCAGTCTCGGTAAACCGATTTTCCCAAAATAACCAACAGTTTTTACTTTGGTTTTTTCGATCTTAAAGTCATCCATCAAAGTTCCGTTACGATGTTTCGGATAAATTGATTTCAAGAGCAGACCAAACCGAAAGTAAAAACAGCCAAAACCAAATTTAGGAGATTTATTCATGGCTACGAAGAAAGCTGCTGCACCGAAAGCTGCCGCCCCCAAGAAAGCTGCCGCCCCCAAGAAAGCCGCCGCCCCCAAAAAGGCTGCCGCCCCTAAAGCCGCTGCTCCCAAAAAGGCCGCCGCCCCTAAAGCCGCCGCTCCCAAAAAGGCCGCCGCCCCTAAAGCCGCCGCCCCCAAAAAAGCTGCCGCCCCCAAAAAAGCCGCCGCCCCCAAGAAAGCTGCTGCTCCCAAAAAGGCTGCTGCTCCCAAGAAGGCCGCCGCCCCTAAAGCCGCCGCCCCCAAAAAGGCTGCCGCCTGCAAGAAGGCCGCTTGCAAGTGCGCCAAAAAAGCCGCTAAATAGTTTTTTTCTTTCGCGGATTGTCTAAGTTTATTTATTGAATAGACCTCCGCGATTAAAACTGTTTTAAGCAGTTTGTTTATGTACCGAAATTAAACGACGATTTTAAACAATCGTCGTTTTTTCATGCATTATTTATATTTATAACTCTTTTCTAATATTTCAATGCTTTTGATTATAAAAACTAATAATTCTCATAAAAATACTTTTATTTATTAAAATGCAAATATCGTCCCCCTGTTCTTTAATGAAATATGTTGTACAATGATAAAAAATGAAATAGTTAAGTTTACGATATTATTTGATATCAGTATCACTATTGTTTTTTGCAACAGTCAGTTTTGTTTTAACTGATTTTTTGAAAAGAGGTGTTTTTTGAAAATTTTGGCAATTGAAACGACAGATATTAGCGGATCGCTTGCCGCCGCCGATTGGAAAACCGATCCAGCGGAAACACCCGAACAAAATAAATTTAATTGGCCCTCCTTTTGTTTTGACCTCTTGCCTCTGACGGAAGGCCAACGCAGTGCGCAGTCACTCGCTCCCTCAATAAACAAAATTTTGGCAAGTTCCGGTTGGGATATTGCCGATCTTGAATACATTGCCGTTGGAACCGGACCGGGATCTTTCACCGGATTACGGGTCGGGGTAACAACCGCCAAAATTCTGGCTTGGGCGCTAAAAACAAAAATAATCGGCATAAACACTTTGGAATCAATGAGTTGGAATATTCCTCGCGATTCCGATGACCGTATTCTTTCCTGCGCGGTGGACGCCCAACGCGGAGAAGTAGCCGTCCAGCGCTTTTTTCTTCCTGCCGATCCGCAAAAATCTCCGTTTTCCATTGATCCTCAATATACGGTTATGCCGATCAAAAAATGGTTAGAAATCGAAAATAATAATCATGATTCAAAAACGGCAGAATACGAAAAGAATACCGAAAACGAAAATGATATCAATTCCAAGCTAATTTATCAGAAGATAAAAGAAGCCGAAACGCGCGGTCTGATGTTTTGCAGTCCTGTTTTGACAAAATGGCAAGATAAAATTGATCCTTCTGTTCGTAAATTTTTTGTCTCGCCCGAATTTTGGCATCCGACTGCTATCGGCGTCTTAAAAGCTGCCTGTTTTCGAGCTGCGCAGGGAAAAACGGATGATGTTTGGTCGATTTTGCCCGAATATTCCCGACTGAGTGCCGCGCAGGAACGATTATTGGCCCAAAAAAGCAATAAGGCTCTTTGAGATTTGATAAGCCGCCAACTTTGATTTGACTCCTTTTATCAAACCCCATTGATAAACAATTATCATTATTGTTTTGAAAACCATGTTTATATAAACATATAAAGTTTATTTGCCAATAAACTCTATGTTTGAATTTCTTTGAAATGTCGTATTTAACAGAAAAATGACGGGGATTGACCTCCTGATCCTTAATCATTTTAAAAATTATATTTTAATATTAATTGTTTTTATTTAATATTAAAATTTAAGTTTTACCGGTTTTATGATTCCGGTAACAATAAGTTTCATTCAGTTCAGGTTTGTGTTTTTTCAACAGACAGTTCTGACGAAAAGAACACAAAGTCAATATAATTATTTAGGAGAATATGCTATGTCGGACGCCCGAAATGTTGAACTCCATTGGCATCAGCAAGCGGTCCCTCGTTGGGAAAAAGAAAAAATCAACGGTAACAGAGGTTGTGTTGTTTGGTTCACAGGATTGAGCGCGAGCGGAAAAAGTACCATCGCCAATCTGGTCGATCACAAACTGCACCTGCTCGGCAAAAAAAGTTTTGTTCTTGACGGCGATAATGTCCGACATTCTTTGAATGCTCCGCCGGCAAAACTGGCCCAAGATCATTCCGAAGAATTCGCCAAACGATTCGGACTCGGTTTTTCCGCCCAGGATCGGGAAGAAAATATTCGGCGGATCGGTGCGGTCGCCAAACTGTTCGCCGAATCCGGAACGATCGCCTTGACCGCTTTCATCAGCCCTTACCGTGCGGATCGTGACCGAGTTCGAAACTCAATGTCCTCCAATGATTTTTATGAAGTTTATGTCGCTACTCCGCTGTCCGTTTGCGAACAACGGGATCCAAAAGGTCTTTATAAAAAGGCCCGCGCCGGCGAACTGAAAGGGTTCACCGGAATTGACGATCCTTATGAACCGCCGGTTGAACCGGATCTTGTTCTTGAGTCCGACAGCGCAACCGCGGAAGAGCAAGCTGACGAAGTGATCTTCTTCCTGAAATCCAAAGGCGTTATCGTCTCCTGATTTCTATGATCGCGTCAGGCGCTGAATGATCTGATCCGAATTTGAAACGGGTTCAACTCGAATTCAGATCACAGCTCCGTATCAAATTAAAATCAAGACCGGACAGGTCAATCCTGCTCGGTTAATTTTAGCGAATTTGGACAAGAGACGAGATGATCGTTTATCTGGTCAAAAATTTTATGATTTTTCTGGCGAAATTTCTGAGCGGGGCATCCGTCCGTTGGGTCGATTCGATCCCGGAGGGATGTCAACGGGTCTATTTTGCCAATCATACAAGTCATCTGGACGCGATTGTCATATGGGCGGCACTGCCGGAAAAAGTTCGTGAGCGAACCCGAATGGTTGCCGCGGAAGATTATTGGGAGGGAGGACCGATCCGCCGATTCCTTGCCAAAAAGGTTTTCAAAGCCATTCTTATCGATCGTAAACACGTTACCAAGCGAAATAACCCGATCTATAAAATGCTTGAGGTTATGGGCGACGAACATTCGATCATCATCTTTCCTGAAGGGGGACGCAGCAGCGATAATCAGGTTCACGAATTCAAAAGCGGCATGTATTATCTGGCGAAAAAAAAGCCGGAACTGGAGCTGATTCCCGTCTATCTGGATAATATGAACCGAATTCTGCCGCGCGGAATGATTCTGCCTGTCCCAATGCTTTCCCGGGTAGTTTTCGGCCCTCCGATCTGGATCGAACAAAAAGAACATAAAGAAACTTTTTTAGCCCGCGCAAGAGAGGCCGTTCTCAAACTGAAAGAATTATAACCGCTTGCCGCAAGACAGAATACAGACGCAATCCGTTGCCGCGCGGAAAATAAATTTCCAACCGACTTGAATTGCGCATATCGATATTACTTTCTTCTTTTTTCGTTTCTTTTGATGTATTTTACGGCGCTTCTTTTTTACCTACAAACGTCCGACTTTATTCAATAACGCGAATGGTTCCAACGCAGCAGCGCCGGTCGTTTTCCCGATTTTTCAGCGGCATGGCTATTTCAGGAGATCCATCCCGTTTACCAAGTGAGACATAAAGACGATATTGTCCCGGCTTGAGTGTCGGAACATTTCCTTTAAGATGAGTCATTCCGTTTTGCTGAACATAAACGAGAACTCCGTCGTTGATTTCGGGAATCGGTGTTACAATACCGAAATGGCATTTCGTTTCATGATCGGCAACAGGAGCTTTACCCGGCGCCGCGGTCGGCAGATCCTTGACGTTGAATGATTCGTCAGTCACGGACCAGACGACATTTCCTTTTTCGTCTTTTAGACAGAAGGCCGGAAAGGCGCCCGCGTAACAGGGAGCAACGCCAACGTTTGCCCAAGCGGTTTTGATCGAAAATTCCTTTCCAACTTCAACCTGTTTCGGATAATTGATACTTCGCAGTTCGATTCGATAGCCGAGCCGTTTATTGATTCGATCGACCGCTTCCTTATTTTCTTTCAGGTATTCTTTCGGCCACCAGTGAATGGACATATAGCTTGCTCGGTAATCTTCGACCGATTGAACAAGGAGATCCTGATCCCAGGCGCCGCGGTTTTTGGACAGTCCGTAATGTTCATGTTCGATAATGACCGGAAGTGTCTTACTGAATTTTTGAGCAAGTTTGTCATGAAACCACATTTTCGGGGCCGCCAGGACAAGAATACTGTCATCGCGCAGGGTCACTCCTTGCGAAAGCGCGTAATTGAGCGATGGAAAATCTGTGCCGGGCCGGGACGCGCCCGCAACATCATCGCTAATACAAAGAAGCGTGTCGGGAAAGTGTTTCTTATGAAGATCGACATGAATTTTTACAACGTTGTCGGTCTGATCCTGTTTCAGTTTGGATGTTCCTCCGGTATGACCTTCCCCCCAAAGTCCGAAAGTACCGACATCAATAAAAGCAACGTTCGGATTGCCATTGTAACGTTTGCCCATTGCGTCAAGAAAATGATCAAGTTTCTCAAGATAGATCGGATCGGTATAAACCGGTTCCAAAAGGGGTTCGGCGCTTTTTTTGGCCATATAAGTCGCGAAGGTGTATTCCGTACTTTTGGCGCCAGCCTTAAAGACCCATTCGGGAGTCGCGTATCGGAACCGATTTTCGCAGGTCGTTACGCGGAAAGCGATTTTTTTGCCTTTGGCAATCCAAGGCTGCGCGTAACTGTCGATTATATCCCAACGGTACTTTCCTTCTTCCGGTTCAAGATAAGACCAAGGGAGTCGAAAATAGATCGTTGACACGCCGGGAAACCAGTCCATCGTATCGCCCGGATCATTTTGCGACCCGTAAGCCCAAAGTCGATTGGAATAGTAAAAGCAGACAAAGCCCATTCCCGGATTGACAAGCGCCTCGTCCGTTATTTCGGGCACAACGGAAACGCGGTTCGGTTCGGCTCCTTCCGATCTAAAAAAAGGAACGATCAAAAACAAAATCAGCGGTAATAATTTATAACTCATAATATCTCCCTTGATCCCAAAAAGAAAACAGCGGTCGGACCTGTCATTTTGATCGAAAAAAACTTTTTTCAATAACAGTCAAAATATTTATGATTTTTCTTATTAATCACTTATTCTGACGGTTCGACAGACTTAATTTGTCAAGCTTATAACATGATCCAGAAGCAGTTTCATAACTTGTTTTTAGCGTTTTCGAGCTTACAAAATACAAGGTCAAAAAATCGAAAAAGGGGTTATGAAACGATTCCTAATATATTATTTATTGTTCAAATGACTTATCAAAAATCGAGCCCGTAACGGCGCGAGTGAAATGAGCAAAATTAGGGATTTCCCTAATTTTCGTCGATGATTATACGGGAACAGCCCTAATTACGGTCACTTCCCAACCCTTGCAAGAAATAAAATTCCTTTGGGCGGAACACAAACAAGAAATCTTTTTTCCGTTTTGCAGAGAAGTTGCGCATAACTTTTCTGCAATTGGCTAACCGGGATATCCTCTTGCGTTACCGGGAAAAAACTCCTCTCGCAGAGGCCCGGGGCGCAGAGAGAAGCGAATAAAACAGAGGACGTTGACCAACCAACAGTCTGTTTTAAAAAAGGGATCTGAACCGGCTTTGACTTGTCGTCCGCCCCTTTCCGCGTCTATGCGAGATCAAAAACATTCTCCCGCAAAGCGCGAACAAGAGCAAGCAGCGGCAGCGGAAACATATTTTCAGCGCGGCAGCGCCTGCGGGGATAAAACGGTCTTCTGTTGCCGCTATTGAATTTCCGAAGGGGGAATGGTTTCTCCAGTAAGTTGACGTTTTTGAAGTTCAACGTCTCCAGTTCCATAAAATGGAACATTTGCGTCCATCCAGAAATAGAGAGTTTTTCGATCTTCGTTACTCAATTTGATCTTGCCTTCATGATTTTTATCATCGATAATTTTCGTCAGGGGAGACATGTCGCAGCCGGCGCGTCCGGGGAAGGACGAAACCCGATCGATTGTTCCGCCGCCCCAATGATGCCATTTCAAATACGGGCGCAACTGATTATAAGAGACGGAGAACGATCCGTCCGGCGTATTTCGAAGGTCCGGTTTCGACGCGTTTTTTGAGCCGTCATGACAGGAGACACAGGCGCGATTCAGGATCGGCTGGATCAGGATCGGATACGACATTGGATTTGATCCTTTTGGGCCCGGCTTTAATTCGGACGCGCGTCGATTGAGCGCAATGCTTTTGGCGGGCACATTTTTTGCGGTCGTTTGGATCTGCTCATGACAACCGATACAGCCGCGATTTTCACCCGGCTGAAGATAGACTTCACTCATCATAGTGCGAACGGCTTTCCCGTCAGCGTCGATTGCCTGAAAATAGAGGGGTTTTCGGGCCGGGACCTTGAAATGCGCCGAACCGTCTTTTTCGACGGGAACCGTTCCCAAACAGATCCGGGCGTTGGCGGCGCGGGTATGTCCGAGCGGCGGTGTATTACTGACGTATTCCGGGAATTTCGGCAGGATCTGAAAGACGCGCAGTTCCTTAATCGGACGATCAACGGGAAACGGCACCAGCGATTCATAAACATTCGACAAGACGAACGTTCCGGTCTCCGATTCTTTTTGCGGCAGTTTGGAAGCGATTTTACCCGGGACCGGCCGCGGTTTGCGCTGCATTGGATATCGGCAGCTAACGGCAGGATCTTCGTAAATCAGTTCAAGATTCCCGAATCGGTCTCGGTAATAGAGACCCAATTTACCCGCGGAAAAGGATTCACCGCAGGTTCCTTTATAGCCGTAACTGTTCTTGGCCAGATAACCGCCGTTCGGGTCATGACTGTAAGAGACGAGATAAAAATCTTCCGACAGCGGATAAGGACCATAATAATAATGGTCGGAGACATAAGCCAGTTTTCCGTTGGATCCGGGCACAAGAGTTTCCGGGAAAGGAATATCAGGAGAGATCCGTTCAAGGCAGTCGAGCGTGTCTTCGGCAGTTTTCGGATCGTATTTGACCCGGGTCGGATCAAGAATCGCCAGTGTTCCGCCAACGGCGATATGATGACCGGATCCGAGAAACATGATCTTATTGGAGTCGGGAATTTCTTTGGCCTGAAGCGCCGCGACGACCTTTTCGGTGTAATTACCGAAAAGGGCCTGCGCACCGGTTCCGTCCGGGTTGGTGATCCAAAGGTTCATAAAGCGGGCGGCTTCCCGATCAACATAATCCCAACGGGAATAAAGAATTCGTCCGTCTTTGAGAACGGTCGGATTCCATTCGCCGGTTTCATGCCAGGAGAGGCATTGGATCTTACCGTTTTTGAGGCGTTTATGCAGGGTTGCGGTCAGAACCGGTTCATAATTGGCAGTGCATCGGGCGAATCCACCGCGCCGGGTTGAGACGAAAATGAGATCGCCGTCCGGGAGCAGAACAGGATCGAAATCGTCATAAGGACCGTCGGTCAACTGCTCTGTTTTACCCGACGTCAGATCCATTTTGAAGAGATGATATTTACCTTCTTTGGTCTGAAGATATTCTTTGACATGATGATCGTAACCGCGATCGATAATCGCCTGCAGTGTCTGTTTAGGAGCATTTTCGGGAACGACTTTGGAGAAATCGGCGAACGCGAAATAGAGCGTTTGCGCATCGTAAGAAAGACTCGGCGTTGAGAAGACTCCGCGCGGGAATTTTCCTTGGGTGACCGATTCCGTTTCGAAGGATCTTCCCGGATTTTTCAGCGTCAGAAATTCACCGCCGCTTGTGTTGGTGAACTGATAATAATAAGAGAGGTATTCATGAATAAGCTGCCAGATATACCGGTCTTCTTTAAGGAACATGATCGGAATATCTTTGATCAGCGGATTTTCGAACGCGGCGTTTCGGATCTCCCAACGGAGATCGAAATAGATCTTTTGGATCTCGCTTCCGGAAAGTTCGGCAACTTTTTTTTCATCGATTCGGTCGATTTTGGCTTTCAGCCGGGCGGCGTTTTCTTTTTGAATGAAGTTCTCGTCCTGCAGACATTCGAGCAGTTCGGAAGCCCGGACACGCAAATCAATCAGCGCTTTCGGCGATTCGGGAGATCGACCGGCCGTTTTCTCCTGACGAATCCAGTCCTTTTGAACAGCTTCGGTGAACTCGCCGGCAAACATCCTTGGGCCGAACCAACAAAAGATCAAAGCTGTCAGCAGACACGATAACACAAATTTTTTCATTGTTAACCTTTCAATTAAATCAAGCTCAATTCTGTTATTATACCGATTCCTTTATGAATTATCCGGAACAAAACCGAAAAATCCCCCAATTTACGATCCGGCTATCGGGAGAGAGGACGGAAAATTTCAAATGCCGGCAGTATAAAAGGAAGAATTGGTTATTTTTTCCAAAAGACGAATCTCCGAACTGTCTTGGTCAGCGTTTCGATATTTATACCGACTTCATGATGAATTTACCGTTTCAACCCCAAAAGATCACCAACTCATGAAATCAATCGGCGAAACAACGAAAATTTGAAATGGCAGACAGTATAAAAAGTTCCCGCGCTCTCATAATTTTATTAAAACAGGAGAACGGACATAAAAAACAGAACCCCCTTGTGTTAATGTTTGAATTTTCAAGATCAGGCAGCAACAGAAAGGTGTTCACGGACGAGCAACAAGCCGCAGGATGCGAATTATTGAATCGGCAATTTCATTATAACTATTGGTTTGACCGCGGTCAAGACAACACAAAAAACATTTAGAGCCGCATTTCCGGATTGTTGAAACTTTTATACAGCTTTTATTTTCCATGATTTCCGCCGATTCACCAAGTCAATCGGCGGAAATGACAGAAATTTTAAATAAGAGCAGAATAAAAACAGATAATTCAAAGAAAAGTTACTCGATTTTCGACTAAAAATTAAAAACAGGACTGGAAAAACAAAAATTTTTTATATATAATAACATTGTCTCGACGGCGGAAGGGCCGCTGTCTTTTCTCAAACATTATTAAGGAGGACAAAATCAATGGCGGATTACAATAATTACAATGCCGAAATGAACAGTTATGACATGCCTCTTCCAGTCTCGGAATCAAGTGTTGCTGTCCGATCCGCTTTTCTGATCAAAACATACCTGCATCTGGCCGGGGCAGTTTTGGCTTTTGTCGCGATCGAAAGCGTAATCATGTCCGTATTCCAAGCGGAACTGGTTGAGTTTCTTAAATTAAATCAGCAGGCGGTCGGGATCTTTCTTCTGGCGCTTTGTTTTGGCGGTCCATTTATCGGAAATCTGATCGTTGCCAAATCCAAGACAATTGCAGGTCATTATGTTGCGCTCTCCTTTTACGTTCTGATGTATGTATTACTGTTTATTCCTATTTTGACTTACGCGATTGTTCTGGTTCCCAACGGATCGGCGATTGTCGGACAGGCGGCGGGCGTTACGGCGCTGCTGTTCGCTTTACTGACCGCGTCGGTATTCGTTACGCGTAAAGATTTTTCCTTTTTGCGGCCGTTCATTGTGTTCGCGACCCTGGCGGCAATTGGTCTGATCGTCTTGAGTCTTATTTTCGGCTTCGCGCTCGGTACCGTTTTCACTTACGCAATGATCGCGCTGGCCTGCTGCTATATTCTTTATGACACGTCAAACGTTCTTCATCATTGCCCGCCGGAAGGTTACGTTCTGGCCGCAACGGAACTTTTCGCTTCTGTTATGATCCTGTTCTTCTATATTCTGCGCCTGTTCCTTTCCCGGCGCGATTGAGAAAACGATCTTTCAGTCCCGAACTGAAATCAACAGATCATTTTATACTGCTCTCATTTAAATTTTCCGCACTTTCCGCCGATTGACTCATGAATCGGCGGTTCTTTTAACGTTAGAACGGAAAAGCGATAATGGGATCGGTATAAAAGAACGAAATTTGAATTTTCCGTACTTTCCGCCGATTGACTTAGTGAATCGGCGGTTCTTTTGATGTTGAAACGAAAAATTTATATTGAAAGCGGAATATCAAGGGGGAGTGGATCTCCCGACCGTTCGTTCCCGGAAATGATCTTGACCGCGCGGCGATAATTCCGATCCGGTACCGTCGCGGGATCTCCGCCGGAATATCCGGTCCGAAACAAAATACGCAAACTTTTTATTGAGATCAAAAGAAAAAATGGAATCGATTGTCGCGCGCATTGCCGAACTGACCGAAAAGATCCGTTATTATAACCGCAAATATTATGAGGAACAGACCTCCGAAATTCCGGATCATGAATACGACCATTTAGTGGCCGAACTTCGCGCTCTTGAAGACGCCCATCCGGATCTTCTTCTGCCGGACAGTCCGACACGCCGACTGGGCGATAATGTCACGCCCGATGGAAAACATATTCTGCATCGGGAAAAAATGCTTTCGATCGACAACGTTTACAGCGAAGCCGAACTCTTCTCTTGGTATGACCGCATTATCAGAAAAAAGATCCCCGTTGAAACGCCGATCGAATGGGTCTGCGAACTCAAAATCGACGGAATCGCCGCTTCGCTGATCTATGAAAAAGGGGAATTCAAACAGGCTCTGACGCGAGGCAACGGAATTTACGGCGACGAGATTACCGAAGCGGTCCGTCTGATTGAGGACGTACCGAAAAAGTTTGATTCGCCCCTGGATTATATGGAGGTCCGCGGCGAAATTTATATGGAGAACTCCGAACTGGTCCGTATCAATTTGGATCGGGCGCAACGGGGTGAAAAGACCTTTGCCAATACGCGGAACGTAACCGCCGGAACGATCAAAAACACCGATATCGAACAGATCAGGGACCGGCGTCTCCGTTTTTTCGCGCACAGTACCGGCTCGCTGAAAGAGCAATCCGCGTCCAATCATTTCGATTTCATGCACCAGCTCGAAGATCTTGGGTTCAAAACATCTCCGCATATCAAAAAGGTTGCCCGATTTATCGACGCGGTCGAATACTGCCGTCAGATCATTCCGAATCTTCATGAACTTGATTTCGAAATCGACGGTATTGTGATCAAGGTCAACGATTTCGCGCTCCGGGAGATCATTGGCGGAACGCCGAAATTTCCCCATTGGCTAATCGCTTATAAATTTGAAAAATATGAGGCTCCGACCAAAGTCAGGGACATACGTCTTCAGATCGGTAAAACCGGAACAGTTACCCCGGTAGCGGAACTTGATCCGGTCGATATTGCGGGAACCGTTGTTTCAAGGGCCAGTCTTCATAACGCCGAAGAAATAGCGCGCAAGGATGTCCGCATCGGCGATACGGTTATTGTCGAAAAGGCGGGCAAGATCATTCCGCATGTCGTTCGGGTCGAAAAACATTTACGAAAGGGCGATCTGCCCGAATTCAAATTTCCCGACTGCTGTCCGACCTGCGAAACCCCTCTTAAAAAAGACGATGGCGGCGTTTTTATTCGCTGTCCGAATCCCGACTGCATCGCCCGATTTCGGGAAAAACTTGAATATTTTGCCTCAAGAAACGCAATGGATATTGATACCCTGGGACCGTCAATGGTCGAGCAGCTCACCGCGCCCCGGCGAGACCGCCTGTTCGATACCAAACCGCTGGTCTCGTCGTTCGCCGATCTTTACCGTCTGACCAAAGAGGACATTATTCAACTGGAGCGCAAAAAGGACAAATCAGCGCAAAAACTGATCGACGCGATTGCGGCCAGTAAAAATCGGGGACCCGCCCGACTCCTGAACGCGCTCTCGATTAAAGGGATCGGGGAGGAAACGTCCCGTCTGCTCATGAATAAATACCTTTCGTTCAGTCGTCTGGCCGAAGCCGCGGAAGAAGATCTTGCGGCTATACCGACGATCGGAGAAATTTTAGCCAAGTCCGTTTATGATTATTTTCATTCG
>CAZZEF010000052.1:14536-21713 GCA_964652875.1 uncultured Planctomycetaceae bacterium
CTGACAACAGAACAGGCGGAAACGGAAAAGACGGTGTCGGACCAAGAGGGGGTTTTCAGCGGAATGTCGATCTGCGTAACCGGAACACTCGAACGGTATAAACGGGACGAAATAAAGGAACTGATCATTAAAAACGGCGGAAAATTCGCTTCGTCCGTCTCGTCAAAAACAGCGTTTCTCCTTTCAGGCGCCGGAGAAGAAAACGGTAAAAAAACACAGACCGCGCAAAAACTGAATATTCCGATTCTTTCCGAAATGGATTTCTTCGAACGCTATCCGCAATTTCAGGAATTACCGCCGGAATCGGAAAATTCTGACTTGACCGCGGACTAAAGACCGACCAAAAATCAACGGACGATCCCGGATCGGGAAAAACACCGAGTTTCGTTCGGAGACAATACAATCGTCTCCAGCCTCTTCTCCCGACCCGTCAAAAGAGAAAGTGAATATCTGCTTTATGATTTTTGTGTCATTTAAACAGGCCAATCATATCAAAAAAAAGAGAAGAATCGGTTAAATTCTTTCCAAAAAAACTTTTTCCCTTATTTTCTCTTTCTCCGGGCTGCCGTATAATATACTGATAAAATTGTTTTTTTACGCGGACGATAAGAACACGTTTTCGATCCATTCGGAACGCTCCTTAATTGTTCGTCGGCTGTTTCCGCCGTTTCTGTCTTTGTGACGAAAAACGATTCGGCAAAACCGCCTGTCAAAATTCTGTTACTGTCATGTTTGGAGCCTGTTATGGATTATCGAAGAATCATTCCTTGTCTTGATGTTAAAGACGGCCGATTGGTAAAAGGGGTAAATTTTGTCAATCTTAAAGAAGTGGGTGACCCTGCTGAAAACGCCAAAGTTTATTCTGATGCGGGAGCGGATGAACTTGTTTTTCTCGACATAACCGCAACGGTTGAGAACCGTCAAACGCTGATCAATGCGGTTAAAAGAACGGTCGCTAATATTTCGATTCCTTTAACGGTCGGAGGCGGGATCCGGTCGATCGACGACATCAGCCGAATGCTTGATATTGGAGTTTCCAAACTTTCGATCAACAGCGCGGCGGTCCGCAATCCGGATCTTCTTGACGAAGCGGTTAAAAAGTTTGGTTCGGACAAGATCACCGTTGCGATTGATACCCGTCAATCGACCTCACTTCCGAGCGGGTTCGAAGTGGTCGTTCGCGGCGGAACAGAAGGGGCGGCCCTCGACGCTGTTGAATGGGCCAAAGAAGTTGAAAAACGGGGAGTTGGGGCCATTCTTCCGACCAGTATGGACACCGACGGAAAGCAAACCGGTTACGACATTCCAATGACGCGCGCCATTGCCGACGCCGTTAAAATTCCCGTAATCGCCTCCGGAGGTGCCGGGAAACTTGAGCATCTTTATGAAGCGATTGCCGACGCGCACGCCGACGCCGTTTTGGTCGCCTCCATTGCGCACTTCGGAACATTTTCAATCGCGCAGATGAAAGATTATCTCGCCGAAAAAGGAATTCCCGTCCGGAGATAATGATTCGCCGATTTCATTTTTTTCAGTTCCCATGTCAGAAGAACTGCCGGTTCACCAAGTCAACCGGCGGAAATCGCGAAATTTTTATGATGTCGGCAGTATAAATGAAGGCAATATAAATAATTATACTGCTTTTATTTTAAATTTTCCGTCATCTCCGCCGATTGACTGCGTGAATCGGCTGTTTTTTTGACGTTGTAACGAAAAATTTATAATGGAATCGGTATACATGAAACGTTTGCTGTTCGTTGTTTTGACAGCGGTTTTTCTGACAATCGGCGGATCGGCTTGTTCTTCCGGACGAGCGGAAGACTCTTTATTGGTTCAAAACCGGATCGTTATAACCGACGCCGATCAAAAACCAAGGACGCAGAATACCGAACAGGCGTTTTACGGAAAAATCATTTCGACGGGAAAAACACAAATCGTCATTAATACCGGGCAAGAAAAAATTACTGTTCCGACGGAAAAAGTTCTTTGGATCCTTTATGATCAAGAGCCGTTGGAACTGACGACCGCCCGACTCCTTTTTCGGACTTCCGATTATCAGGAAGCCGTTAAAAAACTGTCGGAAATTCCGAATCGAACCGTATTTTCTCCCGCAATCAGAGAAGAGATCGATTTCCTTGAACTTGCTTGCGCGGGAGAAGAAGCGCTTTTGAACACTTCGCGGTTTACCCGGCAGGAAAAGGAAAAAAGAGCGGACTCGCTTGTCCGGTTTCTTGCCGATCATTCGAAAAGCAGTCATTATTATTACTGTCTCGAACTGGCCGGTAAACTTTTTCAAGGCACGGAAAACCTGACGAAAGCGCTGCAAATGTTCGATCTCGTGTCGGAAGCCCCCTGGCGGGAAACCCAAACCGCCGCACTTCTGGAAAAAGGGCGAATTTTAATTCAGCTCGGACGTCCGAATGAGGCGGAACGCATTTTAGCCCCAACCGCCGCTCAGGGAATCAGGTATTTTTTGCCGGACAATAAAATAAAAACATCTTCTGTATCGGACAACAAAACAGATCCGCTCCCGATTTCCGGCAATAAAACGAAACCGACCGGTAAAAACGGCAATAAATTTAATTCTGTTGATGAAATTAATATTGACAAACGGAAGCCGGACCCGATAATTGATATATTGCTTGTCCGGGCGCAAATGACTTATTTTGACGCGTTGGCCGCGCAAAAGAAATTCACCGAAGGAATCAACGGCTACCGACAGCTGACACGGACAACGGATCATTTACCGTCGAAGATCCGCGCGCAAATTTATAACGGAACAGGCAGGATCCTTGAGGCGGCCGACAATCCCGGCGAAGCGGTTCACGCTTTTCTTCATGTTGATCTTCTTTATTCAGGAGAACAGGAAGAACATATTGAAGCGCTCCGTCATCTTTCGGATCTTTGGCATCGCCTTGGACACGACGATCGGGCCCGGGAAGCGGAACAAACGCTTCTGAACCGTTATGAAATCGATCCGAAAGATCATCATTGACATTTTCCTTTTATTCTCGGAAAAGAGGTTTTTTCCGTCGTTTTCGAGAATCAAAAAAGAAAATCAGACAAGCGGAGCCAAAGCATAAACAGCAAACCGTCTGAACGAGATCAAATAATAAACGAGATCAAATAATAATTGACAGACAAGGCATCAGGAATGAATACGAATCAGATCAAATCGTTTGATAAAAATTTTCATCGGCATCCGGTCATGACAAGAAGTCTTCCGGCGGTCACCGCTTTTTTAGTTGGCCTGATCTTTTTGATCCCGGCGCCGATTCCGTCTTTCGCGCAAGGGGACGATCTTTTCGCTGATCCCGCGCCCGCGGCCAAGGCCCCCGCAGCCAATCCCGCGGCTAAACCAGCCCCTGCCGCCGATCCAGCCCCTGCCGCCGCGGCCGATCCAGCGCCCGCGGCTGCCTCGGAAAACGATCCTGCCTCCGGCGTACCCGCGCCCGCACAAAACACCAGTTCGGAAAACGACGGCCGGGGCGATAATTATCTCGTTTGGATGATCCGGTCGCTCGGATACTTCTTTACTCCGGTATTCATCTGTCTTTCACTGGCGATGGTCGCGCTGGTTACAATGAATATTATTTCGATCCGTCGTTCCGTTCTTGTTCCGGAAGATCTGGTCAAGGATTTCGGCCGTCTGCTGGACGAACAGAAATTTCAGGAGGCATACGTTGCGGCCAAGGAAGACGAGTCACTGCTTGGCAAAGTACTGGCGGCGGGTTTGGCCCGAATGAACACCGGTTACGAAAAGGCGGAACAGGCAATGCAGGACGTCAAGGAAGAGGAATCAATGCGTCTTCAGCATCGGATCAATTACCTGGCGCTAATCGGGAATCTGGCTCCGATGGTTGGTCTTTTCGGTACCGTTGTCGGAATGATCGACTCATTTCAGGTCATCGCGTCCGGAGGTGCCGCTCCGAGTCCGCAAAAACTGGCCGAAGGAATCGCGACCGCCCTGTTCACAACGGAAATCGGACTGTCAATTGCTCTTCCCGCACTGGCTATTTACGATATTTTCCGAAATAAACTTGATCGTTTTCTTCTTGAACTGAGCATTATCAGCGATAACTTCATGGGTCGTTTTTCCAATCCGACGCAGCCGAAATAACCGCCGAAACCGTCCGTTTATCAGAGGAAACGCAGAATGAAACAGAGCAAACGAAAAATCAGAATGTCCGAACCGGCGGAATTGAACATGACGCCGATGATCGATATTGTTTTTTTGCTCATGACTTTTTTTACCTTGGTCATAAATTTTTCGCAAACGGAACAGCATGAGCAAGTAACGCTTCCGCGCAGCGAGCTGGCCCAGCCTCCCGAAGGAACAGTCAAAGAACCGCTGACCTTGCAAGTGGCGTCCGCAGGTGAGATCTTTATCGGTTCAACTGTCTGTTTTCTCGACGACCGCGAAACATCGGGCAAAGGAAAACCGTTTTCGCAGGCGCTTAAAGATGAACTCCGTATTTTTTCCGTTTTTAACAATACCGCGCCCAAAGACGTTACGGTGATCATCCGAGCCGACGAACAAACGCGCGCCGGCTTTATTCAGCGTCTGATTCAATGCTGTCAGGCGCAAGGGCTGGAAGGCTTTAATTTACGGGCCAAGCAGGGAAATTACGACTGACATTCCGACCCGTCAAACAAACAGGATCAGAAAAGACAAGCCCCTGAACTGACATTTTCGATCCGACAGATCGGCGCTGTTTCCGGCCCGCAGGCAACTTTTCTGTCCGGCCTCCGGAATATTGGTTTCGATCCTGACAAACGGAGAATGCTTTCCGCTTGATCAACGCAATTCCGCGGAACGTTCCGGACAAGAAAATCAATCGCGATAAAGATGAAATTGAAAATCAGAGAACAGAAATGGTCAAAATAAGAACCAAACGGACCTCGGAAACGGTTAAACTGCAAATGACCTCAATGATTGATGTCGTTTTTCTGCTCCTGTCCTTTTTTGTCATTACGTATAAAACACCGGAAATTGAAGGGGATTTCAATATCAGAATGCCGGCGCAGGCCCAAGCGATTCAAATGTCGACTCTTGACGAACTGACTCCGATCACAGTTAAACTTTTATCGGACGCGGACGGTAATCTGACCGGAATTCAATTCGGCTCGCAGGCACTCGGAACCGATATGAATCTCCTTCGTCAGGTTGTTTTCAAATACATTCAAGAGGGGGACCCGATCGATCTGGCCGCCGCGGTCAATCAAAACATTCCTCCGAAAATTCGGGATGATTTCGAACTGGAACTTGATTGCGCTCCCCAGTTGCGGTATAAATATGAAATGATGGCAATAACCGCGGTTACCGGTTATATCAATTCGGAGAATCAAACAATTAAACTTGTTGAAAAAATTAAATTTACCCCTCCGAAATAGACGATTGTTTCTTGACCAATGGATCGAAAAGAATTCGGGGCATTTTATCAATTCATTATTTAGAGCCTAACCTAAAAATTGATTGAAAGGCAATAATACCGATGCCATGATAAATTTTCCGCTACAACGTCCAAAGAACAGCCGATTCATAAAGTCAATCGGCGAAAAAGAGGGAAAATTTAAAATAAAAGCAATATAATTCCCGTTTAATTCATTTTATAGGATTGATTTCAGGACAGGCTCTTAGTCCTTCAGGAAAAACATTTTTATTTTTTACAAAAGATAGATCCGTTTGACGGAATAACCGTTAAGCAGTAACCCGGACCGAAAATCCGACACAGATCAAACTGGTCGAATCCGCCGGAAATACACTATCGGAGGCATTTGAAATGAATGTTGATCAGCTTAAAAAGTTGGGACCGTTTCGAATCGTCCGCGTAATCGGCCGGGGCGGAATGGGGGCGGTTTACGAAGCCGTTCATGAACAGACTCAGGAGACCGTCGCGCTGAAAGTTTTGACCGCTCCGGAAGAAGAGGAAGAACTTCATGTTCGTTTTGAAGCGGAAATAGGCACGTTAAAACGTCTTCGTCATCCGAATATCGTTCGTTTATACGGATTTGGGGAAGAGAACGGTCTTCAGTTTTACGCGATGGAACTCGTCGATGGTCCAAGTCTCCAGAATCTTTTAAAGAAAAACCGTTTTTTTACTTGGGAAGAAGTTGTTCATATTGGAATTGAGATCAGTAAGGCGCTGAAACACGCGCATGATCGGGGCGTCATTCATCGGGATATCAAGCCGGCCAATATTCTCCTGCTTCCGGACGGGCAAGTCAAGGTTTCCGATTACGGAATCGCGCACTTTTTCGGCGATTCAAGATTGACGACGGCCAATATGGTCATTGGAACGATCGAATACATGGCTCCGGAACAAGCACAAGCGGGTCCACTAACCCCGAAATCGGATCTCTATTCACTCGGCGCTCTTCTTTATAATCTGATTACCGGAAATCCTCCTTATCGGGCAAGAACACTTCCGGAAATTCATAAATGCTATCAACTTGGCCCCCCTGAATCGATCCGGTATACCCGGCCCGAAGTTCCGTCCACTCTCGATCAGTTCATTATGGAACTGCTCCGAATACAGCCCGAAAAACGTCCGAAAAACGCGCAAATCGTCGCCCGGCGTCTCGAAGCCATTCGGCTGGCGTTCTCGTCTCATCCGGATCAAAATCCTTTTATTAATATTGATCCCGAAAGCGGAAAAGTCGTCTCGCAATCGGTCGCTTCCCCCGATCCTTCGGACCGAATCAAGCCGGATCCCAATAAAAAAAACAGTGTTTATCGGACCCTTGACGATAACGATTTCAATTCGAATGCGGACAATCGCTCCGGATCAAACGGCGGATCGGATTCCCCCGCGCTGCCGGGCACCAAAATACTCACCGAGTCTGCTTACAGCCCGACCGGTTCTTCCGAATTCGATTTCTCCCTGTCCGGAACCGCCGCTTCGAAAATTTCAGAAATCAACTTGATGCCGGAAGATCGCGCGGAAAACATCCAGGAAAGTGAACTGAACTATTTCGCTCACGTTCCCGAAACCGATGAAGATCTTCTGCTGCCTGTCCCCGATACAGATCAACCCGGGAATAAACCGGTCCAAACCGATATTTCTTCGGATCGGGACAATGATACCGAAACGATCATTTCCGCTCAACCTCATTCAAACGCGGATCGGGACAATGATACCGAAACGATCATTTCCGCTCAACCTCATTCAAACGC
>CAZZEF010000053.1:0-21649 GCA_964652875.1 uncultured Planctomycetaceae bacterium
TCGGGGGTATTTTCATACAATTCGTATTTTTAGAACCTAATCTGAAAATTATTTAAAGGTAATATACCGGTTCCATTATTAATTTTCCGTTATAACGTCAAAAGGATTGACAATGCACAAGGTCAATCGATAAAAACGCGGAAATTAAAAATGAAGGCGATATAAAGCAGACGCGAGAACCGGAACCGGTCAAACGATACCCAATTCGGCACCAAAATTATCCTCGCGCAAAACGGCGACATTTTCCGGAACTTCGATATCGCAGCCGGACCAGTTCCAAATACCGGTAACACCGGACTTGATCAAAAGATCGGCATAAGCCTGAGCCAGCTTGTGCGGAACACAAATAATACCGAGCTGGACATTAAGACGCCGGGAAAGACTGCCCGCTTTTTCGATTGCGAAACAGGGAATTCCGCAATGTGAACTGTTCAGATCCGCGCCGTCGCAGAAAATCGCCATTGTCTTGACGCCGGGACCGGAAAAACCGTTCGTCTTCAATAATACTTTGCCCAAAAGTCCTTCCGCGACAAGAACAGCTTCGACCTGATTGCCGAGAAAGGATTTGTTGCGTTCCAACGCGGCCGTCAGATCGTCAACACTGTACTCCTCTCCCGAATTGTTCGATACCATTAAAAACATCAGATCTTCTTTCACCGATTCCATCGACATGCCGGTTTTATCCGCAATTTGACGTATCGATATCTTTTCCTGATTTTGCTTTTGACAATCAATCGCAATTCCAAGATAGGTATTAAGTCTTCTTAACGCGGAAATCTGTTTGAGTTGATTAAGTTTCATTTGAATTTCCTTTTAAAGTTAAATTATTATGTATTCTGTCTGTATTTAATTGACGCATTGAACAGTCCGCGTTTGATTTTTTCATAATGGTACCGGAGTTTTTTCGCTCCGGCTCCATTTTAATATTTACAAAATTTAAACGCGAAACACTGTAAGCTGTCTGTCATAGATATTTGATAAATTGATCAAATGTCCGCAAAAAATGATCAGGCAAGTTCGGCATAACCGGCATCAATCGCGGCGGTAATTGCTTTGAACGCGGCCTGATTTTGGAGTTGTTCCATTGTATTGGTCGCGTTGGTAAATTTGGTTCGTTCGACAACCTGGTCGCCGACGGTAACGCAAATAGTACCATCTTCCGATTCCCGGGACGAGAATGCGGCGTCCAAATTGATCCGATCGACGTATCCTTTTTCCTTGACATAAGAGGCGATCATACCGAGCAGTAGCTGACCGGGACAGTTTTTCTGTTTGGCGCAAATGGTAACGGTAATTGGCAGACTGTTGGAAGTTTTGCCCCGCAGGATCGGGATTTTGGCGTCGAAGATCTGACTTCGGTTCTGATAGGCCGTATGCAGAAGTTCATGCGCTTCATGAGATCCCGGACATCCGCCCAAATGTTCCTCATAACAGCGGGCAACAAGATAGTTGTCCTGCGGTTTTTGAACCTGATGAGCTTTATCGGCGGCATAAAGACCTTTTTGACGAATGACACGAACAGCATCCGTCGCTCCAATCGGCTGACCGCCGCCGGAAATACATCCGCCGGGACAGGCCATAACTTCGATAAAGTCGTATTGGACTTTACCCGCCTGAATGTCGCTGATCAGTTTTTTGGCGTTGGCCAATCCGTGAACCACCGCGACCCGAATTTCCTGATCGTTGATCTTCAAAGAGGCTTCTTTTCTCGATTCCATTCCGCGAACGGTTTTGAAATCGACCGATGCAAGCGGTTTACCGGAAATTTTTTCCGCCGCAAAACGAAGTGCCGCTTCCATTACACCGCCGGAAGCGCCGAAAATAACACCGCCGCCGGTCGCGAATCCCATCGGCATGTCAAACGCTTCCGGTTCCAATTCCAAAAGATGAATTCCGCAGGAATCGATCATCTGACGTACTTCACCGGTTGTTATGACTATATCAACTTCCGGAACACCGTTGACCGCGAATTTTGGAAGTTTGGCTTCGAATTTTTTCGCGGTGCAAGGCATAATGGAGACGACAACAAGATCCTCTCGTTTGACACCGAGTTGTTCCGGAAGAATGTCCTTGGCGATTGATCCGAACATCGCCTGCGGAGATCGACAGGAGGAAATGTTCGGAAGCAGTTCCGGATAATAAATTTCAGCGTATTTTACCCAGGCGGGACAGCAGCTGGTGAACATCGGAAGTTTACCGCCGTTGCCAACGCGTCCGAGAAATTCTGTCGCTTCCTCAAAAATCGTCATGTCCGCGGTAAAGCTCGTATCGTATACGTGACTGAAGCCCATTAACTTCAGCGCGGCAACCAGTTTCCCGGCAACATTTTCCCCGGGAGCGGCGCCGAAATACTCACCCAAAGCGACACGAACCGCCGGAGCAATTTGAACGACCACTGTTTTGTTCTTGTTGTAAAGAGCGTCCCAAACTTTATTTCGATCCTGTTTGGGAACAATGGCTCCGGTCGGACAAACCGCGGCGCACTGTCCGCAGTTAACGCACTCGACCTTGCCGAGTGAACTGTCGAACGCGGGCACAACTTTCGCCTTCGATCCCCGGTTGGCAAAATCAATTGCCCCTATACCTTGAATTTCCTTGCAAACGCGAACACAGTCGCCGCAAAGAACGCACTTGTTCGGATCCCGTTCCAGCGAAGGGGAACTCATATCGATCTGTTGATATTTTTCGATCTTTTTGAATCGTACCGTATTGACGCCGAGTCGCTGGGCGATATTCTGAAGAGCGCAATTATTGCTTCGGGGGCACGTCGGACAATCGACATGATGATTGGCCAGCAGAAGCTCAATACTGATCTTGCGCATATCGCGAATTTCTTTTGTATCGGTATGGATAACCATTCCTTCCGCGGGCGCGGTTGAACAGGCGGCCATAACGCCGCGTCCTTCGATATTGACAAGACACAGTCGGCAGGCGCCGTAAATACTCAATTCGGAATGATAGCAGAAAGTAGGAATATCGATTCCGGCCTTCCGAATGACTTCAAGAAGATTGCGTTCGGAGGTGAATTCAACCAGCCGTCCGTTAACGGTTAATGTTTTTTTATCGTTGTTCATATTGAGAGGCTCCTTCGTTTCAGATTCCTTTAATCGCTTCAAAACGGCAGGCGGCTTTGCAGGCGCCGCATTTAATACATTTTTCCGGATCTATTTTGTGCGGTTCCTTGATTTTTCCGGAAATGGCGGAAACAGGACATTTTCGGGCACAAGCAGTGCATCCGCGGCATTTTTCCGCAATGATCTCCGGTCGGGCAAGTGCTTTGCATTCTCCGGTCGGACAGATCTTTTTGAAAACATGGCTTTCATATTCTTCCCGGAAATAACGCAGGGTTGAAAGAACCGGATTCGGCGCTGTTTTTCCCAAACCGCAAAGCGATCCCAGCTGAACCGCTTTGGCCACTTGCTCCAGAAGATCCAATGTTTCGCCGGTTGCGCGGCCTTCGATAATGTCGTCCAAAAGAGCGAGCATTTGTTTGGTTCCTTCGCGGCAGGGAACACATTTTCCGCAGGATTCGTTTTGTGTGAACTGCATAAAAAACCGGGCGATCTTAACCATACATGTCTGATCGTTCATAACGACCAAACCGCCGGATCCGACCATCGCGCCCGCCTGTTTGAGCGAATCAAAATCGATCGGCATATCAAGCATGTCAGGAGTCAGACATCCGCCGGACGGACCGCCGATCTGAACCGATTTGAAATCGCGACCGGTAACCTGACCTTTATTGTCGGTAACGCCGCCGCCGATATTGTAAACGATTTCGCGCAGAGTTGTTCCGAACGGAACTTCGATCAGTCCGGTATTGGCAACGTGTCCGGTAAGGGCAAACGTTTTTGTTCCGGGCGATTTTTCTGTTCCAACGGATTTATATTTGGCAGGACCTTCCCGAAGTATGTAAGGAACGGAAGCCAGTGTTTCAACATTATTGATCACGGTCGGCTTTCCGTAAAGTCCACTTTGAGCGGGAAACGGCGGCTTCGGCATCGGCATACCCCGTTTGCCTTCGACCGACGCGATCAATGCTGTTTCTTCGCCGCAGACAAAAGCGCCGGCCCCTTCCATAATTCGAACGGTGAAATTAAAACCGCTTTCAAAAAGATTTTCGCCGAGCAGTCCGTGTTTCAACGCGTTCTCAACCGCCTGACGCATTCGCTTGACCGCCAGCGGATATTCCGCCCGAACATAAACGACGCCTTCGTCGGCTCCGATTGCTTTTCCCGCAATCATCATTCCTTCGAGAACGGCATGCGGATTGCCCTCCATAACGGATCGGTCCATGAACGCTCCTGGGTCGCCTTCATCGCCGTTGCAGATCACGTATTTTTTCGCGTTCTGGGAAGCAAGCGTGAACTTCCATTTCAGACCGGTAGGAAATCCCCCTCCGCCGCGGCCGCGCAGTCCTGAATCGAGAACACTTTGACAAACCTGTTCTGAAGTCATTTCGGTAAGAGCTTTGCGCGCGCCGAAATAACCGCCGTTGTAAATATATTCTTCAACATCGTCGGGATCAATGGTGCAGTTCTTCAGAACAACCCGATTTTGACGTGTGTAAAATTCAATGTCCTTTTCATAATAACAGGGCTTTTGCGTTACCGGGTTGACATAAGCGAGTCGTTCAATGATCTCGCCATTGATCAAGGTCGCGTTGACAATTTCTGCGGCGTCTTCTTCTTTGACATGTCCGTAAAAAATGCCTTCCGGTTCAATACGCAGAATAGGACCCATCTGACAGAATCCCTGGCAGCCGCTTTTGGAAAAATAGGTGGTCGTGTTGGTTCCGTGACCAACTTCTTTTTTGAGTTCAATTTCCGCCTCAATACCGGCCTTTTCCATTTCGCGAATAATAGCGTCGCGAACACGAAGAGATCCGTTGGCAATACATCCGGTACCGCCGCAAATAATAATGCGCCGTCGGAGAGATTTTTTCTTTTCCTCGTATTCCGCTTTGATTTGATCAAGGTTTGTATTGCTCATTTATCTTCTCCTTTCGCAATATTCGCCGCGTCTTCGCCAGACGATTTTCCGGATTCTTTTTCAATAATGCCGTCGATAAGATCTTCGACCTGAGCCGGTGTCGCCTGTCCATGAACGACTTCGTCAACGACGATTACCGGAGCCAGTCCGCAGGCGCCGAGACAGCTGACCTGTTCCAGCGTAAAAAGAAAATCGTCGGTTGTCCGTTTCTCTTCGTTCAGATTGAGTTTTTTGTTAATGCACTCAAGAAGCGCATGCGATTTTTTGACATGGCAAGCCGTTCCATCGCAAAGCCGGATAATATGTTTTCCCTTCGGGTTCAGGGAGAAGTGCGCATAAAATGTCGCTACTCCATAAACCTGCGCAACGGGAACGTCCAGCGAGGTTGCGACATAACTGATAATATCTTTTGAAAGATATTTATAAACTTCCTGAACTTCCTGGAGAATGGTTATAAGACGCGACGGATCGTTTCCGTTCTTTTTCAGGATCTCGTTCACCGCCTCCAAATGTTCGACCATGGCCGTTGTTTTTTCGATCGTTTCCTGCATTTTACTCCCTGTAAATTCTAAATATCCAAAACGTTTTTATATCATGTCCGTTAAGGCATCCAAGCCAATTCCGTCAATACAAAGTATTTATCCAATAACACAACGTATCTGTTCAACAATATAACGCTTTCGCGAAATCGATAAATCCTTTCCTGATATTCTTGTTTTACAATAAAATTCTTTCTCTCACATAACATATCTATACATATCGGACAATAACTTTTTTAAAGAATCCCTCTTCAAGGATTTTCGTTATTCTTGCGATAATATTTCTTCTGATATCGAGTTCCTGCGGCAGGTTTGGATCCTGATGCGCCTCATTGATCCGGGTTCCGACGAGAAATTCAATTTCATCATTTCGCAGAAGAATTTCCGCCAGTTTTCCAGCCGCGTTGTTTTTAAACATTCCCGAAAAATTCTCAAGATAGGACGCTGTTTTCGTCAAGGTAAAAACCCCTTCAGTAACCAGATCGATTCCCTTCATATAGGAGATCGGCGGCAGATCGGGATTCATGTCTTTCAAGTCGGTTCTGACTTCCAACGCGAGTTCACGGGAAACAATTTCCGCCGAGGTTCCGCCGCTGACAACTTTGTTTCCATCAAAAGCGCCAACATACAAAGCGCATTCGCGGTCTCTCTTCGAATCGTAAGGCGGTCCGGTAAAAAGGACCATTTTACGGGTCGGACGAAAATTCAGCGCCGCACAAGTCATATCGTCATGACTTTTATGATTTTTTTCCTTTAGCAGTGCCTGATCGACAACCGCTTCACAAAGTTCCTGCGATGAAATGTCCGGTTTTTCAGCAAGCAGGGAAGTAATGAATGCAGTGCAGTATTTTCCGTTCCAACCGAGTGGATACTCTCCGGTTCCAAGGCCCGACTGCGTTATGCCGTCCGAAAAGAAAATGATGCGATCTCCCGAATTGGCCCGAAACTGACTTCGGCGCATCGTTCGATCGTTCCATTTTTTGGAGTTGAGTTCTTCGTAAGGCTGCTTTCGGCATACGCCCGATCGAAAATAGAGAAAGCCCGGATTTCCCATTTCTATCAGACGAACATCTCCCGAGAGATCCGCGTTGAGTATCGTAAAGGTCGCATAACTTATTTTCCGTACCTGGCAAATAGGAAGTGCGCTCATCATTGTTTCCGCCGCCTGCAGAATATTGATCTGATCCTGCGAGGCGAATTTCAGCGACATGACCGCCGTCATCGACGAGAGAATATTCGCCTTGACTCCGCTTCCAAGACCGTCGGAAAGAACAGCCGTCAAGCGGCTTCCGTCAGGCGATTTTTGGAATTTGAACGCGTCGCCGCAAATGAACTCTCCGTGTTTGCACCGCTGGGAAAAACCCATATCGATGAATATCGGAGATGATTTCCTCGTTGTTTCCATCATGTCAGTCGTCGTCCCCGTTATATTTTTTTACATCGTGACTGCTGTACTTTTCAGCAATGGACCGGAGAAGAATTTCTGTCTCCGCCATATGCTCACCCAACTTGCAGGCGATTTCCTGAACAGTAGTCAAATTCTTTTCAATAACCTCCTGGGCCCGTTCGGCAATTTCTTCCCGACTTAGTTCAACTTGAGTTACGTCGAAGATAATGCCGCCGACCACCTGCTCCGGATCAATATTGAAAATATTAATGCTCAAAAGCCGGTCGCCGACTTTCAGTGTGTCGCAGTTGTATTCTGTTCTCGTGTCAAGCACCTGTTTAAACAGATGAGCGAACGGGATCAGTTTTCCAAGTTCTGCACCGGCAAGACCCGGAAGGATCTTGTAAAGATCCGCGGTTTCCTCGCCTGAAAAATCTGCGAATCTTTTATTGCATTCGATAATATTCAAATTCCGGTCGACAATAACAACCGACGCGGGAATGCAACGCAGAATCGCGTTCGATTTCTTTTGAGCCAACTTTCGGAGATAGGAAACGCACATGTTCGGTTCCGCTTTTCCATCAAGAAGAGCCTGGGCAAAATTACGGCAGGTAAAATATCCGCATGCACCGCAGTTGATCTCGTCTTCCGGTTTGTTTTTGCCAATCGAAGCCAGTGCGTCCCGAATCTCATAAAGAGAGGTCAGTTTTCCGACCACTGGAACCGGTTCGTATACTCCGTCAATTTCGGGCGAATCGCTCATTAGTGTCGGTTTATCCCCGGTATGAACGTTTCGAAGAACGCGCAGACGTTCCAGCAAGCCGGGTGAATTATGTTCGGTTCCCGGTCCGTGAACGCAACCGCCGATGCAGGCCAGCGTCTCAAGAAAAACAGGTTCTGTAATTCTTTCTGTCCGCAGTCCGTCCAAGGCCTGTCGAATCGCCTCAATACCGCCAATCGAAACAAAATTGACCTTTTGACATTCCGGAAACTTTCGGATCGTTTCGTTCATGCCCCCTTCGATCGGATAAAGCGCTCCTTCTTTCGACGGTTCCGGAACAAAAACATCGTCCGCGCCGGTGATCATCGAATACGGATCGATCTTTTCTTCTTTAAACCATTGACGAAGTCTGGAAAACAACACGGCCATTGACAGAATATCGGAATGACGGTCCGCCTCATTTTTTTTCGCGATGCAGGGGCCGATGAAAACAACCTTGATCTTTTCGCCGAATACCTTTTTCAAATAAAGTGAATGCGACAAAACGGGAGAAAGAACCGGAGAAATACATCCGGCCAGATCGGGAAAATATTTTAAAATAAAATCGACGGCCACCGGACAAGCGGAGGAGATCATCAGTCCTGTATGTTCGCTGTTCAGCAGTTTCGACGTTTTTTCCGAAACGATCTGCGCGCCGAGCGCTGTTTCACTAACACCGGTAAAGCCAAGTTTTTTCAGTGCCGCGATCATTTTCGGCGCGGGAAGCCCCTTGAATTCATTGACCCAGGAAGGAGCCAGTGAAACATAAACCGGAGAACCTTCCTTAATCAGGGATCGGGCTCGACCGGCGTCATCCCGAACTTTCTTGGCGTGAACCGGACAAACCTGAACACAGCCTCCGCAGGCAATGCAAAGTTCGGGCATAACGGATGCGTGCGCCCCTTTAACCCGAATCGCCTTGACGGGACACTGCCGGACGCATTTAAAACAGTCCTGACATTCCGCCTCCGCGGTAAATATGGGATATCGATGATCCATTTACTGTTTCTCCGAATCGATCAAATGTCTGTTCAGTAAATCAACAAGTGTTTCACGATCTACTTTATTATAAAAAACATCGTCAATAATAATATTCGGACCGCGGGAACACTGATTGGTACAGCGGGCGCCCTTGAATTCAATTTTTGCGTCCAATCCGTTCTTTTCAATAAATTCCTGAATGACTTCGAGATTTTTCTCGTTTCCCCGGGCAAAGCAGCTGCTTCCCATGCAAATTGTGATCTTATGCTTCATTGTTGTCCGTTTCCGATTCCTTACCGGTATATTGATCCAATAGTTTCACCATTTCTTCCGGGGTCACTTTATTATAAAGACGGTCGTTAAAAATAACGTTGGGACCGTCAGCGCAATGACCGGAACAAAGACGCCCCTTGATGTCAAGTTGCACTTTGTCCTGTATATGATGATTCTTTAAATACTTTTCTGCCGCTTCGACGTTACGGGCATTGCCCCGGGCAAAACAAGCGCTTCCAATACAAATCTCTATTTTAAGACTTTCCATTTTTTTGTCCTTAATTTTAATATTTATTCTGCCTCATTTTAAATCTTCCGCATGCCGCCGGTTGAATTCATGATTCGACCGACTCTTTAACGTTGATACGGAAAATTCGTAATGGAACCGATCTGTTATCTTTTTAATGATAAAACAAAAATACCAATTACGCGAAAAAAATAAATACTGTGAACTTTCGTTCCTTTTTCCGGCAAACATTCTAAATGTTTTTCTTTTTGCTGATGACTTGCCTGAACCGTCTGTTCTTTATATTTCCTTCCGGAAAAATAAAAACGTAATTGGTCTCAAATCTGACCGCGATTCAAAAACAATCATCGCGGGGATCTGCGCCGATCTGTTTCGCGGTCTTCTCGAATCTCTTTTGCATTATAACAACGAATTCAAAAAACGTAACGAAACGAAAGCAAATCTTTTCCGCTTTCAGAATAAAATGTTTCCGACTCCGTTAAAACGGTTCGGAGCAAATCAAAAAAACGAATTATACCGATTACTTTTTTAGTTTCAGAATCGAAAAATCCGATTCAAAAAATCATTTGGCAAAAATCACTGAATTAAAATGTTGTTATTCTGCCTTCTTAAAAACCGTTACGGGAAAACGACCATTTACTGGATTGTGATCATTTGCTTTATAAGAAACAATCATGTTCGCCCGGATTCGTTTTATTTGAAATTGCGTCCATCATTAAAAAGGAACGTTCGCTCAAACAGATCAAGGGATCGTTTGTTGCGATCCCCTGTTGAAATTTTTATTTGCCGTAATAGGCCTTTAAATAAATATCCTTGATTTCCGAAATGAGCGGATACCGCGGATTGGCTCCGGTGCATTGGTCGTCGAACGCTTTTTCGGAAAGGACGTCAAGTCTTTCGAGAAAATCTTTTTCCGGAATACCGTATTCTTTAATACTGGCAGGAATGTCGAGTTTCTTTTTGAGCTGTTCAACATTGAAAATAAGAGCCTGAACTTTTTGTTCGAGTGTCATGTCTTCTTTGGTGAACTTCAGGAAATCGGCAAGCATTGCGTAACGTTCTTTGGCTTCCGGGCATTTATATTGGGAAAAGGTTCCCTGACGAGTCGGTTTGCTCGTACCGTTAAAGTAAATAATATGATTGATCAGCAGTGCGTTGGCCAATCCATGCGGAACATGAAATTCAGCGCCAAGTTTATGGGCCATCGAATGGCAGAGTCCCAGAAACGCGTTGGCAAACGCCATTCCGGCAATAGTCGACGCATGATGCATTTTTTCACGCGCTTTTTCATCCGATGGGTTGATATAGCTGTCAGGCAGATACTTGAAGACCAGCCGGGCGGCTTCCCGGGCCAGTGCGTTCGTGTATTCGCTGGCCATGATCGAAACTCTGGCCTCAAGAGCGTGAACCAAAACGTCGATACCGCTGTAAGCCGTCAGTTTTTTCGGCATATTCATCACCAGCTTCGTATCGACAATAGCCATATCCGGGGTCAATTCATAATCGGCCAGCGGATATTTGTTTCCGGTCTGCTCATCAGTAATAACGGCAAACGGAGTAACTTCGGATCCGGTTCCGGAAGTGGTCGGAATGGCAACGAGAGTTGCTTTTTTACCGAGTTTCGGGAATTTGTAAACGCGTTTTCGAATATCCATAAACCGCATGGCGATATCGTCGAAACGAATGTCAGGCTTTTCATAAAGCAGCCACATGATCTTGGCCGCGTCCATCGGGGATCCGCCTCCAATGGCGATGATCGTATCAGGCTGGAACGAATTCAAACGTTCCAGTCCCTTTCGAGCGGCGCCGAGCGTTGGGTCCGGTTCGACATCGGAAAAGATCTCGAAATGTATTCCCATGGCTTCCAGTTCACCGATCAAATCGTTCAGAAGACCCGAATTATAAAGGAATCGGTCAGTCACGATAAAGGCGCGTTTTCTTCCATCGTCACCTAGATCCTTCATTGCTTCACTTAAGCAGCCGTATTTGAAATAGATCTTCTCCGGAACACGGAACCAAAGCATATTTTCGCGTCGTTCGGCGGTTGTTTTAATATTCAGCAAGTGCATCGGGGTCACGTTTTGCGAGACCGAGTTGCCGCCCCAGGATCCGCATCCGAGTGTCAGCGACGGGTCAAGCTTGAAGTTGTAAACATCACCGATTGCCCCCTGACTGGCCGGCATATTAACCAGCGTCCGGCAGGTTTTGATCTCTTCGCCAAAACGTTCAATTCGATCGACATTCTGCGGATTGGTATAAAGAACGCTTGTGTGCCCAATTCCGCCGAATCGGAGAAGTTCCTGCGCCCGTTTCAGCGCGGCATCAAAATCGGCCGCCCGGTACATCGCCAAAACCGGCGAAAGTTTCTCAATGCTGAAAGGGGTGTCTTTACCGACTTTATCTGTTTCACCGATCAAGACTTTCGTGTATTCCGGAACAGCAACTCCTGCCATTGCGGCGATCTTGCAGGCGCTCTGTCCAACGATGTTGGCGTTAAGTTTGCCGTCGATCATTATAACGGCGGCAACTTTGGCTTCTTCTTCCCGATTGAGAATATAAGCGCCGCGTTTGGTGAATTCCGCCTTAACTGCGTCATAAATTTCATCGAGAATAACAACCGACTGCTCCGACGCGCAGATCATTCCATTGTCGAATGTTTTACTTTGAAGGACGGAACTGACCGCCATCTGTATATCGCATGTTTCATCAAAAATGGCGGGAGTGTTGCCCGGTCCAACGCCGACGGCGGGAACACCGCTGGAGTACGCGGCTTTAACCATTCCGGGCCCGCCGGTGGCCAAAATCATATTGATCGCCGGATTGCCCATTAAATATTGACTTTGCGCAACAGTAGGTTCCTCGATCCAGCCGATAATCCCTTTCGGTGCCCCTGCTCTTTCCGCCGCTTCCAAAACAACTTTCGCCGCCGCGACCGTACTCTTTTTGGCGCGCGGATGCGGACTGAAAATAATACCGTTTCGCGTTTTTAATGCCAGAAGCGATTTAAAAATCGCCGTCGATGTCGGGTTCGTCGTCGGAACAATACCGGCAATAATTCCAACTGGCTCGGCTATCTTAATGATCCCGAACGCTTCATCGTATTCAATGCGTCCGCAGGTCTTCTCATTGCGATACTTGTTGTAAACGTATTCAGAAGCAAAATGATTCTTGATAACTTTGTCTTCAATGACTCCCATTCCGGTCTCTTCGACCGCCAGACGGGCAAGCGGAATACGCGCTTCATTGGCCGCAAGAGCTGCCGCGCGAAAAACCGCGTCCACCTGCTCTTGAGTAAATGTCGCGTAAATCTTTTGAGCCGCTTTAACCTGGGCAATCACCGCGTCAAGTTTCTGATGCTCCTGTTTCACATGATCCAGCTGCTCCAGATCCTGTTTGTCCTGCACGTCCTTGTTCACATCTTCTTTCTTAGCCATTTTGGTACCCCCTTCAAGTTTTTTATCTAAAGATATAGATATAAATTTATAAATAAAAATTTATTTATAATGCCTTATTGTAATTTCTTTATAACATTTGTCAATACCGTTTTCACCTTTTAAAAGATATATTTTTATCTTTTTTTAAAATTTCTTTATCGTCCCATTTTTAAATTGTAAAATAGTTACCTATCTTGCTGTTATTGACTATTTTTAAGAAAACATTCATACATTAATAAACATATATTGCATTAATAAATATCTGTCTTATGTTATGTAAGATGTTTTTGAGTCTTTTTCAATCTCTATTTAATAAAATTATATTTAAATAAATTTTCATTTACTTTTTTGCGGCCAGGATTGAATTTTAATATTTCTTAATATATTTTGAACGAATTGCTGTCAATACTTTCTTTTTACAGTATTAAAAGTCTTGATATTCAATATACTGATTTGATGATAAATTTTCCGTTATAACATCAAAAAAATAACCGATTCAAGCAGACAACCGGCGAAAATGACGGAAAATTTAAAGTAAAAGCAGTATAAAAAATCTTTGGAAAAGTTTTTGAATCATGATTTATACTGAGAAAGAAATCAACAATAGTATTTTCTTTTCGCAACACAATATTTTCATAACACAAAATCACTTTTAGCAAACAACATTCATTAATCATATATGATAAGATCCCCGGAATCAAGAGTCCGGGGACTAAAAATAATAAAAATTTTATCATTCTTCGATATTTTGATAATTTCCGTTCCGGTCATTTTTTATTTTGACGGAGAGCATGGCCAATCCGCCAGCGAGAACTTCCCGCTGAACAATAACGCCTTGAGGGACTTTTAAAGAAACGTCGGTAAAATTCCAGATATATTTAATTCCGACACTGACGACCTGATCTGTAACCAGCTGGGCGGAAACATGAGAGACACAAATAACAGCAATGTCGGGAGGGTTCATTTTCAATCGGGTTCGAATAGTGGCGATGTCGAAAACTTCCTGCCCTCGAACAGCCCGTCCGATCTTATTGGTATCGCAATCAAAAACAGATTCAATATGCAGGCCGAAACGGTTAAAATCGTCAAAGCCGAGCAGAGCCGTTCCCAGCGAGCCCGCGCCGATGAGTGTTCCGGTAAGAATTCCCTGCCAGCCAAGATAATCTTTAATGCTGTCGATCAGTTTATTGATTTCATAACCGACACGACGCTGACCTGAAATACCCGTCAATGCGATATCTTTTCGAACAACGATAAGTTCCATATTCATATAATTGGCCAATTCTGTCGTCGAAACAAAAGCCTTTCCTTCAAGCCGCATTCGCAGAAGTTTATGCAAATAGGACGGCATTCGTCGAATCGTCGGAGCGTTTTGAACTTTTACATTTTTCATAATATCACTTCCTTATGATAAAAAGCCTGCAAGTCAAATACGCAAGCAGTTTGCCCGATTCGTCTTTGATTTCGCTATGACAGAGCGAGAACCTGCCGGATCGATCTGTTTCTTTTGCCTCGGCAATAATTTTTCGGCACTTGCCGGCATGAATATTGGAAATTGATGTTTCAACTGAAACAGCGGGATCACTTTCGTAATTACTCGCGGCAGCGCAAGCATAATCTCCCAAAGAAAACAGAACTCCGCCCTGAACTATTCCAAGACCGTTCATATGTTCCGGACGGACCGTCAGTTCTACCCGGGCGTATCCTTTTCGCGCTTCGACAAGTTCCGCGCCGATCAGTTCAAGTAAAAAACGGTCGCCACTCATGCGCTCTCTTTGCGTGAGCCGCTGTTCCGCGTCAAGTTTCTCTTCTTCGGCTTTTTCCGACGAATTCATTTAACCTTACTCCAATAACAAAACGGATCTTTTACGATCCGATCATAAATAACTCAATTCCAATTTAAAATACCAATCGATCTGCTGAATTTCTGTAAATCGATTCTGAAAATATTTTCTGCGGTTGGTATTTGAACTTTATCGCAAATTCAATTCAAAAACTTCATCCTCGCGTCGTTTCGTTTTCTTAATGCGGACGCAAGGTTTTCTGACTTCATAATAAATTTTCTGTTCCAACGTTCCCTAACCGACGATTCATAAAACTAAACGGAAAATTTAGAAAGTGAGCCGTATAAAATGCTGACTGTATAAAACGTTTCGATTACCGTATAATTCTCTGTTGTCTCAAACCGCCGATTGCCGATCCTCCCGATGTTCGGTCAAATTGAAAAATAGAGCGAAAAAAAATGCATCACGCTCCCCCCCAATACGAACAGATGCCAAATCGAATGCATCCATCGGATTTTCTTCATGACAAAAAACAGGCAGCCGACCGTATACGACACCCCGCCAACAAATAGACAAACCATTGATATTGACGGCATCGCCTGCGACAGTGGACGAATCACTATCAGACATATCCAGCCCATCACCAAATAAAGCGTAAGGGAAAGCCATTTTTTAACCCGATTCGGACAAAACAGATCAATTAATATTCCCGTCACTGCCAAAAACCAGACTACTCCGAATAAAACCCAGCCGGAGGCTCCATAAAGCGCGGAAAGACAAAACGCGGTATACGTTCCGGCAATCAAAACATAAATCGCCGAATGATCCAAAATGGAAAATACGTGTTTGGCTCTCGGGTTCGAAATCGCATGATAGAGCGTCGACATCGAATAAAGCAAAACCAAAGACGATCCGAAGATCGAAAATCCGACGACATAAGGACCGGTCAGTCCTTCCGGAGCATTGCAGGCCGCCCGGATCACCAAGAGGACAAGTGCTGAAATGGATAAAAAGACTCCGATCCCGTGCGTTATCGCGTTGGCAATCTCTTCTCCAAGCGTATAAGGCGGTTTTGAAGAAATCAAATTGTCTGTCATATACACCATCCTGGTTCTGCAAAATTTTGCTTCTTAAATTGTTTATCAATCAACGGACAAAATTAGCTGTCAAACGGTCCAAACAGACCTTTGACGCTTTGTTTTGTGTTCCAAGGTTAAAAGAACAGCCGGATCACAAAGCCAACCGGTAATATGCCGATCTCATCATGAATTTTCCGTTATAACGTCAAAACAACAGTCGATTCACGCAGTCAATCGGCGGAGATAACGGAAAATTTAAAATAAAAGCAGTATACAACATCTCAAACAGCTCCATTTTCGATCTCTTTCGAACTGCGGATGCCATGATCAACGGGCACCGCGATGAAATCGTAACCGGAGACATCAACTATTTCGCAGGAATAAAATTCACCGGGCGTTAAATTTTCGCCGGTAACATAAACCGCGGGATCAATATCGGGCGAATCGGCTCTTGTCCGTCCGATAAAAAGATCCGCAAGGGCGTTGCCTGCTTCATCGGTTCCTTGCTGATCAATCAGAACTTGCCGAGTCGAACCGATCCAGCTTTGTCCGAACTCGACAACATTCTTTTTAATAATTCGGGACAACTCGCGATTACGGATCTGTTTTACCTTTTCGGGAACCTGGCCGGACATTTCCGCCGCTTTTGTTCCCGGCTCCGCGGAATAGGAGAAAACACCTGCCCGTTCAAATTTCCATTTTTGAACAAATTCGATCAGTTCGCCGAACTGGTCATCCGTTTCACCCGGAAAGCCGGTAATAAATGAAGTTCGTAAAACGACTCCTGGAATTTGCTCCCTGAATTTTGTCAGCAGATCTTCTGTTTCCCGACGAGTGATCTTGCGATTCATTTTTTGAAGAATTTCATCGTTGGCATGCTGCAAAGGAATATCAATATAAGGCAAAAGAAGCGCGCCTGTCTGAGCAGGATCATCCGCGGATCGTTTGGCTTCCTGCGCAAAAAACGAGATCAGTTCATCATTGAAATGATACGGATGCGTATAAAGAACCCTAATCCAGCGCAAACCGGAAATCTCCCTGATTTTTCCCATCAGTTCCGTAAGCTTTGATGATCCGTATAAATCGCTGCCCCAAAACGAGGTCTCTTGCGCTATCAGGATAAGTTCCTTAACTCCTTGTCCGGCAAGACGCTTTGCTTCGTCAAGAACTGCTTCTTCTGACTTGCTGGTAAAACGGCCCCGAATCATTGGGATTGAGCAATAAGAACAAAACCGGTCGCAACCGTCCGCGATTTTTAAATACGCCGTATGCGGAAAGGTCAGGATCTTTCTCGACCGATCGTCCAGCGGAATTTTCTTCAAAGCGGATGAATAGATAACCGGCAGCGAAATTTTCTTCTCAGGCTTGATCTCTTCCTTTTTCAGAAGATTTCGGACGATCGTCACAATGCCCGCTTCGTCGAACGGACTGATCCAGGCATCGACTTCAGGCCAGCGGCGCGCCAAATCACCCCCTCCGGAACGCACAAAACAACCGGTCACAATAACCTTTTGAACGATTTTTTTTCTTTTCAGATCCAAAAGATCCTCAAGATACTCAATCGCTTCGTCGCGGGCAGATTGCAAAAAACCGCAGGTATTCAATATCGCCGCATCGACATTTTCAACGGTTGGACAAAACTCAAACCCCGCTTCCGTCAAGCGGCCGATCATCGTTTCGCTGTCCACTAAATTTTTGGGACATCCCAAAGAAATTATCGAACAAGTATTATTATGCTGTTTCATTCTATAAATTATATCCTTTTTCATCGAAGATACAATAGCTCTTTTTTTCTCATTTAATTTTATTATACGACAAAATATCTTTCTTTCTACCCATTCATCGAAAAATATTTTTCATACGCAAAAAACGTAAATTTATTATACCGCTATATATTACAGTTTCTCTTGAAATATTTTCACTGTAAATAAATTTTATATTAGATCTTTTAAAATATTTATTTATTATCAAATAAAGGGACATTTTTTAAAAAAATCGCCCCGGTTCTAACTGTTTTGTCCCGTTTTTATGCGGAACGGTCAATATTATTCCTTGTTCCCCGTTTCTTTATCCTTTTACCGATTTTTCTGAAAAGCCTGGACAAAATCAAAGCGCTCACAGACTAAAAGATCTTATTATGTTGATACATAAGAATATACGAAAACAATGCCCAAAGATTAATGAAAAAGATCCGCATTAAAATCCGGCCTCGATTTTGGTATCAGACCGGTTATAATTTTCTCGTCAGCAATATAAAAGTTACCCAATAAAAATTTTCAGTTCATTCAATAAAAATTGTGAAAACAACAGCGATTATCCCTATTCTTAAATGATTTTGCGTTGAATGTCAATGGATCCGTCTGTTCATGAAATCAATTGATCGAAAATTAAAAATACGGATTATAAATATCAGTCGAACCAATATCACACAAAACACAAGATAAAAATTATTTCAATTTTTGTCTGCTTTATTCATGTTTTTAATCAGAACGGCGGCTTCAGAAGCGAAATAAAACGAGCCGGCAACGCAGCATAACGCATTTTGTCCTTTATTTTTTCGACAATATTCTTTCAAATACTCTTTAAAATCAGAAACACCGCGAACGGTTATTGCGGCGCCCGATGTTTTTCGAACCTGTCTGACAAGTTCGTCCGACGGAATCGCCCGAATACTTGACTGATAAGCCGTTACAATCATTTCGTCAAAAAATGTTTCGAACTCCGCGGTCATACCGTCAATATCCTTGCCCGCGCTCACCGCAAAAAGAAGGGTCTTTTTACCGGTGATCTTGTTTCTGTTCACGTAATCGCGCAAGGATTGGGTCAGCGCGGCCGCTGAAGCGCGATTGTGAGCCCCGTCAATAAAAACAAGTGGGTCGCAACATACTTTTTCCATTCTTGCCGGGAGCCGCAATCCGGAAAGAAAACCGGCCATTTTCGCCGCGGACCAATCCGTGTCCGCGGAATCGCGATCCGTTTGGGAAGATCGCGAAGATAAAATTTCAAGAAGAGTCGGACGCAAAATATTCATAACATGTCGGACGATCTCAAAATTCCATTGTTGATGTTCTCCGTAAAACGGTAAATCCAACCCTTTGGTTTCAGGAGAAATTTCAAGGATCTGATCCAGTTCCGCGTTTTCTTTCTCTGCTTTTCGGCGAATAACCGAACGAACCGATTCAATATCTTTTAACGTAATGAAGTGCTGCGGACAAGCGGCGTTTTGCGGAAAAAGAAGCGAACTTCCGATCCCGCTGACAATCGGCGTTCCCCGACGAATAATTCCCGCTTTTTCCGACGCGATCTCTTCAAGGGTCTGACCAAGATATTCCATATGGTCGTAACTGATGCTTGTTATGACCGAAACATCGGTATCGCAAATATTCGTTGCGTCAAAACGCCCCCCCAATCCGACTTCCATTACGGCGACTTCCGTTTTCTGACGGGCAAACAGCTCCAGCGCGATTAAGACAGACCATTCGAAAAATGTAAAGGGCTCTTCCTCAAGCCGAAGCTCCGGATACCCGCTTGAAAACCGCTGCAAACGGTCCTTTAAATTAAACAGAACATCCGCAAATTCGTACTCGGAACACTTGTTTCCGTTAATTTCAAAACGCTCCAACACGGAATAAAGATGCGGAGAAGTAAAAAGGCCTGTCCTGATCCCGTATGAACGGAGAACCTTTTCAAGCATCATCGAAACGGAGCCTTTTCCTTTGGTTCCCGCAACGTGAACGATCTTCATTTTTTGATCAGGACGGTCCAGATAATCAAGAAATTTCTCCAGCCGGTCTTTGTTTAAACAAAGACGGTCATAAGGAATTTTGACAAAATTTTCGTAATTCGTCCTGTTATGCAAAAAATCAAGTGCTTGACGAAAACGTATATTCTCTTTTTCCATTTCAATTTTCCCCGGCGCCAAAACATTACACAAGATCGAACGGTCGGCGTCAACCAGAATCTGTTTCCCCTCAAGGACCGCTGTAAAAAAGGATCAAAAGCGAATCGCAACAAAAAACCCGGCAGGATTACCTGTCGGGTCTCAATACATCGTATCGAATTTTGAAATCAGGAAACGATTTCCTTTACCTTGATCTTGATGTAAGTCTGACGATGACCGGTTTTTTTACGATAAGTCTTTCGTCGACGGAACCAACGGATAACGAGTTTCGGACCTTTGGCCTTGCACATGACTTCAGCAACGACTTTGGCGCCTTCGACAAAAGGCTGGCCGATCTTGATATTTTCACCATCGGAAACAGCGAGAATTTTGTCAAGAATAAGGTCGGTACCGGGCTCAATATCCCGAATATCAACATAAAGATCTTTTCCGACTTCGGCCTTATACTGATGGCCGCCATCACTTAAAATTGCGTACATTTTTCACCCTGGCATTGCAAAAATATTCGATAGTTACCGCGTCTGAAAGACTCGGATCAAAATCGAACACAACCGGGAAAGTACCGCTTCGTTTTCTTCCCAAACGGATACTGATCATCCCTAATTAATTGTTTACCCGGTATCAAACCGGACGAAATTTACCTTAAATTTCGTAATTTGGGACCCATGCGAGATCTTTAAAGGAAGATCTTCGCTAATTACTGCCTTTAATAGAATATCTACAAGGCGTAAGGGAACGACTGACATTTACTATTTTATCATAAAAACCGGATTGATTAAGCCCCCCTCTCCAAAAAAGGGACCGGTTTGCCGCTGTCGTCAAAACAGTTGATTTCCATGAATTCAGGATAGCTGTCCTGAACGCTCTTAAGAATAATCGTCAAATCACCGTCAATTTCAACTTGCGCGAGCAGATGACGTTTATTATTATTCAAGTATTCCGCAACTTCATTTGCGACAACAATTTCTATCTTGTCAACTTCTTCCTTCTGACAGGCAATCGCCAAAAGCCGCATGACTTCAATGGCCATACTTTCAACCGATTTGACCAAGCCTCCGCCATGACAGCAAGGGCATTCGCGATACATACTGCGTTTAACGCCCGGCCGGATCCGCTGACGTGTCATTTCGATCAGTCCGAACGGACTTGTCCGCAGGATCTTCGTGCGGGCCCGATCGCGTTTGACCGCGTCGCGCAGTGTTCGTTCAACCGCCCGGCGATGCTCTTCTTTAGGCATGTCAATAAAGTCATTGACAATTACGCCGCCAAGATCGCGCAAACGGATCTGTCGGGCAATTTCCTTGGCCGCGCGTAAATTCATCTGAAACGCGGTCTCTTCCGGGGAATCGCCTGTTCGAAAACTGCCGCTGTTGACGTCAATGGCCACCAGCGCTTCCGCCTGATCAATAACGATCGAACCGCCGTCTTTGAGCGGTACCATTCGATGATGAACCTGCGCTATTTCCTGATCCAGTTTATAATGCGAGAAAAGCGGTTCAAACTCGTCATAATATTTAAGACGGTCAACGTATCTCGGCATGACCTGTTCCAAAAATTCCCTGGCGCGGTCACAGGCCCCCTTCTCATCAATAATAATTGAACTGATTTCGCTGGTAAAGATATCGCGAATCGTTCGAATGATCAAATCACTTTCGGCGTAAATGTCAACCGGACCGGGCAGTGTTTTGATTCGGCGGACAATAACCTTCCAAAGTCGCATCAGGTAGGCCAGATCACGGGCAAGATCTTTTCTTGTTTTTCCATCGCCGGCTGTTCGAACGATAAAACCGAGTCCCCGGGGCGGATTCAGTTCGTTCATTATCGTCCGCAGCTTTTTGCGGCTCTCTTCATCTTCAATTTTACGGGAGATGCCAACCCGTCCCAGCGACGGCATCAGAACAAGATATCGGCCCGGAATACTAATGTATGTCGAAAGAGTCGGACCTTTCGTGCCAATTCTCTCTTTAATAACCTGAACGACCACTTCGTCGCCCCGCTGAAACACATCCTGAATTGGCGGTTTTACTTTCGGCCGACCGTAACTGCAATCGTCATCCCGGTCAAAACGGTCATGACGGTCCCGGCCATGATCCCGCTCTCTGACTTCCTTGAAATTCGGCGCCTGCTTGAAATAATGAGGCTCAACATCACTTATATGCAGAAAACCGTTTCTGCCCGCTCCAAAATCAACAAACGCCGCCTGAATACTCGGCTCAATATTAACAATAACGCCCTTATAAATATTGCCAACGTAATTGTCGTTCGTCGTTCG
>CAZZEF010000054.1:0-21515 GCA_964652875.1 uncultured Planctomycetaceae bacterium
TTGGTCATGTTGAGGATCAATAATCCCTGGGTTCGGGAGCTGTTTTAGTCGTTAAAACAAGTACTTCTTGTAATGCAAACGTTCCTAATACTCTGCCGTCACCCAATCAGCCGCCAGCTGATTCCGCTCCGAAAGAGAAAAAAGAAATCGACACGAAAAAGAAGGATGACACAGAGAAGGAAGAGTCGGTGAAAAAAGGCAGGAAGGATTAGTTTAAGCAATGCCCGTTTTTCCAAAAAAGGAGGGACGGGCTTTTTTCATTTCTTGTTAAAATTCAATGTTGATCATGCGCCGATTCGTCAAACATTTCTTTTGCGAGTTCTTTTGCTCTTTCCGGGGACATCTTTGGAAAAGCCTTGAGCAGATAACCGATCATCATTTCTTCCGTAATGTTACATTCGGGCTGAATCTTATCATGCTCTTTGGCAATGGCTACTGCCTGCGAAAACAGATCCGAATACATTTTGGCTTCTTCACTCACTGATATCGAAGACATCGCGTTTCTCCTTTGCTGAATCAACAATTGTTAAAAAGTGATGATACAAAACGTCATCTTCTATAATGGCTGTATCGTTACTTCCATAAGCGATTTCTTTTGTCTGATATTCAGTACCATTATAAAACAAATACCACCTGTCACACAAAAATCTGCATTCATTCCAGAAATTGACAACACTTCTGAAATATCGTCTTGCAATGTCTTCCTCTGCAACATTATGCCCGCCGTTGGCTACTCGTTTTTTGACCCTTTGGATACAAGCAAGGCTACTGGATAAAAAACTGTAGATAATTTTAATGGAATACCCTTGCAATCTGGCTTCACGTAAAGTCTTCAGTATGATACGCCCGGATAAAGTGGTTTCGAGTATAAAAGATTTACTTTGCTGGAACAACATCTTCTTTCTTCGAATGTATTCGCGTCCTGCCAGAATTTGAGTTCTTTCCGAAGAATTACTCACGGAATACTCTTTTGCAATCTCGTCCGCGTTGAGAAATTCGAGAGCATATTTTCGCAGTAAGACATTTGCGAGCGTACTCTTTCCGCTCCCATTGGCCCCACCTAATATGATGAGCGTTTTCTCCATCGCATGAATTCCTGGGTCTGTAGTAATACCGATCAATAGGATTGGATGAATAACATATCTAATCGAAACAAAATTATTAACGGTACGTGAAATTTCTGATGATCCGTTAATAAACGGACTTTTCAGTTCGTATCCTTTGGTATTATAACAGTATTCCGGCGTTTTACAAGAGAAAAAGTTTATTTGGCCAGTTGAAAAAAACTCCGGATCTGAATACTGTATTTGATGGTTAATGTTTGCCCAAAGGATTTTCGACTCGGCGTTGGATAGAGATTCACCATTCGAACAGTGGGCGACAGACGCGAAGGTTTGGTTGGGGCGGGTACTTCTTTGCGAAAGTGGAAAACCGGCCAACACGGGGCGGACTGGGGCGAAACCGCGGGGGCCGTTGAAAAAGACGGTTGGCGGGGCGGTGATTTCTGTTTGCGACAGAGTTGAGGCGGGGGACAGAGGATAAATTAATTGGTTAACGCCGGTGAACAGAGAATAAACCCTTGGTCATGTTGAGGATCAATAATCCCTGGGTTCGGGAGCTGTCTTAGTCGATAAAACAAGAACCTCTTGTAATGCAAATGACCATATTGACGCGAAACATAATACGGCAGTGGGCACCTTTTGGGCACCTCGGGGGAGAGTTTTGAATTATTTACATTAAGAATAAACAAATAAAAAAATCACAAGTGCCGCATTTTACGATACTTGTGATTTCTGTTGGAATAGGTCAGGTAGGACTTGAACCCACGACCCAGGGATTATGAGTCCCTTGCTCTAACCAGACTGAGCTACTGACCCAAAATAATAAATTCCCCCTTTTCAAAAGGAATTTATAATTCAATTTAATGTATTATATTGTTTTTTTTTATTTTTTCAAGATCTAAATCTCTTTTTCTTCGTTTTTCTTTTAAAAACAGTACTCTTTTTATCGAATTTTTGTATCAAAATTAAAATTTTAAACAATTCTTTTAAATCAATAATAAAAATTTTCCGCTGTTCTCCTAAAAACAACGGAAAATTACTATTTTATGCCCAATATGATCTCTCATCAGAAAGTTTTTTTTATTGATGATCTTTATTTAATACCCGCAGGTTTTGTGCCCACTTTAAAGTCAAAAGTTTTCGTCTTGCCATCAACAGTAAATTTAAGTCCGCTTTCGGAACTGTTAAATTTGGGATCAACCATGTTTACTATTCCAGTAGGCATGCCCTTCTTGTCCTTGCCCTTCTCTTGCTCCGTTCCAGAAACAAAAACAGAATAGGTTCCTACCGGAATTCCGTCATTTTCGGAAATAGAACAGAGTTGATAATGTCCGGTCGAATCAAGATTGCCACGCGCCTGATAAGTATCCGTTTGGAAGATTACCGTTCCTACCGTTAAAGGAGTGCCGTCATCATAGGTTACCTGACCACCAAGCGACTTCATTTTTCCACATCCGGCTATCATAATAACCGCGCCAATCAATAAGACGCTCAAAAATATCCTGCTCATAGATTACCCTTGTTAAGATTGTTGTCCCTATGAAATTTTTCATTAACCAAAATGTTTTACCGAAAATATTCCATGGTCCGATAAAATGTTGCAACTTTTGATATTATAAGGACGGAATGGTATGACCGTCGCAGACATGTCCCAATCGGGCCAAAATACTGCTGCTTGCTTTTCCTGCATCCAAATTTGCCGTTGAAGTCCAAAGAAGACCGGTCGGAATCGTTACCGAAAGAGCCTTTACCGATCCGTCTCCCATCAGGAAATTACAGACTCCGGCATGATAACTTCCCCAGCCTCGATGAGAGGTTTCACTGTAAGCGGATCCCGTTGAACGGTCATTGACGCCCAAGGCAATACCACTGTTATAAGATTGCATAATCGTTATATTTCCCCAAGCGCTGCTTCCCATAAATAAAACAGTACAATCCGGGGCTTCATAATTGGCAGTATTCGTGCCCGTCCAGTAAGTTGTTGTTGCGTCTTCATGCCGCCAGCATTTCCCCAAAACATCCTGCGGAATATTTTTTTCGCCGATAATGATCTGATTACTGGTTCCATCCTGCCAATAGGCAAAAGTATCGCGCGGTTTCCAGGTACTCGGTTTGTTGCTCGTGTACTGTTCCGCAAAACGGATCGGTCCACTGCATTGTGTCGGCTGAATGCCCGCATGACTAAACCAGTTTGCATTGCTCCAAAGATATTCTGAAGAAGGCCAAGTACTTTCTCGACGTTCTTTTTTTGTTGAACCGGAAACAATAGCGTAATCTCCGGCCGGGCCATAAAAAGTTCGCGCAGCATATTGGTCATTTGTACCGTAAGTGGCCGTATCAATTGTTTTCAGGCAATGATTGTCGCCGCGGCGCGAAGGACATAAAAATCCGGATATCGCGAGTCCTTCCCGTTCCGCGTCTGTCCAACTGTTCCAAACAGAATTATTCATCATTGTGTCGAAATTGGAAAGTTTCTTGAGTAAAAAGTCATACATGCTTTGCTGTTCCATATAAGGGAGGATCAGTCCCCAAAAACTGACAAACCCGCCGCTTCCGTTGGAGCCGACTCCGGAAGGAACAACACCTCCTTTAACATCATGAAAATTATGCACCGCAATGCCGATTTGCTTCAAATTATTGGTACATTGCATACGCCGGGCCGCTTCCCGGGCCGCCTGGACCGCCGGCAGCAGCAGTCCGATTAATATACCGATGATCGCGATGACAACCAGCAATTCCACTAAGGTAAAAGCTTTGAAATTATTAAATTTTGCTTTCATCAATAAACCCTTTCAATAAAAACTGTGTACAAAACATTATAATTAAACGTTGCAATATATATTATTGTGTATGATTATTGTATTAGCTGTCATAACAAGAAAATAAAATTTTTCTTTCTTAAAAAATATATTTGTCATAATATTATATTGTAATAAATAATTAAGTATCTGTCAAATTAAATTTTATTAAAAGTCAAATTTATAATAAAAAATTTTTTATTATAGTATTACAATAAAAACAAATAATATTTTACAAATTGGTCGATACTTATTTAAATTTATGTTGTTATAATAACAGAAGTTATAAAAATCCTTCTTTCAACAAAGATAAATGTCACTAAAAAATATACTTGTATTGTAAATATTAAAATGAAGTTAAAATAACCGGTATTTTAATTGGCTGACTTTTACGTATTATTTTCGAGGTTTAAGATGAAAAAACTTTTGACGTTATTGGTGATTGCCGGATGGGGACTTTTTATTTTTTCAGGCTGTTCCAAAGTAAAAACACCTGATGGCATGCCGGAATTGATCTCTTTTGATCTTGTGATTACCCAGGAAGGGGAGCCGCTTTGTGAGGCGGATGTTTATTTGAAAGGGGAGGGCATTCCTTATACGATCAGCGGTAAAACCGACAGCGGCGGTAAAGCGGAATTGAAAACAGAAGGAAAGTATCCCGGAATTCCGGCGGGAAAATATACAGTTTCGGTAAAAAAAGAGGATGTCACGCCGAGTCAATATGGGGATACCGCGCCGATGTCGGATTCGGAGCGGGCCAAATGGGAAAAAAACCGTGCCAGTGAGTACCGACCGACGCATTGCCGGGTCAATAAAAAATACAACGATTTCCAAACATCGGGTTTAACCATCAATGCTGCAGACAAGGGCAAAGCGACATTGGACGTCGGGAAGTCAGTGGACGATCTGATTATACCGCCGGGCTCGGCCAAGAAACCCAAATAAAAAAGAACAGTTAACACGGGCTTTTATTTTTTGCTTAATACTAATAAGACTTGATGCTTGCTTTTTGTGTATTTATACTGCTTTTATTTAAATTTTCCGTCCTCTTTGCCGAATGACCGCGTGAATCGGCTGTTCTTTTGACGTTATAACGGAAAATATATGATGGAATCGGTATATATTTTCAAATCAGTGTTGGAACAAATTGAAAAAGAGGTTACGTATGAGAAAAGAAACAGAGTCAAAGACAAGAAACAAAGGTTTTACTTTAGTCGAGTTGCTTGTTGTGATTGCAATCATAGGAATTTTAATCGGGCTTCTTTTGCCGGCGGTCCAGGCGGCTCGGGAAGCGGCCCGGCGAATGGAATGCACGAATCATTTAAAACAGCTGGCACTTTCACTTCAGAATTATCATGATGTCAGTTCCTGTTTTCCGGTCAACGGAGTTCAAACGCGAGTCGCGGATTTTGTTGATCGGGGATCGGGTATTCCCAACGATTACTGCTCTTATCCTCGTCTGCATTGTATAGTTGCTCTTCTTCCTTACATGGAATCGCAGGCCGCTTATGATTACATTATGACAATTGACGACAACGAAAACTGTGCAGGAGACGGATCTCTTTGTTCCGCGGGAACAACAACCGTTTGGTCGGAACAGATTCCGACGATGATCTGTCCGAGTGATCCCGCCCCGCTGACCACTTACGGAAGCAATACGGGTCTTATGCTGGCCGGTCGAAATTATGTGACCTGTTCAGGAGATTGGCCGGAAGCCAGTGGACGCAATTACCGCGGCTCGAAGGTTAGCGGTTATTATTCCTGGGATCTTTCATCAATGAGCAAGTTCAATAATAATTGCCGCACCGCGATACCGTGCATGCCGCCGTATCGAGACATGGCGTCGATCATTGACGGAACGAGCAACACAATTGCATGGTCGGAACATACAAGAGGTGTTTCCAACAGTCGGGATATCAAACAATCGCTGGCGTCCGCACTTGGCGCTCCAGTTGCATCAACAGCTACGCCGGAGGGAACCTCGCCGCAAACTACTTGTATTGATTCGACCAAACGTGATTCATCAGGGAAATTTTGGGTTTCCGGGGTGTCGATTATCAACAGCGTCAGCGGAGTAAGGGCTTACGACGGCATTGCCAGTTACGCGACCTTTTCAACAATTATGCCACCTAACGCGCCCGGCTGTTCCAACGGTTCGGACAATCGCGTTTTAATGGGGCCGTCGAGTTACCATTCCGGAGGAGTCAACGTTGCCAAATGGGACGGATCCGTTCAATTTATTTCTGATTCAATCAATGCAACGACCTCTTCCGCAATTCCAACAATAGTTGTCAGCGGAGCTTCTCAATACGGGATTTGGGGATCAATGGGATCAATTGCCGGCGGTGAGACAACATCCCTGTAAGGATTGGTTGGTCAAGTACAAGTCAATGGTCTTCCTCCGGGAAACAGTATTTTCCTTGAATGGAGACAGTTCTCTTGTACTTGATCTCAAATGAGTTATACCGATTCCATCTTGAATTTCCCGTTATAACAGCAATAGAAATATGTGCAAAAAACAATCTTGGTCTTGAGTTATACAGGCTTTTTCGCTCTTTTAACGCAGAAATAACTGTTAATTATAAAAAAACAAATTTTTGTCCAATAACAATGAAAATAATAGTTAATTTTTGTTGTTATTTTTCGAAGACTTAATGTTTTTACTTGTAATTGTAAAATTCTCTTGTTATAATACATAATATATATAGATTTACAGCATTTGGTGTCATGGTATAGCCAGACCTTTGAAAATCTTTTGTTTTTCAGCGGTAAAATCTAATTTATAATGTAATTTTATAGTATTCTTTTTGTTATATCGGTTCCATTATCGTTTCCGTTCTAACATTGAAAGATGAGCCGATTCAAGAAATCATAATGGCGAAAATCGCTAAAAATTTATTAGATTGACGACATAAAAAGCAAGTTGAAACACCGACTTATAAATTTTCGTTTCGCAAGGAATTGAGAGATGGTATTCAGTACATCGCAGAAAAATAATGCGTCACCGATTTTGAGTAGGATATTTTATAAACGTAAATATTTCTTTTGTGTTTTTGAAGGATTCTTCACCTTGATGAAGAATCTTGCTTGCGCGAACATTGTTCGCGCAAGCAAGCAAGCGGTATGCCAACTTAGAATTTTTTCAGAATAAACATGAAAATATTATGACAGCATATCCATATATTCCTTTTGCTGTTTTAAATCGGAAGATTCAAAAGGCGGCGAAAATTTTAAAAAATAATTATAAGAGAGACAACTTCGATATTCTTTTCGGTAAAAGCGGTAATGAATGGAGCGAACGAATGAGAAAGCAAACCAATAAAGACTTATACCAGCAGGAGAATTCTTTTGATTTAAAGTCTGTTTACGGTTGTTTCGCTCCGGAGAAGCGATCAAAGGAGGGATCAAAAAAAGGTTCGATCAAATCAACAGCCGATAAGACCGTGCGTGTGCTGCTTGTTTTTTTCTTGGGATCTTTACTGTATTTTCAGGGATCTTTTGCATCGGCGGAACAGAAGGACCTTCGAATAGAAATACCGAATAAAACGGTTCGGGTCGGTCTGTTTCATCAAGAAGGATATCATGATTTTAAGAACGGAGTTCCTGTTGGGGGGTACGGGTACGATTATCTTCAGTATCTCCGGCAGTACGCGCCGTTTGTTTACGAATATTACTGTCAGGGCGAAAGCTGGTCCGCAGCGTACCGGATGTTGGAAGAAGGCAAGATCGATCTTTTATCCAATGTTCGAAAGACGCCGGAAAGGGAAAAGAAATTTGCTTTCTCCAAGTATCCGCTGGGGCAGTCATCGACGATATTAACGGTCAAATATGGTGACACGCGCTTTCATACGGGAGATTATCCCCGATGGAACGGTCTTCGAGTCGGTTTGCTAAAGAACAGCAGCGGCGGAGAAATTTTTGCAGATTTTGCCAAGCAGAAGGGATTTTCTTATAAAACGGTTCAGTATGACGATGCGTCAACAATGTACCAAGACTTGCAAAATGGAAATGGGATCGATGCGATCTTGTCCAATAATTTGCGCCGCCTTCAACATGAATGGGTTTTGGAACAGATTGATTCGAAGCCATTTTATATTGCTGTCCGCAAGGGAGACTCGCAATTGCTGGCGGAACTAAATTCAGCAATGGCGAAGCAGGAGATGAATGATCCGGCGTTTTGCGATGTTTTATGGCAGCATTATTTTATGGGGGAACAGTCCGAATCAGTCACATATTCGGAAAGCGAACGCGAGTTTATTCAAAAAATGCGGGAGATTGGACACAAATTCAAAGCGGTTTTGAATCCGGACCGTTATCCGATTTCCTATTATGAGGACGGCAAACAGAAAGGTCTGATCAAGGACATTGCCGATGAGATCATCCGCAGGACGGGACTGGAGGTCGAGTTTCTGACGGTAAAAACGCCGGAAGAATTCCGTCAGTCTTGTAAAAATATGCAAACGGATATTGTTTTTGATATCAAATACAATCTTCGGGAAGCGGAAAATATGCGGTTCGTTTTGAGTCGGCCGTATATTTCTCTTTCCGCGTTCATTCTTAAGAATAAATCGGCGGGAAACAGACGAGAAAATATTGTTTTAATTGAAGGCTACCGAATAGCGGAAAAAATAAAAGCGCTTTTTCCTGACAACGTGAAAATACAATATTGTCAAACGACCGCCGAGGCGATCGAACTGGTGGCTTCGGGTAAATGCGACGCAACCTGTCTGCATACTTCCGCGGCGGAACACGCGGTCAGAAACGATCCTTACGGACGTTTGGAAGCGTCACTTCTTCCGAACACGCATATTGATCTTTCGGTGGGGGTTCGGGATTCTCGTAATCCTTTGCTGGCCAGTACGGTCAATAAGGCAGTGGCCAGTCTGGGCAACGATTTCATTGCCCGGACAGTCCGGAAATACGATCTTCCCCGGGACGAATCGTTCTCGTTTATTCGTTTGCTGCATCAGCATCCGATAATCGTGCCGGGACTGCCGATTCTTGTTCTGCTGCTGATCTGTGTTTTTCTTTGGCGGCTGCTTGAGGCTCGCAATAAAGTTTATCGTCTTGGTGTTGTTTTTAATAATATGGCGTATCGTTATTTCTTTGCGGATGAAAGCGGAAAACTTTTGCAGTACGATTACGGCAACGAAACGAAAAAGCCTTTACTTAAAACGCTTGATGATGTTAAAGACGACACGGTACGTCTTCCAATGAAGGAAATGCTTACCGCCGCGTTGGCAACCGGTCAGCAGCAGGAAAAATTTTATGTTGATTCGGGTCGGGTTCGTTTGGGTATGGTTGCGCCGATCTCGAAATCGCTGTTCGGGTGTCCCGCGGTTATAGGAGTTTCGAGGGATGTGACCGATCTGCAGAACAGTAAGGAAGAAGCGCGTAAAAGCGACGGATATTTCCGTCTTACGCTTCGCAGTATTGACGATGGGGTGATCGCGACCGACAAGAAGGGGAATATCGTCATGCTTAATCCATCGGCGGAACGCATGATGGGAGTAAAATTCACCGAAGTCAACGGCGCGCCACATGAACGTTATTTCAAGATCATCAGTGAAATCGACGGAAGTGAGATGGAATCACCGGTTCTGCGAACGTTGCGGACCGGTATGACGGTTGAGTTGGGCAATCATACGATTTTGATTTCCGCGGACGGTAAGACACGATTTCGGATTGCGGACAGTTCTTCTCCGATTTTGGCAGAAAATGGAGAGATTCTCGGAGCAATTTTGGTATTTCGCGATGTTACGGGCGAATACGAACGTCGTAAAGAAACAGAAGCGGAACTGGCCAACTGGGAAGCGGCGGCAAAGATTGCGGGGATCTATCATTTTAAATACGATCCGAAGACTTGCAAGATGGATGGAAGCAAGGATCTTGCGGAAGTCTGGCCCAGTCTTGACGGTGTCGCGGTTGCACCGAAAGATTGGATTTGTCCGGAAGATTTTTCCGAATGGAATGAACATTTTTTGAAGGTGAAAGAAGGCAGGGAAAAACAGGCTGTTGTTAAATACCGGGTCATTGAAAATGGAAAGATTCGTTATTTTCGCGGATATTTGAGAGGATCCGCCGAACCGGACGGAGAGATCACCGGTTTGGTTCAGGAAGTTACTTCCTATATCGAAGCTCATGAACGTCAAAATGCGCTGCAGTCTCTTTGGACAACAAGTCTTGAGAACATGCCGATAATGCTGTATATAAAATCGGCGGCGGACGATTTTCGCTATCAGTTATGCAATGAGAATTATGCCAGGTTTTCAGGAAGGAGTATTGATGATATTATCGGTCATACTGATGCGGATCTTCTCAATCGTCCGGAGGATGCGGAAGATTGTCGCCAGCGCGATTTGAAAGTCATGACCGCCGGAAAAGCAATTGAATTTCATGAGACAATTCAAGACAAGTCAGGAAAAATTCATCATTATAAAACGGTGAAAATTCCAACGGTAGGACTTGACGGTAAACCGGCCCTGCTGGGGATGTCGCTGGACGAAACAGAAGATTATCTCCGCCGTCAAAAACTGGATAATATACTGGAGGACTGGGAAAATGCCGCCAATGTAGCCCGGATAGCCGGTTATCGTCTTGATAAAAATATGCGGGTTATTTCCGCAACGGAACGTATTACCGATTTCTGGCCGGTCAGTAAAGACGGAATACCTGTTTCGGAAGAGATCTACTTGCATCCGGACGATGTTGCGCCTTATCGGGAGATGTATCGATCCGTTTTCTGTGGCGAAAAAGAGTTTGCGACGATGTTCTGCAGGATCCCCCGACCTGAAGGAAAACGTTATTTGCGTCTTTTTATCAAACGCAACGCAAAACAACCCAATGAAATTTCGGGATTGGTTCAGGATGTTACGGTTCCTGTTCGTGACCAGAAAAAACGTGAAGCGCTGCTTGCGATGTGGAAGAATGTCGTCGATACGCTTCCCGCCCTCTTTTTTGTGAAAAACGCGGATGATAATTTTCGTTACCTTCAGATCAATGGCAAGTTTAGCGATCAGCTTGGTATAAAACCGGAAGAGATTATAGGCCGGGAAGAAAAAGAATTCATCCAGTGCCCGGAAGACGCAGATCGGAATCTGAAAGAGGATGTTCATGTTATGGAGTCCGGGAGCCGTCATGATTTTGTCGAATATATTCACGTTAAAAACGGTGTTCTTCGGCAGTATAAGACGGTCAAGATCCCGTTTGTTGATGAAAAAGGAAGACGGATTTTGATCTGCATGTCGCAGGATATTACCGACGAGCAGGATCTTTTCGATTCAAGAAAAATCATTTCTTCGGCCTTTGAGACGCTTTTTACCTCCGATAATTTAGAAGAGGATATCCGTATTATATTGAAAAATATTTGTGATTTTATCGGTGTCGATTGTGCCTATATTTGTTGTGTGGATGAAGTTTCGAACAGTTTGCGAATGTTTACCTGCAGTCAACCGGAAAATTCAAGGTCTATATTTGATCCGAAGACATTTCATATCGAACAAGCGACGACACTTCCATGGTATGTCAGTCTTCTTAATTCGATTCACTGCAACTCGTTTCTGTTTGATTTTTCCAACGAACATGAACGGAATCAAGCGAAATATCATGTGCCGTTTCTTTTGAGTAAAGCTGAGGAGTTTGATATTCATGGCGTATATCTCAACTATATCACGGTCAAAGGAAAACCTTGGGGAAGTATCGGTTTTGTTTCTTGCGGACATTTTCTGAAAAATCTTTCAGTGCATAAAAAGCGTCTTTTAGATCTGACGGCACATATTGTTGAGCTGGCTATAACGCGCAAACGAATAATGGACCGTCTTCAAAAGGCGCTGGATAATGCTCTGGCAGCGGACAAGGCGAAAAATTTCTTTCTCTCTAGCATGAGTCACGAGATCCGGACACCATTGAACGCGGTGATCGGTTTTACGGATCTGTTAAAAGATCCGGATCTGGATCAAGAGACCAGAGAAGATTATTTGAACGCTGTTTCAGAATCAAGCCGCGCACTGATGACCTTGCTGAACGATATTCTTGAGCTTTCGAAACTGACCTCCGGTAATATTAATTTTCATCCGGTTTTGATGGATATGAACGAGATTGTTTCGGAAATGGAAGCCGCGTTCCGACCGGTGGCGCAGCAGAAAAAGCTGAACCTGGAATTTATCGTCAATGGATCTTTTGAACTGTATCTTGATCAGCCGAGCATTCGTCAGATCCTGTTCAATTTAATAGGAAATGCATTGAAATTCACTTCTGTCGGCGGAGTTACGGTTACTATCGGTTATGAAAAGAGATCGAAAAACAGTGGAGATCTGACGCTGAAAGTGGCTGATACCGGCATTGGTATCGTTCACGAGGACCGGGAGAAAATGTTTGAACCGTTCATTCAAATGTCCAAGATGCGGGGAACCAACGCGTCTGGATCTGGAACAGGATTGGGATTGGCGATCATCAAGAAGATCATTGAGCGAATGGACGGTGTTCTGTCGCTGGAAAGCAAGGTTGGTCAGGGGTCAGTCTTTACAGTTGTCCTGCCTAATGTTCGTCCTAATTTGGCGCAGAAAGAGGAAATCTCGCAAGATGATATTAATACAGCCGCAGAAGGAATTCCTGTTTTGAAAACACCGCTTCCGCGTGTGCTTATTGTGGACGATTCGGAAATGGTACTGAATATTCTTGCCCGAATGCTGACCTCGCTTGAAGTGCCTTACCAAGCGGCCCAATCCGGGAAGGAAGCGCTTGAGATCCTTGAACGAAGCTTCTTCAATATCGTAATAACAGATCTGTTGATGCCGGAAATGAACGGAGTGGAACTGGCCAAGGCTATTCGTGCTGTTCCCCGTCATGAGACCATAAAGATAATGGCCATGTCGACAGAAAATGAATCAATAATGTATGATAAAACACTTTTTGACAAAGTAATGCTAAAACCGATAATACGCAATGTGTTATATAACGGGATCATCGGTAAGGAACAATAATGAAAAATAAAATTGACGAATTGCGGGACATGGCGACGGTTTTATTGGCCGTTGATACCTCCGGGGAGGAGGCGCGTAAAAGATGGGGCGAGAACGTCAAGGATTTGCTTCAGGAATTAAGTATATACCATTTTGAGTTGGAACATCAGAAAGCCGCGCTTGCGGAATCGGAGCATAATTTGGCCGAAAGCAGAGCCATGTATGCCGAACTTTTCGAAAATGCCCCGGTCGGATACGTCCTGCTTGACAGAGATATGTATATTCATCGGTTTAATCAGACATTTAACGAGATATTCGTTCCAGTGCTTCCTTATGGGGCCTTGTCGATAAAACGCAAATTCAGTGAGTTTATCTGTTCGGAGTATCAGGACGCGTTTGACCATTTCTTTAAAACACTTTCCAATTCGGGCTCTATTTTGACCTCGGAAATAAAACTTTGGGATCGGCTTGGCAGGCCTCGGTTCGTAACTCTTACCGCAGGCAAGCGGAAAGAGGGGGACGAATTCTATCGTCTGACGATTAATGACATCAACCGTCGGAAAAGGCTTGAAACAGAACTGACGGCCGTCAGAAAAGAGGTGGAGAAAAATGATCGGAAAGAAACGCTTTTTCTTTCGGAGATCAGTCAAGAATTGCGTACACCGCTGACCGCCTTATCCGGTTATTGCGAAATGCTTATGGACCCGGATCTGTCCGCAGAAGTTCAGAAACAGTATATTACCTCTGTTGGCGAGGCGGTGTCGTCGCTGAAGTTGCTGACGAACGAAATCTCGGATCTTTCCCTGCTGAATTCAGGAACATGTCCATTATGCAACACCGATTTTGATCCTGTCCGAATTTGCAAAGAACAGGTATTGGGGATTCAGAGTTTGCTAAAGGAAAACAGTATTTCAATTATAAGCGAATTTGAAGAAATGCCGATTCTAACCGGCGATGTGGAACGGCTTAAGACGGTTATTTATTCGATCTTAAAATATGTGGTCGGCAACGCGAATCAGGGGAAGATCCGTTTTTGTGGACATCATCAGCAATATGATAATGGCGAGGGGTTCTTGATTTTTGAGTTTTATGGATCCAATTCTAATATTTTCCCGAAAGAAACAGAGGAGGCTGACCGCAGAAATACAGGAGGCTTAAGACTTTTTCTGGCCCGGCAGACGCTCAAAATACTTAAAGGACAACTCTGTCAGTCGGGCGATTTACTGCGTCTTGAGATCCCAATGAATAAATCGCCGCTTAACGCGAACAAACAGCCGCGGCAAAATTTGAGCGGAACGTCCGAATCGTCACAAATTGATTGGAATGGGGGACCGAAAACCTGTCTTCTTGTCGATGATGTGTTAATAAATCTTAAAGTTTTAGCCGCCATGCTGCGTAAATTAAACTGTATTCCCATTACGGCATCTTCCGGAAAAGAAGCGATCCGACTGCTGAATCGAAACAGAATCGATCTGATCATGACCGATCTCTGGATGCCGGAAATGAACGGAATGGAATTCGCAATGATCGTTCGTCAGATGCCTGAATACAATAAGACTCCTATTATCGCTGTCACGGCCGACGCGGAACGAACGCAAAATTTCGATATGCGGTATTTCAATGACACGATTATTAAACCGGTCAGTTTGTCGATACTAAAAGACAATTTAAAATCTTTTGATCATAACGGAGAAGGAGGGAGTAAAGAGCAATGAACGGATTTTTAATATTCATCATTGGTTTTGCGCTGGGAATTTTTCCTTTTCTGTTGCAGATCACTCGTCAATATAAATCAGATCAGCCAAAAGATTACGAGCCAAATTCCGATTTAGAGCTTTCGAAAATCAGGGATTATACAACCGATATCAAAAGTAACGTGTTAATGTGGAACGCATTTAGCGACACGGTGCCGATCCATGTTTATGCGAAAAACGCCGATGATGAATTCCGATATGTTTACAGCAACAAGAACCGCAATGAATTTTTCGGAAAAACATTTGATGAACTGATAGGGCAGAACGACATGATTCTTCTGTCTCCGGAGAATGCGAAAAAGCAGTTGGCCATCGACGAGAAGATCATGAACAGTCCGCAGGGAATTTATGAAAGTATCGTCGAAGCTTGTGACAGTCAGGGAAAGAAAAAGTATTTTCGAATCGCGCAGACGCAGTTCACGGATGAATTGGGAACCCGTCTTCTAATTGGGGCCGCGCTGGATATTACTGAACTGGAAGAGTCGAGGCGTTTGCTTGACGAATCCAAGAGACAAACCGAAGAGCGGGAATTATGGCTGTCTCGAACACTGTCAAGTATTGGCGACGCGGTTATTGTAACCGACATAAAGGGAAATACCGTTTTAATGAATCCGGTGGCGGAGCGAATGCTTGGGGTGACCTTGAAAGACGCGATTGGAAAATCGCATGAAGAGATCTTTCGGATCGTTGGAGCGGCAGACGATGAGCCGCGCCAATCACCGGTAAGCCGGGCCTTGCGTACCGGTGTCATTGTCGAACTTGCCAATAATACCGATTTGATCTCTCATACCGGCGAGCGTTATCATATATCTGACAGCGCCGCGCCGATTATGGACGATCGGCATAATATTTTGGGGGCGGTTCTTGTTTTCCGCGATGTAACAGAGGTCTATCAGCGCAGGGCCGCGCTGCGCGATGCGGTGAACGATTGGGAAATGGCCTCAACAGTTAGCGGTATTGTTTCTTTTAGAATTAATTATAAAACAAGAAAAATCACCGGATCAAAACGTCTTTCGGAATTCTGGCCTGTTGTCAATGGGATAGCGGTCTCCCCCGAAGAATGGGTGCTTCCAGAAGATCTCGGTGAAGGTCAGGAACTTATGGCCGAAGTTGCCGCGGGAAAGAAATCTCACACGTTTTATAAGTACCGCGCAATGAAAGATGGAAAAATCAGACATTATCGAATTTACGGTGCAGTTGATGAAGAACATCCGGGTGAAATAACAGGAATTGTTCAGGATATGACGGAAGCGTATGAAAATGAACAACTTCTTCAGAATACCCGTGAAATGTGGAATCGTTTGATTGATGTTCTTCCTCTCAACTTTTTTGCGAAGAATGTTGACGATTCATTCCGCTATTCACATTGTAATCAGAGGTTTGCGGAATTTGTCGGCAAGAAGACGGAGGAGATCATCGGTAAAACCGACGCGGAACTTTTCGCTCACGAAGGGGAAAGTTCTCATTTCGAAGTGGATGACCGAATGATCGTGGAGATGGAAAAAGCTTACAATTTTACGGAGTCTTCTTATGGAAAAGGTCAGCGTCCGCAGCAGTTCCAAACGATCAAAATGCCTTGTCTCGGTCCGAAGGGCGAGCGTCTTCTCATTGGTGTTTCTATTGATATAACAGAGTTGGCCGCCTTGAGCAAAAGTCATGAAGTGATCCGTCAGGGGCTGGAAATGCTCGTAACGGAATCCGATGTCAATAAAGGTATTGACAAGGCCATGAAATCCGTCTGTGAGTATGTCGCCGTTTCCCGATGTTTTATTTTCCATTTCAATGTTGATCAAAAGAATGTAACATGTGTTCGCGAATACTGTCAGGCAGGGGAACAAAATTTGTTTGCTGACTTGAATGATATTCCATTTTCAACGCAGATCGATTGGGAAGAACATTTCGAGAAAGAATGCTTTTTCAACATACGGGATCTTCAAGAGGACGAGATCTTGAAAGAACTTGGTCCATTTTATTCAGATCTGGTCAAAAAAGGAGATCTTCATTCTCTGTATTGCCATCGGCTTATTATTGACGAAAAATTTTGGGGATTTGTCGGTCTGGCCTATAAAACAAAGATCCGTGTTCTGGAAAGAGGTGAACTGGATTTCGTTCAGGCGGCCGCGCGTTTTATCGAGTTGATCATTCGGCATAAAAGAACGCAGGAGAAACTTCATAACGCGGTGATTCAGGCAAACGCGGCGGAAAAAGCGAAAAGCAGTTTTTTGGCGGCCATGAGTCATGAGATCCGGACGCCGCTTAGCGCGGTGATTGGATATTCCGAACTTTTGAAAGATGGTAATTTACCTGAGACGGAGCAGAAAGATTATTTGAAAGACATCGCCATTGCGGGCAACGCATTGCTGGCGCTGATCAATGATATTCTTGATCTGTCGAAACTTGACGCCGGTAAAATGCAGTTCGTCAAATCGCCGACGAAATTTTCCGATTTGGTGTATGAGATCAGCGTTATTTTTCAGCAGAAACTCAAGGAAAAACGTCTGACACAATATACTGAAATCAAGGAGATGCCGCGCGTTAAAATAGATCCGCTGCGTATTCGTCAGATCCTGTTTAATCTTGTCGGAAACGCGGTCAAATTCACGGACAAAGGTTCAATAACGATCTGTGCGGATTTTGTTCCCGATGCCGGGAACGGGACCGGAACGCTGACTTTCTCGGTCAAAGATACCGGCTGCGGTATTTCCGAAGAGGACCGCAAACAGCTGTTTCAGCCGTTCGTTCAGTCGCGTTCGATAGCCGGAACGGATAAAGCCGGCTGCGGAACAGGTCTTGGACTCCTTCTCGTTCGGCGAATGCTTGATTTTATGAACGGATCAATTTCGCTTGAGAGTATGCCGGGGATCGGATCGATTTTTTCGGTGGTCATGTGCGGAGTCGAATACGAACAGGAAAAGCCGGAACAACCTGTCCTTGTCATCGATCAGGAAAAACCGGAAGAAGTGCTTGTTTCCCGAAAGATTCTGCTGGTCGATGATGTTCCAATGAACTTGAAGGTCATGCAGGCAATGCTGCGAAAAATCGGAATGGAAAGCGTTGTCGCGAACAATGCTGAAGAAGCGCTTACCGAGTTGGAAAAGCAACCGTTCGATTTGCTTTTAACAGATATGTGGATGCCCGGTATCAATGGAATGGAACTGGCGGAAAAGATCCGTCGGTCAGGAAGGTTTCCTCACCTGGGGATCGCAATTGTTACCGCGGATACGGAAACGGGTAATAATTTTGATTCGAAAACTTTTGACGCCGTTTTTACTAAACCGATTACAATAGAAAAATTAAAGCATTTTATCGGAAAGTTCAGGTGGTTTGATGATTGATTTCATAATTCTTGCCGCTGTATTTTTGACAGGATGTTTGTTTTCCTGCGGGATCAGCTGTTTGGTTCGAAAGTGGAAAAAAGAAAAATCGGAGCCCGGTTTTTCCGATTTTCTGAAAGATTCGGAATCGCCAGTTTTCGATTTTCAGCAGGAGCTGGAAACATCCGTAACAGAATTTCGAAAAATTTCGGATACCTCACTTCCTTATTTTCAAAACGCATCGGAACTGATCCAGCACGCGGCGCGACAGGATTCGTTTTTCAATATGGTTTTGGGATACATTCCTTGCCAGGTTTTCATAAAAGATCCAAAAGACGGATTCCGATATAAAATCGTGAACAAAAATTTTATGGAATATTATCAGCTCCGTAAAGAGGACGTTATTGAACACCCCGATGAGGATATTTTTGATCCTGACGTTGCGCGGCAGCTCCGAAATCACGATTCGGAAGTTTGTGCCAATCCTGGTAAAGTATTCCGGTATGATGAAGATATTTCTTACCGACGTCGCGGAAAAGAGGTGTTCAAATCGCTGAAAGTCTGTTTTGAGACTCCCGATCATCATCCTTACATGCTGGGCGTCTGCGTCGATATTACCGACATGAACGAGATGATTCGAATGGAACGGATCAACAATGAGGCGCTGTCGCAGGCCGTCGCGGAATCTGATTTTCGTAAAGTTGTCGAAACCAGCGCTCAAACGCTGAAAAACGAATTGAATTGCTCCAGGGTTATCTTCCTCAATTGTGCGGGCGAAGGAAAACTGAAACTGTTTCATGAGGAATACGCGCCGAATTTGGAGTCGATTTCTGCGACGGGGTTGGAGAATCATGAAATTTTATGGGAGACGCATTGGGAAAAACTCAAAAGCAACAATCTGATCATTTACGAAAATATTCGAAATGTACCGGGAATTCAGGATTTTTTTCAGAAGTTTCCTGATTATCCGACACGATCTCTTGCCGCGGTTCCAATTTATATTGAAGAACAGTTGCTTGGCGCGCTGATGATCTCTTACAGCGTTCCGCATGTATTCCGCGAGACGGATAAAGAGCTGCTGCGTTCGATGAGCAAGATCGTTTCTTTGGCGGCCATTCGCGACCGGCAGTCCCGTTACATGCGGCAGGTCGAAGAGGAAAATCAGGCGCTGCTCGATAATATTTCGATTCCGCTTTGGCTTTATGACGCCAAGGGATGCGTTATTCAAACCAATCGCGCGGCGGATCAGATCCTCGGCCATGTCGAGAAATGTATTCCGTATCATTGTAAAGATCTGCTCGGCTGCGGAGGAAAAAAAGAATGTCCAGTCCGTCAAGTTCTCGAAAACAGAAAAACGGCGCATGAACGATGCTATTATCGTAAACGGAGTTATTTGGTCGAATCGAGTCCGATTTATGATATAAAGAACGGCGCCGTTCACGGTGTTGTCAGCAGCTTTTATGACGTGACAGAATTGGACGCCGCCATTTCATGTCGGCAGTCGGTCAATGACTGTCTGACGAATATGGTGCGCGAAAACGATATGATGCAGGCCATTCATAAATCAATACGGGATATTTGCGAACATATGAAAGCGACCCGTTGCTATATCATGCAGTTTGATCAGGAGAGTAAAACCGTTTCCTGCTTCCTTGAATATGCGCATGAAGAAGAGCCCGTTTTAAATCAGATCCAAAAGCATCCGTATTGCGCTGATGTCGATTGGGAGCAGTGTTTCGACGAACATCCTCTTCTTTCTTTTCCGACCTCGGAGTCACTTTTCGCGGAAGACTGTCTTCGTTCATACCGCAAAAGTTTTTCGAAGTATAATGTTCAGTCGATTTACGCGCACCGGATTATGCTGCATGGAAAACTTTGGGGATACGTCAGCGCGCTGTATGAACGCACGCCGCATGAGTTGACCGTCTCCGAAAACGATTATCTTGGATCCATTGCTTACTGCATTGAGCTGATGCTTATTCGTCAGCAGTATCAGAGCAAGATCTTTGATGCGCTCCGAAAAGCGGAAAACGCAGATAAGGCGAAAAGTATGTTTTTGGCGTCAATGAGTCATGAGATTCGAACGCCGCTCAACGCCGTTATCGGTTTTTCCGAACTATTGAAAGACGGAAATTTACCGAAGCAGACGGAAGAAGATTATTTGGGGGCTATTTCCGGGGCGGGTAACGCGCTGTTGGCTCTGATTAATGATGTTCTTGATCTGTCGAAATTGGAAGCGGGACAAATGGATTTCACTCCGACGGAGGTTAATTTTCCGGATCTGATCAAGGAGGTGGGGAAGATCTTCCAGCCGAAATGTTGTGAAAAAGATCTGAAGTTTATGACGAAGGCTGCTGGTGAGATCCCGATCATTTTGATCGATAAACTGCGCCTGCGTCAGATCCTGTTCAATCTGATCGGCAATGCGGTCAAGTTTACCGAGAGCGGTTCGATTACTGTAAAATTGAAATTTGAAAAATCGAAAGAAGATACCGGTAATCTGGAATTCAGCGTCGCCGATACCGGAATCGGTATTTCGGAAAATGATCAGAAAAGAATTTTTCAGTTGTTCGTTCAGGGCAAAGCGCTGCGGGGTACGCAGGCGGAACGAAATGGTACCGGTCTCGGACTGGCCATTTGTAAGCATATGATCGAAAAAATGAACGGAAAACTGTTACTCAAAAGTACGCTCGGTAAAGGGTCCGAATTCATCGTTCAACTTTGCGATGTTCGGTATGTCGGAAAAAGCGGAATGGAAGTCGTTCCTTTCTCCGGAAAAGACGATACGAAAATGTTCGGATCAATTACCGTTTTGGTTGCGGATGACGTACCAATGAATCTCAAAGTAATGAAGGCAATGCTGAGTAAGTTGGGGGCAGACATAAAAATTATGACTGCGGAAAACGCCAATGAAGCTTGGGAAATATTGTCAAACAATCCCGTAAATTTTATTATGACGGATTTATGGATGCCCGGCATGAACGGGGCGGAATTGGCAATCAAAGTTCGCCAGTCCGGACAATATCCCGATATCGTTATTGCCGCTGTTACCGCCGATACTGATAATGGAAGTAATTTTGATATGTCTTCTTTTGATATGGTACTGACCAAACCGGTTACTATTGAAAAAATCAGAAACTTTCTCGGTAAGTTCACCATCCAGAATGAATGACATCTGAAAGAATATTAGTATCTGCTTTTGTAAATTTTACTGTCTTGAAAAGGGACAGTAAAATTTACATTTTTTGCCGGTTTGATTATAAATTTTCTTTTCTTGTTTTTGGACTGTTCAGCAAAATATTTAAGATTTGAACCAGAAAAAAATCTTATCGCTTTTGTCGGCAGAAACAGGCCGATGTTTTTTATACTGTTTTTTATTTTTTTTCGTCATTTCCGCCAATTGACTGCGTGAATCGGCTGTTTTTTTGACGTTATAATGGAAATTTCATCATGTCATAAGCATATTATTATATTATTCATAAACAAATACAAAACGGGCGGAGATATATTAGGAAAATTTAACATAAAACTCCTGCTTTTCTAACAGATCTCAAATAATTTTTAAATATTCATTTGGTATACTTCTGTCATTGATTCGTTAAGCGCTGCGATTTACATTAAACTTACG
>CAZZEF010000055.1:0-4194 GCA_964652875.1 uncultured Planctomycetaceae bacterium
AAAAATCATTGCCAGTGGCGATACAGACCGCGACTCCTTTTTCTGTCAGTGAGTCAATGACCGAACTGTAAGCGACTGAAAGATAATAAGGATAATTACCCCCCCCCAACGACATATTTACACTGGCAATATTATATTTTTCGCTATTATTTAAAACCCATTGTAACGCGGATTCAATATCCGTTCCGCTGCCATTTCCTTCGTCATCAAGAACTTTCAGGGCGATAATATTGGCCCCGCTGGCAACGCCGGAATATTGGCCGTTATGTAAAGAATCATAACCGGCAGCCAGTCCGGCGCAATGAGATCCGTGTCCCTGAACATCATCGGCAACCGAATCCTTGTAAACGAAGTCGTATTGATAGACGATTCGACTGTTGCCGTTTTTGTCTTTAAAAAGATAATGGTTGGAATTTATGCCGGTATCAAGAACAACAATAGTTGATCCGCTGCCGTCGCATGATTTGTAAGCGGAATTGGCATAATAGTCGTCCAAACCGATCAACTGCTGCCAGCTTTGCGAGTATTGAGCGGAAACCGATTCGAAATCAGACAGATCTCCGTCGGGAATACCGTCTTCAGGAAGGGAGAAAATATAATCACCGTTAAAGTAACCGCCCTTACCATTGTAATTATAATAATGGCGGTCGATCAGATCGAACGGGTTGTATTGATTACCGTTGGAGTCAATTCCGATGATGTTGACCGCGCCGAAATTGTAATCAAGACTGACGGTCATTTTATTTTCGAACGAATCGGCGAACCGGAAAAATTCATTTTCGGAAGCGCGCAAAACGATCAGATCGTCCTGTTCGGTTGAACAGGCTTCCTGAAGAGCTTTGTAAAATGTCTCTTCCGAAAGTTCTTCGACGTCAATTGTATTGGTTTCATTGATATTGTTTGCCAAATTAAAATCGGTAAAGGCTTCCCGAATCGCCTGATATTCCAAAGCGGTAACGCTTAAAAGACAGCGGTCTTCCAGTTCCTCGCAACCGAGTTTTCGCGAGTCAAGCGATTTCTGCCGATTTTTTCTTTTTTCCGCCGCTTTTTTAATACCGTTGAATAAATTCGACAAATTTTTCATGAAAAATGCCTCCAAAAATAAAAAACAAAATATAAATACGATCAAATAAAAGATGATACCATTTTATCAGATATATTGTAACGCGTCAATCATTAAATCAGTTTTTAGACAATAATTTAAAAAATATCGTTTTTTAAAAAAAGTCTCTTTCATGCGTCAATGAAAATTTATTAAAATCTTTTTTTTTGATTATAAAAACGATAAATTACCGGCGCGGCAAAGACGAATGTTAAAAACGGATTGTCTTATTTGACGTAAAATATTGTTATTAAACAAGAATTAGTTTCCGTGTAAAACAAAATCTTTTGAATCTTATTGTTAAGATAATTTATTATTAAATTTTTGTGTTAAACGTTTTGGATGAATTGTAAAAATATAATAAAAACTGAATATTTTTATCAATAAACTGTTATTTTTTAAATGTATACAGAGGTATGTATAAATACAAAAAATTCTTTTTCCCCGACAGATTTATCGTTCGGTCTGTTTATAAAACCTTTTCTATTTTGAAAAAAAACGAACTGTCCGGAGTGAAGAGCGATCTGTTTAATAAAACTTGTTTTTTGAAATATCAGAGTTTGAAATTTGTTTTCAATGAGGCTTCCGAAAATTATTGATGAATCGTTCAGTCTGATTGGGCAAGTTTTGAAAATACATTAAAAAAAGAAGAATATTTTTATCGATTAAAGAGTTAAGAGAAACGGATTTTTACAAGAGAGAAATTTTTTGTCCTGTCTTCATTTTTTAATTTTCCGTGATTTTACCGATAGCCTTCCTAAGTCGGCATTTCCTTTGAGGTTGAAACATCCATTTCCCAAGGGAAACGGAACAAAAGAAAAAATGACATTCGGACAAATTGACTTGTCCGTTTTTGATCCGCGCAGGGGCTCTTTTGACCGTAAACCGTCTGAAAAATGTTTTTTCGTAAAAATAAAATCTTTTTTGAGATTTATTTAATCTTCAATGCTTGCAAAGAAGCGCTAAAAATGTTATCATGTATACTTTCGATAATTTATATTGTATTATTTACCGCCTGAATGCCGAAATTCGAAAGACCGGGACCCAAACCTGCGGAAATTCGAATCGGCTAACGATTTTTTAATACCGGTATGTTCGACAGAAAAAATGAATAGATTTTGATGAAAGTTCTTTTTTAAAGAAAAAACGGCATGTTTCCGCCGAAGTCTGTTTTGCGGATCTGTTTTTTAATTAGAGAAACTTTGGAAAGAATAACAGATTGAAAATCAATTTTCTCATTTTTTGATTCGGACGAAACGGCATGCCTTAAGAAAGGAAAATCTAATGGAAAGACGCAATTTTTTGAAATCATCGGCGCTTCTTGGTGCCGGATTGACGGCAGGAATGAATGTTGCCCGCGGAGCGCAGGCGGCCGGATCGGATGTCATTAAAGTGGCCCTTGTCGGATGCGGAAACCGCGGACTTGGCGCAATTGTTCAGCGTTTGGATGTCGGCGACAATGTCAAGCTGGTGGCCATTGCCGATGCCGCTCCTGAAAAGGCCAAAGCCGCCTACGAATCGATGCTCGACATGAAGGAAAATCGATACGGCGATAAAATCGCACTCAAAAAAGAAAACGTTTTTACGTCGCTGACCGGCTATAAAAACGCGATAGATCTTTGCGATCAGGTTCTTCTCTGCACTCCTCCGGGATTCCGTCCGATTCATTATAAATACGCCATTGAAAAAGGCAAGCACGCGTTTATTGAAAAACCTCTTTGCGTCGATGCCCGCGGCTATCGTTCCTTAATGGAATCAAATAAAATTGCCGATCAAAAAGGACTTGTCGTCGTTGCCGGTCTTCAGCGTCATTATGAACAGCGCTATCTCGAATGGATGGAAGCGTACAACAAGGGGCTGATGGGCGATCTCGTTTACAGCCGTGTCTACTGGAATCAGGGCGATCTTTGGGAGCGTCCCCGTTTCAAAAAAGATACTGAAATGTCGTATCAGCTTCGAAACTGGTATCATTTTATTTGGCTTTCCGGCGATAATATTTGCGAACAGCATGTTCATAATATTGATGTCGCGAATTGGGTTCACGGCAAGGGCGATCCGCTTTGCCATCCTGTCACCGCGCAAGGTGTTGGCGGACGACAGGTCCGCGCTTTCCCGAGATACCGGGAATCAGGCCATCGTTGGGATCATTTCATGGTCGAATTCACTTACGCGGACGGAACCAAAATGTACAGTATGTGCCGACAGCAGCCCCGATGCTGGAATTATGTCAGCGAAGAGTTTGAAGGAACCAAAGGTTACGGCGTGATCGGTCAGAGCAAAGACGGAGGCTGGATCAAGGAACGGGGCACCAACAAGGAACTCTGGCGATGCTCCTCCAAGAGAACATTGCCCCAGCCTTATCAGCAGGAACATAACGAAATGGTCCGCTGCATTCGCGAAGGGATCAAACACAACGACGGATGGCATGCCGCCGTTTCCAGTATGATCGGTGTTCTCGGACGTATGGCCGCGCAGTCCGGACAGCTTCTTAATTGGGACGAAGCAGTCGCGTACGGAAAATCCGAAGGCAAACCGGAAGATTATGTCAATCTCAACTGCAAGCCGCCGGTCATGCCCGACGATCCGGATGATTTCATCATTCCGGAAGAAGGGGAACTCATTTACGAGAATTCTTCCCCGCTTCCCGGCTCCTGGAATTGGAAAGAAAACTAAATTAAAATTTGACAGGACCGGCGGCTTTTCGTCGGTCCTGATTTCACAAACGTTCCTTCGAAAATTATAGGGGCGGAAAACAATAATTTATACGGCAGCCCTTTGGGGTTCCCGTTAATTTTCGCCGGTTCACGAATTCAATCGGTGAAAATAGCGGAAAAATTTAAAATAGGTGCAGTATAAAATTACTGTCAGTTAAAGAAGAGTCATTTTAAAGAGTTGGATTTAAAAGGTAAAAAATGCTAAATTACAAATTGAAAATCGGTCTTGTTCCGGAACGCCGTTATCTCCCGGGCCCCAAGCGAACGGGTATTTTCAGTGAAGCGGTTGCCGATCGCAATAAAGAGATGGCTGTTAAATACATTAAAGAGAATTTTGCGGACGCGGATACCGAGTTCGTCGATCTCGAATGGCTTAAC
>CAZZEF010000055.1:4204-13552 GCA_964652875.1 uncultured Planctomycetaceae bacterium
TATAAAGTCGCGGAATACTTTAAAAAAGAAAACGTTGACGCGATTTTTATTATCAACTGTAATTTCGGAAATGAGGAAGCGGCCGGAAAAATTGCTCAGCTTATGAAGGTTCCGACTCTTCTTTGGGGACCGAAAGACAAGGTGATCGAACCGAATGGCACCCGGTACACGGATACCCAATGCGGACTTTTCTCGATCAGCAAACAGTTGAAGAGATATAATGTTCCGTTCACGTTTATTAATAACTGCGATATCGAAACGGAAACATTCCGCAAGGGATTCGAAAGCTTTTTATCCGTTGCGACAATGGTCAAAAACTTTTATAAACTTCGCATTATGCAGGTCGGTTCCCGCGTCAAACCGTTCAAATGCGTCATGGCCAACGAACTTGAACTGACCGAACGATTCGGAATAGATGTTGTTCCGGTTAATTTGGCGGATACCAAAATTCGGCTTGACCGTCTGATGAACGAAAAGCAAACTGAAATCGCCGGACATGTCGAGTATATCAAGAGCAAATACGATGTCAGCGACATTGCGCCCGAAATGTTGACGAAAATGGCGGCCTTTGTCGAATTTTATAAAGAGATCATGGAAGAAAGCATGGGCGATGTGATCGCTACTGAATGCTGGACGGCCATGAACCAAACCTTTGGCGCGATGCCCTGTCTGGCCATGAGTATTTTGGCCGATATGGGAATTTTCGTTATCTGCGAAACCGATATTCATGGCGCGATTACGTCCGCTCTTCTTTCTTGCGCCACTCGGGGAAAAAAGCCGCCTTTCTTCGGTGAATTCACCGTTCGACATCCGGAAAAGGACAATGCCGAACTTCTTTGGCACTGCGGCGTTTTTCCGACTTCACTCAAAAAGAGCGACGAAAAAAAGAAGCTGGCGGTCTTCAAACCTTCTTTCTGCGTCAAAGACGGTCATTACACGATAGCCCGTTTTCAGGCGGAACAGGGAAAGTATTATCTTCTTTCCGGAGAATTCGATTCGACAGACGGTCCGGATACATTCGGAACCTATATTTGGGCCCATTTCGATGATCTTGATCAGATCGAGCGCAAACTCGTCGAAGGTCCTTATATTCATCATATGAGCGAAATCGAAGGCTGTTATGTTAATGAGCTGAAAGAATTCGCGAAATATGTTCCCGGCCTGATTTACGATCCGCTGAACTGACGCAGGAACGGAAATGCGATGGATGCCTCCCCGAAAAAAATGAAGGTGACGGCCGCTTTTTCATTTTCCTATAAACAATCAATAATTAATTTTCGCGGCTGACCGCGATTTTTCTGTTTTCCAATAATGGAAACCTGACTGGAGTTTTTTACTGATATGAACAAATTTCTGTTTTCAATGATTCTTACTGAATTGGAGGACGCGGTCGGACTGGAGAACTGTTCGACTCGTCCGATCGACAAACTGACACACAGTGCCGATTACTTCTGGCTGTCGCGCCTTTTCGCCGACCGCGGTGAAAAAATGCCCGAAGCCGATTATATTGTCTCACCCAAAAACGCCGAAGAAACTTCAAAAGTTCTGAAAATCGCCAATTATTACAAGATCCCAGTTACGACTTGGGGCGGCGGCGGCGGTACCCAGGGGGGCGCTCTTCCGGTCTGCGGCGGTATTCTTCTTGATACCAAACGTATGAATAAAATTTACGAGGTCAATACGGATTCGATGTATGTCGAGTGCGGTACCGGGGCAATTTACAAGCATATCGAATGGGCGGCCAATCAGAAGGGGTTCGCGACGATGCATTATCCCAGTTCGCTGACCTGTTCGACCGTTGGCGGTTTTCTGGCGCATCGGGGAATCGGCGTTGTTTCAACCAAATACGGCAAGATCGACGATATGGTTTTAAAGATGCAGGTCGTTCTTCCCAATGGTGATATCATTGAAACCTCGCCCGCTCCGAAACACGCGGCCGGTCCGGATCTGAACCAGATCTTTATCGGATCCGAAGGGACGCTCGGTATTATGACCAAGGCCCAAATGCGTATTTACAATCAGCCGGAAGAACGCCGGTTCCGAGGCTTTTTATTCAAAAACATGACCGATGCGTTCAAGGCGGGCAAAGAACTGATGCAGATGATCAAGCCGTCCGTCATGCGTCTTTATGACGAAGCGGAAACCGGTTCCATCATTAAGAAGATCGTTGGCGTTGAAAAGAAAGGCGCCTTCATGAACGTTGCTATTGAAGGTCTTTCCAGAATCGTTGCCGTTGAGGAAGAGATCTTGCTGGAAACGTTCGCCAAATACGGAGCCGAAGATCTCGGCAGCGAATACGGCGAAAAATGGTGGAACGAAAAGATCACCTTCTTCTATCCCGGCCATGCGCTGGATCTCCCCTGGATGTTCGGAACGATGGACACGATCGCCCCGTTCGATAAAATCGAAAAGATCTATTGGGAAATGAAAAAAGCGATTGAGTCGAATTTTCCAATGGCCCGTTTCATCGCGCATTTTTCTCATTGGTACGAATGGGGCTGCATGATTTACGACAGATTCATTGTCGAGAATCCGCCGCAGGATCCGTTGGAATCGCTCCGTCTGCATAATCAGATCTGGAATTGCGGAGTTCGAACCGCGCTGGCCAACGGCGGCGTTGTCAACGATCATCACGGGGTCGGCATCAAGCTCGGTCGTCTTATGAAAGAGCAGTACGGACCGGCAATGCAGGTCTTTGAAGCTCTTAAAAAACAACTTGATCCGAACGGTATTCTTAATCCGTTCAAACTTGGATTATAAGGAGGAGGTACGTCATGCAATTAACTCAAAAAAGCCGTGAGACGGTCGACGCCTGTCGTTTCTGCTGGATGTGCCGCCATATTTGCCCGATCGGAAATGCGACCGGACAGGAAAGAAATACCGCGCGTGCCCGGGCTATGGCCTTGTCGGTCGTCGCCCGCGGAATGGAAAAACTCGAAGAGTGTATCGATAACGTTTATGAATGTTCCCTTTGCGGAGCCTGCGTTAAAGAATGCAAAACCGGTTGGGATCCGACCATGTTCGTCGCCGAAGCCAAACTCGAAGCCGCCTTGGCCGGTATTACTCCTGATTATATCGCCGAGATGCTCGATAAATTCGAAAAGACCGGAAACGTTTACGGCGTTAAAAAATATTCGAAAAATATTGTTTCCGAATTGAAAGATCTTCCCGAAAAAGCGGATGTTCTTTTCTTTTTGGGACAAGATGCGCTGTGTAAAGCACCGAAAATGGCCGCCGAAGCGATTCGTTTGCTTAAAGCCGCTAAAGTCGACTTCACTGTTCTGACTGATGAACCCTCCAGCGGTTACGATCTTTATTTCCTGGTCGGAGCCGCGGAAGAGACCCGGCAGGTAATGACTAAAACAGCTGAAAAACTCGCTCCGTTCAAAAAAATCGTTGTTTACGATCCGAACGACGCGAAATTCTTTGCCCGTCAGTACAAAGAGTGGAATATCCCCTTCAAGCCGGAAATAAAAACGTTTACCGCGTTTCTCGCCGATCTGATCCGAACGAAAAAGCTGACTCCGAAAAAAGGAAATCAGGTCTATTCATTTCAGGATCCCGCCGCTCTGGCCCGGGATCTGGAGGAAACAGCGCCCGCCCGAAAGATCCTTGCCGCCTGCGGTTCGCTCAATGAATTTCTGCTTAACGGCAAAGAGGTCATGATCGCCGGCAATCTGTTCATGAACGAATACATGCCGAACGTCATTGCCAATGTTGCCCGTGACCGATGGCAGAACGCCATTGACGCCGAGGCAAAAATCGTCGTTACGGCTTCCCCATCGGAATATGTTTGTTTGTCGGCGGTTAAACCTAATAATATTGAATTAATGACTATTGAAGAGGTGGTTTTGAAATGCTTGTAAGTTTCAAGGATATTCTGAAGATCGCGGAAGCGAAAAACTTTGCGATTCCGGCGTTCAATGTTTATAATATGGAAACCGCGATGGGCGTTATCGCCGCCGCGGAAGAATTGCGGTCCCCCGTGATCATGCAGTCCTATTCCCGTCTGTTCGCTTACGGAACGGCGCTTTATTTGGCTCCCGTTGTTTTGAAGGCGGCGGAAGAGGCAAGCGTTCCGGTTTGCTTTCATTTGGATCACGGAGCGGGCGAATTGGAAGTTTGCCGTGCGCTTCGTTACGGCTGCACCGGGATCATGTTCGACCGGTCAAGTCTGCCGCTGGACGAAAATATTGCCCAAACCAAACGGATCGTTGAGATCTGCGGTTATTCCGGCGTTCAGGTCGAAGGCGAACTCGGTCATATCGGATCAGCCGCCGATGAAAAGCCCGTTTACGAATACACCGATCCGGACGAAGCGGTTCGATATGTCGAAGAAACCGGCATTATCGCGCTGGCCATTCAGGTCGGAACCGCGCACGGCCGTTACAAACAGGCACCGCATATCGATATTCAGCGCATTGCTGATATTCACGCGAGAATTCCGGCGTCCGTCGTCCTGCATGGCGGAAGCGGTATTCCGGACGATCAGGTTAAAGCGGCGATCGACGCCGGTATTCGAAAAGTCAATTTCGGTACCGATGTCTGTTATGCTTTTCTGGATCGTGTTTTCGCTACCTCAAGAGAAGTGTTCGCCGTCGATGTCTTTATGCGCGGAGCGATTGAAAGCGTTAAAGATTTTGCCGTGAGCAAGATCAATCTGCTCAACGCGAACGGAAAAGCCGACTGATTTTTTTATCAATTCCCCTTCACGTCTTGCCGGTTTCCTGAGGAATTTTTCATTCCAGCATCGAAAGAATCGGCGTTTACAGCGTCAATTGGCGGCAAGCGTGAAAAAGTTTAAATAAGGGCGGTATAAAAATCCATAAAAAAAGAAAATGAACCGGAGTCAATGAATGTCTTCCGAATTATGCAATGAAATAACAGGTATCGGAGCGAATGTTTACGATACACTGATCAGGGTACCCAAGTTTCCGACAGAGGATACCAAGAGTTATGTTCAGGCCGTTCGTCAAAGCGGGGGCGGACCGACCCCGACCGGATTGGCGGCCGCGGCAAAGTTGGGGGCCTCTGTTTCTGTCATGGCCAATCTTTCGAACGATTCCGGAGGAAAATTTCTGCTTGAGGATTTCCGGCGGTATAACGTCGATACGGATCTGGTGCAGGTTCGAAACGGCGAATCTTTTTCTGCGACGGTCCTTTTAAACGAAGAGACCGGATCCCGAACCTGTCTGCTCAATCGCGGAACGCTTCCCAAATTCGAGTTGGATAAACGGAGCCGTTTCGAAATTGAAAACGCCAAAGTCTTAATGGTGGACGGAAACGAACTTTCCGCGGCGGTCGTTGCGGCGAAAATCGCCCGGGCCGCGGGTACAAAAGTTCTTTACGATGCCGGCGGCCGATACGAAGGAATAGAGGATCTGTTGCAAAACACCGATATTCTGATCCCTTCCGCGGAATTCGCGCTTGGACATTCCGGTAAAGAAACAATTAAGGAAGCGGCTGTTTCGCTTTATGAAAAATACCGTCCCTCGGTTGTCGTAATAACCGATGGAAAAAACGGCGGCGTTCTTTACGATGGAAAAACGGCGGAAAATTACCCGGCGTTTCCGGTTAAAGTCGTCGATTCAAACGGGGCGGGCGATGTCTTTCATGGCGCCTTCGCCTTCGCCGTGACCCGCGGATTCGACTGGAAACAATGCTGTGTTTTTTCCAGCGCCGTTTCCGCGTTGAAATGCACTAAATTCGGCGCCCGTTCGGGTGTGCCGACTTATTCTGAAACGATACAATTTTTAAAGGAGAACGGTTACAATGAATTATGACGACAGTCTGATGAAATCCTGGAATAAAGAAAACGGCAAAAGCGAAATCATTACCTGGGAAAACAGCAGTCTTGAAATGCTTGAAGTCGATATGGTCCGTCTGCAGGCGGGCGATTCGAAAACTTATAACGAAGTCGATAAAGAATACGGTCTTGTCATTCTCGGCGGAAAATGCTCTGTCGAAGGCGATGGTTTTAAATATGCCCGTATCGGAAAACGTAAAAATGTTTTCGATGGACCCGCCACTTGCGTTTATATTCCGCGTAACCGGAAATTCACCATTACCGGCGTTAACGATGTTTCAATCGCCGTCTGCAAATGTCCGGCCGAAAAAGATTTCGAACCCGTCCTTGTCAAACCCGATGATGTTATTATTAAGGATCTCGGTAAAACCGGCTGGGAACGTCAGGCGCATTTCATTCTCGACGAACGAATCAGCGCGAATCTGATCTATATCGGCGAAGCTTATGTAAGTTCCGGAAATTGGGCCAGCTATCCTCCGCATAAACATGACGACGACAATATGCCTACCGAAGGCGTTATGGAAGAAATTTATTATTATGAATTCGATAAACCGCAAGGATTCGGTATTCAGCGCGTTTATACCAAAGAAGGTGATATCGACGAAACCTATACCGTCGCGTCCGGCGATTTCGTTGAGATCCCGCGCGGATATCATCCGTTCTGCTGCGCTCCGGGCTACAATAACTATTATCTTTGGATCATGGCCGGTGAAAACCGCGGCTTCTTTATGACAACGGAGGAAGATCATAAATGGCTGAACAAATAAAGATCTATCGCGTTTCGGATCCCGAGTTCAAGCCTTACGGCGAACTGGTCGAGCTTCCGACTGCGGATCTGATCACGGAAGCGGCCAAACTGGAAATGCCTGCCGAAGGGGCAACCTATCAGGCTTCTATTGACTCGCTTGAAAAGATCGGCGAGACGGTCGCCTTTAAAAATGAAATTTATGGCGAACTCCCAATTCAGACCGGCTGCTGCTGGGGACACAATAATAAGCTCAACGCGCTGGAATGGCATAAATCTTCCGAGATCAATATTGCGGTTACCGATTTCGTACTCCTTTTGGCAAAACAGAACGAAATGGAGAATGGACGGCTCGACAGTGCTAACGTCAAGGCCTTTTTGGTTAAAAAAGGCGAGACGGTCGAAGTGTATGCGACAACCCTTCATTTTTGCCCCTGCGCGTCTGATCCGGCAGGGTTCTGCTGCATTGTGATCCTGCCGAAGGACACGAATATTCCGCTGGATAAAATTCCCGATGATAAGCTCCTGTTTCGAAAGAATAAATGGCTCATTTGCCATGAAGAAAACGAAACTCTTAAAAATAAGGGCGTTTATCCCGGTATTTACGGCATTAATTACGTGATCGAATAATCGGGCGGACAAATCTGTCCCCAAAATGAATCGATAATTGCGAAAAGACACGAAAACAGGATCCTTTTCGGTTCCCTTTCGTGTCCTTTCGTAATTTTTTCGGTAACGGCTTCTTTGTTTGTTTACCGAAGTTTTTATACTGCTTTTATTTTCCGTCATTTCCGCCGATGGACTGTGTGAATCAATTGTCCTTGTGACGTGATCACGAAAAATTCATCTTGAAATCGGTATAATAATAAAAATTAGCGGTATCGAACCATTTGACTTATTACGAATTCAGAGATCTGTTATGTATTTACTTGGTATTGATTTTGGCGGCGGCGCGTCGAAAGCGACGCTTCTTTCGGAAACAGGCGTAATTGCGGCAACCAATACGGTTGAGTATCCGACATCTTATCCGAAGGCCGGTTACGCGGAGCAGAATCCCCGTCACTGGTACGAGGCGACTTGCGAAAGTATTCGTGCCCTGCTGATAAAAAGCGGTATTGCTCCCGGCCAGATCGCGGCGGTCAGCCTTGACGCCGCAACGCATACGGCGGTCCTGACGGATGAAAATTTCAATGTTCTTCGTCCGGCGATCTACTGGACCGATTCGCGCAGTGTCGAGGAAGTCCGTTTTCTCAAGAACAATTTCGGCGAACTGATTCAACAGCAGATCCTTCATAAACCGGACACGATTTGGACACTTCCCCAGCTTCTTTGGGTTCAAAAACATGAACCGGAGATCTGGTCGAAAACAAAACGGATCCTGTTCGCCAAAGATTATGTCCGGCATCAATTGACCGGCGATTATGTTACCGATTATATTGAAGCGCAAGGGAGTATGTTTTTCGATTATAACGCGATGAACTGGTCGAAAGAACTGCTTGATCTTTTGAAATTCGACGAAGCGCTTCTTCCTAAACTGGTGCGTCCGACCGATCTTGTCGGAAAGATCACTCAAACGGCCGCGGGCGAAACGGGCCTGATCGAAGGAACGCCGGTTCTTTGCGGAACGACCGATACTGTCATGGAAGTGTTTGCCTCCGGGGCTGTCTCCGCCGGTCAGATGACGGTCAAACTGGCTACTGCCGGGAGGATCTGCGTTGTCACCGATCGCGCTTATCCGGACCGCAATTTAATCAATTACTCACATATTGCCGAAGGTCTTTGGTATCCGGGAACGGCGACCAAATCATGCGCGGCGTCGTATCGTTGGTACCGAGACACCTTCGGCGGCGATTATCGGGATCTTGATGACGCGGCCGGCGCGGTTGAGTTGGGCTGCGGCGGATTAATGTTTCATCCTTATTTGAATGGTGAATTGACTCCTTATGCCGATCCGCTTCTTTGCGGAAGTTTTATCGGTGTCCGGGCTGGACAGGGTAAGGCGCATTTTACCCGGGCTGTTCTTGAAGGGGTCGCTCTGTCTATGCTGGATTGTCGAAAAGCGCTTGAGGCGATTCATATTCCGCATCAGAATGAAGCGTCCGCGATTGGAGGCGGTGCGGCAAGTCCTCTTTGGCGACAGATCCTGGCTGACGCGCTCGGAATTACACTGATCAGAAAAGAAAACAGCGATTCGTCGTTCGGATCCGCTATGATGGCAGGTGTCGCGGTCGGGATCTTTTCCGATTTCGCCTCCGCGGTCGGAAAATGTTCCAAGACTGTTTCGAAGACAGTCCCCAATCCAGAAAATACCGAAAAATACGCGAAATTGTTCGAACGTTATCGGGCAGTTCATGACGCCTTGGCTCCGATTTATCATCAATAGAAATTCCGGATCTTATGAAAACGGCGGTTTGTGTCAAAATCAATAAAGGCGAGATCAGTCCTTTCGACGCGGCAGCGCTGGAATGCGCGCTGGAAATGAGTGGCCGCGCGAAGGAGGCACTCCGCCCGAACGGCGGAACTTCAGAAAAAAACTTTGCGGAGACGATTGTTCTTTGTATGGGACCACCGTCCGCGAAAGATCCGCTGGAGCGTTTGACGAGATTGGGGCCGGATCGGGTCATTTTGATTTCCGATCCAGGGTACGCCGGGTCCGATACGCTCGCCACCAGCTATATTCTTTCTGAAGCGATCAAACGAGTCGGTCCGGATCTTGTCTTTTGCGGACGTCAGAGTATTGACGGCGATACGGCGCAGGTCGGGCCGGAATTGTCCGCGCTTCTTCCGGGTTTTTCGC
>CAZZEF010000055.1:13562-21480 GCA_964652875.1 uncultured Planctomycetaceae bacterium
CGTGACCAATGTCATGCGATGGAGATCGCCGATTCCCAAAAAGGATCTTAAAAAAAAGAAAGCGTCGGGATCGGACTTTCAGGAAGAAAAAATTTTGACGCGGGCAGGGGAAGTGACGTTTCAGGTTCCGGCCGTTTTAACGTTTGAGCGGATCCGTGAACTCCGTTTTCCGTCGTTGCGGTCGAAAAAACGGGAAATTGAAATTTGGAGCAACGCGGATTTGAAGCTTGATTTAACGCGCTGCGGTACTTTGGGGTCGCCGACAAAGGTTTTGGAAATTCGTCCTGCGGGTCAGGGACGGCGCAAATGCCAAATGATCGGCTGGCGCGATCTTGTGCCGCTCATCGAAAAGCTTCGTCATCAGGAAACAAAAAATCGAACGGTTCCAAAGAAAGCATGTCGGGCCAATGAGATCTGGGCGGTTGGTGAGGAGACGATGACCGTTGCTTCCGGGATCGCGAAAAAAGTCGTTTTGATCGATCCGCGGGAAGTTGTGGACGAATCTTCTTTTGTACACAGGATCCAAAAAGAAAAACCGGAAATCATATTATGGCCGGCGGATCTTTGGGGACGGCGGACGGCTCCGCGGTTGGCGGCGCTTCTTCAAACGGGTCTTTGTGCCGACTGCACTGAATTGGAAACGGACGAAAAAGATCATTTACTGATGTATCGGCCTGCGCTCGGCGGTGATGTAATCGCGAAAATCGAATGCCGAACGAAACCGCAAATGGCAACGGTCCGGATGCCGGGTTCAGGATCGGATCTGATCGTTTCTGCCGGTCGGGGCGTTTTGAACCAGCTTGCAGAAATTGAGCGATGGACGAAAAAAATCGGGGCTCAGTCAGGCGCGTCCCGGGGACTGGTCGATACAGGAAAAGTTCCGTATGAGCGACAAGTCGGGTTGACCGGACGAACGGTTTCCCCTAAAATATATATCGCGGTCGGAATATCGGGCGCGGTGCATCATACCTGCGCCATTGAAGGTGCGGGAACAATAATAGCGATCAACAGTGATCCCAAGGCAAGAATATTTGAATACGCCGATTACGGCATTATTGATCATTTTAACGGAAAGGAATTGAATTTATGAGTCAGGCAGATCCCCAAGAAAAGAATGCGGTCAGCGCTCCGGCCCCCAATGTTCCGGAATCGCAGAAAAAGCCGTTTATGTCCGAAACAATGTTCGGAACGATTTTATGTATTTTTTCCGATACGATTTTTTGCGTCTCTTATCTTTTCGTTCAGTTCGTCAATAAATGTGATACCGCGGTTGAATTTCTCGGAAAAATTCCGGGAATCGGACCGCTTGTCAAAATGCCGGTCATTCCGGACGGATACGCGCTGGCGATTTCTCCTTTTTGGACGACCTGCTTTAAGGAACTGATTACGACCGTTTTTGCGCTTCCGATCTTTCTGATCATTTGGAAGAGAGGGAAATGTGGACTGCCGCCTCTTAAAGTTTTTCTTTTAATTCTTGTGGCTGCTTTCTTCTGTGAAACAGTCGGCGTCAATCTTCATATTTTCTCATTCGCGGCGATTGGATTGGCGCTTGCCCTTCCGTTTATTCGAACGTTTACCATTTTGGGAACCTCTCTGATCGGCGCGGTCGCGTTAAAGGAAAAGCTTGGTCTTTTAAAGATCGTTACTATTATTGTTTTGATCACCGCCGTATTCCTTTTGGTCTTTAGTACCAGTAAACGTCCTGTCGCGTCTCCGGTCGCTAAAGCCGCCGTTGTGCAGACGGACAATGCCGCTGCTGATGCTTCCGCGGTTAAAACAGATACGGTTAAATCGGAAATTAAATCGACTGGAACAGACGTGTCTGCCGCGCCTGTTGTTCCCGCCAAAGCGAAAAGCGTCTTTTTCTGGGGCTTTTTAGCCGCGTTCACGACTGGTCTTGGTTACGCAATTTACACTGTTATATTAAGAGCGGTTCTCCGTAAAGCGTCAACGAATTCCAAGGGGCAATCGATAAAAATTGATCCGTTCTTTATAGTATCGGTCGTGTGCGGTTTTGGAGCTGTTTCAGCCGCGCTTATTATGCTGTTCAATCAGGGAAGTTCGGCGTTTTACATGACCAAGCTTAAAGCGCTCACTGCCGGTGCGGAGCCTGTTTCGGTTTCGATTCCGACGATCTGTTGGATTTTTATTACGGTGGCAGGTGTTTTAAACGTGATTTGTTTTTATTTGAAGAATCTTTCGCTTCGTTACGCGACGGCGTCGAAGGTGGCGACTTTTTCTGTACTGCAGATCCTGTTGCAGACGATTTTTGGTATTTTCATTTTTCATGAAATCACCAATACGATTTTCTTTGCCGGATTGGGATTTGCCATTCTTGGTATAGTATTGGCCAGTCGAACGAAATGAGTTGACTGCGGACATTTGACGATACTTGAAGTCCTCTGAAAAGATCTTTTTTAGAGGACTTTTTTTTAGTATGTGCGGCATGTTATTGTGCTTGTGGTTAGGTTCAAAAATAAATATTATTAAAGACGCGTTATAAAATCCGTTAAGTATTATATAGGAAGATTTTTTGTGCTCAACGCCTGACGGCATCATAGAAAAATACAGACGAAAACGAATTGTAATCGTTTGAGAAGGGATCTGGTGCTCAACGCCTGACGGCATCATAGAAAAATACAGAATGGTGGAGTCAGTTCAATCCGGTTATGCAAGATGGGAAGTGCTCAACGCCTGACGGCATCATAGAAAAATACAGGCTACTTTATATAAGAATCTTTATTGTATACTGTTACAATCAATCTTTCAAGTACCTGTCCCATATTTTATTTTTTTGCCTATCATGTTTGTTTGTTCCATTTCCAGTTTTTTTATCTGTAATAATACCAATAAGTTATTAATCTTCCTATGATTCGTGTATCTAATAATTGTCTCTGTTCTTTCTGATGCGTAAATTTAAACTTCCATTAAATTTTTTATCAAAACGTCTTTAAAAAAGTCAGATACTTGATTCTAAAAAATAAAGAATATATAAATTATTCTGTTACAAAACTTTTTTATACCGATTCTATCATGAATTTTCCGTTATAATGTCAAAAGAACAGCCGATTCTCGCACTCAATCGGCGATGATGACGGAAAATTTAAAATAAAAGCAGTTTAAAACACTTCATAAGATTTAACTTCCAGGTCCCAATCCGTTCTGCCAGAACTGTCTCTAATTCTTGATGCACAACGACTGCATATTTCCACGATCAAAAGATCATCTTCCTCCGTAAGTATTTTTGTCAACTCCCAATTCATGCGTTCCAAATCCTCCGAAGTTAAGCGACATCGAAACAGACTGTATTGCACTCGACTGCCATACCCCAACATTTTTTTTGCTGTTTGTCTCAAACGCTTGGCGTCCCTTACATCGTACGCCACAAGATACCATTTTTTTGTCATGAGGTCAACTCCATTTTATCTTATTCGAAATTTGGCAAAAAGACCTTCCTCGCCTGTCCACTCCTTTTCAAGAAGACGAACCTCCAACTCAATAAGCCTCGCATACGATAGTGAATAACCTATTACCGAATGCTTCCATTTATCCTGTAATCTACGCTCATAAAGCTCAATCGCTTTTTTCTTTCCGGACTTCGATAACCACACTTTTTCTCCATTAATATCGAAATCTTCCTTTACATTCCATTGCATTCGATTAATCGATCCAATAAGCGGTATGTCGCATACAATCAGTCGAAACAATTCCATTAAATCAAGTACTAAAGGTGGTGTCGAGCTTCTTGGGGTATGATAAAAACCAAATGCCGGCTCTAATCCGACCACAAGTATTGATTGTAATACGCTTGTATATAAAAGAGAGTATAGATAACTCAATACTGCGTTAAAACGATCTTTTGGTGGTCTTCTTGATCTACCCTTCGGTTTCATTTCTTCAGAAGTATTATCTTTGAGTAAATGTCCCATAAGACCAAAATATTCTTTCGCCGCAAGCCCTTCTATTCCACGTATTGAATCGGTATTATCTGTTTTATCAAGTTCCTTCAATAAATCACGAATTCTATTCACTGCAACCCTAACTTCCTTATTAGAGAGTTTTTCTCCATTTTCTGTTTCTCCTCTTGTACACCGATGTATGTATCGAAGTGTCTGTTCTACTTTTGACTGAACCAACTGACGCGTAAGTCTTAACCTAAAGGATTCTTTACCGAGCGCCTCATACTGACGAATACGTCGCTGTACGGGGCCTGTGCCGGAACAAAAACTGCCCATAGGTACTCCAGACGACGTAAGCCAATGAACCGCAATGTCATTTACCGCACAAAGCTGAAGTGCCTGTGTTGTTATTTGTGAAAAACCGTCAATAACAAATCCCTCTACCTCGGTTACCGGAAATTGTTTTTTTTGACCTTCCGCGGAAATCAACAAAAATGCCTCGCCAGATTTGCAAATTTGCGAACCTGCTGTTATGACATGAATAGTTGATCGCTGTCGATCCTCGGGAAAAAGCCGCAGTGTTTTATGATTCGGATCCTGAACAAATCTCTCCTCTTCCGGTAGACAAAACGGAGCAAGAGAGCATCGAATACATCTTTTTTCATGAGTTGTAACCGGAGGGCGTTCTGTTGTATTTCGCAACCGTTTACCTTCGGCAATCATCTCCCTTACTTTTTGGCGCATTAGAGTATCCAATGGTACCGTAACGGTTTGATTATCCGCATGATATCGAATCCGTCCTTCTATGACATCCATTCCGCGAGCTTCTTCAAGTAAAAGACCATAAGCGGAAACCTGTAATGCATCAGAAGGCCAGGCAGCCGGTTTCCCGTTTTCGCGTCTGGATCGGCCTCTTTTATGTTCATAAGGGATTAATGTTCCATTGCGCCGACACAGACAATCGATTTTTCCGATAAGACCGAGTTTTTCTCCGATCAATTCCACTTGAGTCATTAATTTACCATCGAAATTATCCGGAACGACAATCTCATGAAGAGTTCTTCCTGCATAAACGTTATCGTTTGCCACACGAATTTCTTCAACTTCTTCAAGATAAAAAAGTCTCGGACAATAATCCAGAGCATGAAGTGCCATTATGCGCAGCGGTTCTTCATGTTCTGTCTGCAAAGCACATTGATTAAGCTGTGTCATAAACACCTCCTGAGTGTGAATTTTTAACTACCCAATTATCAAATATCAATTCGTGTTTTTAATTGAGCCGCATTGAAAACAATGTTTAAAAAACACGGTATTATATTCACTATTTTATCAAGTTCATTTGCGACTTTTTTAAAAATTCAATTTTAACTCATTAAAACTGCGTGTTTCATAAAGTCATCTAAATTTTCCAACAGCATTCATCGATTGACGTTGCGAATCGGTGTCGCCGTTGAAATGGTAATTTCATCATGAAATCGGCAGAGGAAGTCCTTCGTAAAAAATAAAATTATGATAATAACACACAATAACAAATGAACACAAAATGGAATCAAATTCTTTTTTATGTTCATTTGCAACGAAGAGCAAAAATTATATTTTGCAGTAAAATAAAAGGGCCGTTTAAATCACTAACATTGAATAACAGGCATCAGAACAGAATCAGGAGGAGTCAATCCACCTTCAACGATATTTCCGGTCGCGTATCGGGTATTTTCCCCGCCGACATGATCGACCCAAACCGGAAGCGTTGTCATTCCTTCTTTGTCGAGAAGAAATATTCTGGCCCCTTGTTCAAATTCTATCTGCTCCGAATCAGCCGGATCATAGAATGCAATATCGTTAATTAAATGGGTACTTTCACCAAGCGAGAGTCCGCCGAACCTCTTGATAGTGCCGCGCCGTTTTGGATCAAGCGCGATTCGAACAAGATCTTCCAGCGGCCGTTTTTCCTGTTCAGGAGTTTCTTCGGAACTATCGAGCCAAATAATCAAGTTGATATTGGTCAGGAGCTGCTGATAGTCGGGTCGGATATTTCCGGAACTTCCGAGCGGAATTTTTTTTATTCTCCAGACCGTTCTCAAAACGACGCTGATTGCAGTATCTCCCCAAATGGCGGCGGTCACACGGGCACCAAGATGAACCGATCTGTCCGTCTCCCCGACGAGGGAGAGGAGAAAACCGTAACAGGTGGAAGGGGGCGGCAACTCATGCGTTTCGAGATACTCGCGTGCCATTCCTTTTCTGAAGCAGGCAATCGGAAGCGTTACTTTAACACCGATCATAAGTACCTCCTTATTGTCGCGATTTTTTTACTGGCGGCGGCAATGGCTTTTCGAACCCCGAATACTTCAACACCTTTATTTTTGAATTTTTCGACAATTGGGAAGGAAAGATCGGAAATACCGACAAAAAGTTCATTGGCGAGTACATCGCCGGAATCAATACGGGCAAGCAGTGCTTCCGCGGAGACAGATTTACCGCCGTCATTGGTATCGAAACAATAGAGGATTCGCGGAGCGGGATCATCAGTAACGCGAATTACGATCATTTCCGGGGCGAAATCATAGAGGAATCGTCCATGATTTCCTGCAACGCTCCGTAAGGCGCCAATAGATTCCAGTGCTTTGACCGCTCTTGACGAATCGGCGAGTTTTTCCGGCGTCATGGCCAGCCCGAACTGATAACGGGTCGCATGAATTTCCGCGCGATAAGGAACCGGATTCTGTTTCGGGGAGTTGGTATCTTTTTTGTTTTTGGCGGCGGAAGAAGTCGCACCGGGTGATGCGGCATTAAAGGAAACATCGCCACTCCAAGGTGTTAAAGAAACAGCGCGAGTGATTTCCAAGACCGCGCGGCGAATGGTTGCGGTTCCAGCTTTGGCTTCGTCTTTAGCGGTATCGGCTCGCATATACCCCAAGAGGTCATCATCAATGAACGTCGATTGATTTCCTTCGGACCAACTTCTAAATTCGGGATCATTCCAAGCGTTGGCTTGTTTATCGTCGTCCCAAAAACGATTGGTTTTTTCACCATTTTCCGCGAAAAGACGGCGAAGAGCAAAGCGAATGGCTTCGGCGCTGACCGTTGTATGAACCTGTGATTTCCAAACCAGCTTCTGAAGAGTTGTTGTATTACCATCATTTTCACCGCGATTATTTGAAGCGGTTCCATAAGGAGTAACAATATTAGCAAAAACGTGAAGCGACATAAATAATCTCCTTTATTTTTTTAAAATTTAACATGTATTTTTTATATTGCCGACTTTTTAATTTTCGGTTGACTTTTTGTACGTCTGTTCTTTGACATTAAAAAGAGTAAAGTCGATATGAATCAAATATCGAACATTATCAGCGAGGCAGTTTTATTTTTCGGATTGATTTTGAGTTTCTTCATTTTCCTTGCCCTTGTAACCAGCCAAGCCAACCAGCGCCAAATCGCGGGCAAGCTGCCAATCCTGAATAACCAAGGTCATAATGGTCTGCCAGTTTTCCTGAAGTGATGGAACCGATTTTGCGCGGCTGAACATATCGGTCAACGCGAAGCGAAACTGCTCCTGCGTTTTGGATCCGGAAAAAGCAATTCGCCATTTGGTGTATTCTCCATTCCATCGATTCTTCAGTCCTTCGGAAGAAATTCCTTTTGCGGAATTCGCTATTTCCCCATAGAGACGATTCAAAGATTCCTGAACGGCAAAGACCAAAGATCGAGCCCCCTCAAGTTTCCAATCTGTTTTTTCATCATTAATCATTTTATTGAGTCCTTCCTTTTCAAAACTGATTTTATCACGAAGCGGTTTTTTTAAGACGGGATCCGCAGCAGTCATTATTTGAGTGAATCCAGTAAACCAGTAATTTCCCCGGGCAAGATTATTAGCGATAAACGACCGAACAACGGAATCCGTCCAGAAGTATTCGATAAATTCCGTAACAACGGCATTTTTCCCTTTTCCATCTTTTTTACTTGATTTTTTTTCAATAACACGGGGAGGCAAATAACTTAAAACTCTGTCATACAATTTG
>CAZZEF010000056.1:0-8670 GCA_964652875.1 uncultured Planctomycetaceae bacterium
CAACGCCCCGAATCGCTTCCAAGGTAATTTTCGCTTTCATTTTCGGACTAATCGTCCGTCTGTTTTTTGGCATGATGACTTTCTCCCTTCCTCTGTCATTATAACAGAGCTGTTCGGTCTTGTCATCCACCTTGTTCCTTTCCCATTTTTTGTCCAGATTCCTGGGACCACTTCACAGATTCTTTGATGTTTTTCACTTTCAGTCATCAAAAAATCAGCCGATTCACAAAGTCAATCGGCGGTACCGTTGGAAAATAATATTTTGTTGCAGTAAAAATTTTTATTGGATAATGGCAACAGGAATACGAACTTTTTTACCGACATTCAATTCAATTTGATTTTTTTTCTTTTCAATTTTCACTTTTAAAGATGATGTTTCCGGCTGGTTGTAAATTTGCTCAACCAAAGAAAACTTCTCCGGTTTGGCTTGGATTTTTTCCCCATCAACTATTTTTTCACCCCCTTTATAGATAATTTCTTCCTTGGTAACCGTAACTGTAAATTCACCCTCGGGAGCGCCTATATATTTTCCATTTGTTTTCAAAACAACCGATCCTTCGGCATCGGAGATCCCGGAAACAGCCCAGCGGTTCAATTCGGGGGAGCTGCTGTTCAAAACAACGGTCGCGCCTTCAAGCGGTTGATTCTCCTGCGTCAAACGAATAACGCAAGGAAAAATATCAGGAAAATTATCAGGGCACTTTTGTCCGCAACCGAGAATACTCACCGCTGAAACAAGGAATAAACAATACCAAACTCTTTTATGCATCAACATAATACGACAGACCTGATTTTCCTTTATTCTTAATTATTAAATATTATTGAGATGATTGCAATTGCTTTTAGTCTATTCCCCCAAAAACAGCCAGCGCAAAAACTATCGGTTCACCAAAATAGTCAATACAAAAAGCGAAATAATAATAATTGGCAGACGACAACCGTCCGCGGATCTTTATCAGTTTCTTATACAGTCAACGTTTTCAATTGTTCCATCGATAGGGGGCAACGTTGGCGGAAAATTACAGCGTTTTGGTTTCTCCGCAATTGGCGGTGCCCATTGCGCCCCAAACTCCATAAATACTCGGACCAAAATAAGGAACGGAATGTTTGACCGTTCCCTGACCGCAATCAATCGTTTCAGGAATAAACCGAACAGATCCGTCAAACAAAACGGCATTAACACCGCCGGAATGCTCACTGGTCGCCGAACCGGTTACCCAACCGGAATTGAAATCACTTGCGGAACAGGTGGGAGAGTTGGGAGGTAAAACGGTACTGAACGCGCCCATGCAGTAACGACCATCGCAGATACGCATTCCTCGATACCCCCCCGATGTTGAGCCGGTCATTAAGTTGGGGTCGGTCGTACTAATACGGGCAAGACAGTTCTTTAAAAAATTGCCATCCGCGCCCACACCGTTGGCCATTGACGCTTTTACCCTCTTTTCATCGGTAAAACTATTGGCGGTTACCGTTTCAGAGTAGGCAATAGTTGACGAGGTCCCGTCAATAATATATTCCATTCCCCGCCATTCCCATTCGACCCAGGGAGACCGCGCGGCAACACTGTCATAATTTTTTTTCATATCAAGACTCGACAAATAACCGCTCATCCAGTTATTTCTCTCAATTCCATCGCCGCGATTAAAGACGTAACTGTTTTTCGGTCGATATGTTCCCGGCGAATTGCCGTCCATTAAATCTGTTGCCGAAGCATCGCTCGGACAGCAGAGTTCCGGGATCGGTTTGGAAATAGTATCCGCCGGATAAATAACCCAACTGGCCTTTTTTATGGTATCAGTCATTGTGTTATAAAGAGAAATCTGCTCCAAATAAGGCAAAAGGACAAAAGTTACCGACCAAGGATCCTGCGTTCCGCTTAAACTGTGTCCTTTTGCCATTGCCTGACGGGTCGCAGGAAGACTTTTGCATACATCATTATAATTATGAATGGCCAACCCGAGCTGTTTCATGTTATTGGTGCATTGCATACGCCGGGCCGCTTCCCGCGCCGCTTGGACCGCCGGTAAAAGCAGTCCGATTAAAATTCCAATGATCGCGATGACGACCAGTAACTCTACTAAGGTAAAAGCCCTGAATCCATTAAATTTTGCTTTCATATGCTATTCCTTTTGATAAAAATATTACAACTACAATAACAATAAACAAAAAAAGTTTTTATAACACTTAAACAAAAAAATAAAAAATTTTTTCAGCTTCAATTTTTATTTTTATATCATAACAAACAAATTTAATCTTGTCAAATCAAATTTAAAAAGCGATAATTTTCATTTAACATTCAATAATATCTCTTAACAGAAACAAATAAATTTTTGGTAATACTCATAATCTTTCCCCGTTTTTCGTCATTTTTCCTTGTATTGGAGAGTATAAAATATATTGTTTCTACTAAAATATTTTCACTATATTTTTAAGCAAAAATATAAAACGGAGAAAAATACTATTTTTATCGGCTTTATTTTGTTTTTTCTTGCTGTTACCGCCGTTAACGCGGAAGAATTCAGAACCTGGACTTTTTCAACGGTCATTTCACAACGGAAACCAATTTGGTTAAAATTTCCGAGGACGATCAAAACGTGACACTGCTCAAAAGAAACAACAAAGAAATCTCTGTCGCCCTGGATGATCTCTGCGAAGACGACCAATCTTATATTAAAAAAAATAACAAAGTGAAAAATTTTGAAACTTTTTCGTATTATAACGAAGAACCAACAATAACCATTCCTTTTTTCGGCATTCGCCTCGGTGATACTCTTGACAAGCAGGCCCAGTACTTTCAATATCGAAAAAGAAAATAGCGGAAAAAACACCTGCGATTATGATTATTCTTATTATTTTATACTGCTTTTATTTTAAATTTTCCGTCCTCTCCCCCGACTGACAGCGTGAATCGGCTGTTCTTCTGATATTATAACGAAAAATTCATGATGAAATCGGTATAAACACAAAAAACTGACGATTTTACAAATCACATTCGTGTTGATGTTAATAAAAATCGTATTATTCGTGTCCGCTTCTCTCCCTTTGACACGTCAAATCCAATGTCGCTTATAAGTATTTTATAGAATAAATACCATAAAAAGGATAAAATCTATTACAGGTTCAGTACTTATAATTACGAAGCCCCGGCCAGTCAAGTCGGAAGTAGTGTTTTCATTACTTTGGATATTTTTATTTTTCCCGGCCTCATGACCTATACTCACGATGAAATGATCAACGTCATAGAAAAACAAAGCGCCAGGAAGGCAGAATTCGTAAAAGATCGTTTTTAAGTTTTTTAAAAGAGATATTTTTTGCGAAAAAGAACCCCCAGATAATTTCGGCCCCGAAAATTTTCGGGGCCGTCAATCATTTATTCCGATTTACAGAATTATTTATTGTCTTCCAGAGCGGCCTGAGCAGCGGCGATCTTGGCAACCGGAACGCGCAGCGGCGAGCAGCTGACATAATTCAGTCCGGTACGATGACAGAATTTAACGGAGGAAGGTTCGCCCCCATGTTCACCGCAGATACCGAGCTTAATGTTCGGGCGAGTGGAACGTCCGCCTTCAACGGCGATCTTGATGAGCTTGCCAACGCCGGTCTGATCCAAGACCTGGAACGGATCGGCGGGATAAATATCATTTTCAAGATAGTTATTAATGAACCCGGCGTAATCGTCGCGGCTGATGCCCATACAGGTTTGGGTCAGGTCGTTGGTCCCGAAGCTGAAGAATTCGGCATTCTTGGCGATATCGTCCGCGGTCAGAGCGGCGCGCGGAATTTCAATCATTGTACCGACTTTATATTCGATCTTCATGCCTTTTTCTTCGAGAACTTTATCAGCGGTTTCGCGAATAATGGCTTCCTGATTTTTGAACTCGTTCAAGCAGGTGACCAACGGGATCATGATTTCCGGATGAACTTCAATTCCCTTGGCTTTGACTTCGCAAGCGGCTTCCATAATGGCGCGAGCCTGCATCCGGGTGATTTCCGGATAAACAACGCCCAGACGGCATCCGCGGTGACCGAGCATCGGGTTGCTTTCTTTCAGATCTTCAACACGCTGCTGAATAAAGTTAAGCGTAATACCGAACTTGTCGCAAAGTTCCTTCTGTTCAGCTTCTTCGTGCGGCAGGAACTCATGAAGAGGCGGGTCAAGCAGACGAACGGTTACCGGCAGGCCTTTCATGGCTTCGAAAATACCGGCGAAGTCACTTCGCTGATAAGGCAGAAGTTTTTCAAGAGCGGCTTCACGATCGGCGGTATTGTCAGCCAGGATCATGCGGCGGAAGTCGTCAATTCGGTCAAAGAACATATGCTCGGTTCGGGTAAGGCCAATACCTTCAGCCCCCAGAGCAACCGCTTCGGTCGCCATTTTCGGTGAGTCGGCATTGGTGCGGACACCAAGCTTGCGGAACTTGTCGGCCATTTTCATCAAAGAAGCGAAACGACGATAGTTCGGAGCCTGTTCCGGCTGCAGTTCATGAGTGAACAGAACCTGAAGAACATCGGACGGACTGACAGGAACCTGACCTTCATAAACTTTTCCGGTGAAACCGTCAACGGAGATCCAGTCACCTTCCTTCAGGACTTTGTCGCCGACGGTCAGGGTCTTGGTCTTGTAATCGATAATGATATCGGCGCAACCGCAAACGCAGGCTTTACCCATCTGACGGGAAACCAGAGCGGCATGAGAAGCGGCGCCACCAAAACTCGTCACGATACCGTTGGCAACCTTCATTCCGCGGAGGTCTTCAGGAGTCGTTTCACGGCGAACGAGAATCATCTGTTTTTTATTGTCTTTCTGCCACATGACTTCGGCTTCATCCGGCTGGAAAACGATCTGACCGGTAGCGGCACCAGGACCGGCGTTAACACCGGCGGCGATCGGGCTCTTACCCTTGAGACCGACTCCGCTAAAGACCGGCTGCAGAAGCTGGGTCACGTCATTGGCCGGAACGCGTTTGATCGCCATTTCTTCGGTGATCAAACCTTCTTCAACCATATCAACGGCAGTTCGAACATGAGCAAAACCGGTTCGCTTGGCGTTTCGTGTCTGAAGCATGTAAAGTGTCTGACGTTCAATCGTGAATTCAATATCCTGAACATCGCGATAATGCTTTTCAAGAAGATTGGCGACCTGCTGGAACTGCTCCCAAACTTTCGGCATATCCTGACCAAGAGATTCTTCGATCTTCTTGGGGCGGCGGATACCGGCAACAACATCTTCACCTTGGGCATTGATCAGGTAGTCGCCCGTGATTCCCGGTTCGCCAGTAGCGCCGTTTCGCGTCAGAGCAACACCAGTGGCGCAGTCGTCACCCATATTTCCGAAGACCATCGCCTGAACATTGACCGCTGTCCCCCAATCGTGCGGAATACCATTCATACGGCGGTAAACCATCGCGCGGTCGTTCATCCAACTTCCGAAGACGGCGCCAATCGCTCCCCAAACCTGATCCATCGGATCTTCCGGGAAATCTTTTCCGGTCTGTTTTTTAACAGCGGCTTTGAACTCGGAAACAAGCTCTTTAAGCTGCGGGGCCTTCAGTTCAGCGTCAAGTTTAACGCCGGCAACTTTTTTCTTGGCTTCAAGAATTTCTTCAAACGGATCAATATCAGTCTTGGTTTTCGGTTTCATGTCGAGAACAACATCGCCGTACATTTGAACAAATCGGCGATAGCAGTCCCAAGCGAAACGTTCGTCACCCGATTTTTCAGCAAGAACCTGAACGGTCTTGTCATTCAAACCGATGTTCAGAACGGTGTCCATCATACCGGGCATCGATTCACGGGCACCGGAACGGCAGGAAACCAGAAGAGGAAGATCGTTCTGATCACCGAACTTTTTGCCCATCGCTTGTTCAACGGTCTTGAGAGCCGCTTCAACATCCGCTTTAAGCTGTTCGGGATACTGATGATCGTTCGCGTAATAATAAGTGCAGACTTCCGTTGTGATCGTGAATCCGGACGGAACTGGAAGACCGATCTTGGCCATTTCGGCAAGATTCGCGCCTTTTCCGCCAAGAAGATTCCGCATCGAGGCATCTCCGTCTGTTCCCAATTTACCAAAACTGTAAACGTACTTCGCCATAATTCTTTCTGCCTTCTGAATATTTTCCAAAGGGTGAACTCTATTTGATCTTTTTAAAAAAACAACCATCGTCTTGTAAAAAGATCTTTAAAAAACTTACTTTTATCTGATCAAACGCCTTGCAAAAAGCAATTGCGTTATTTTTTCAATTTATCCGCTTTTTGTAAATATCAATTTTCAAAAATTTCGATCATCCATAAAGAAGGTTATTACGCTGTCTTTATATCAATAAAATTTTCTCTAATATTACAAATAATCTGCCTGAAATACAAAATACTGTCTGAAAACTTCATTGAAAAATCAGAAGTACTGACCTGATCCGTAAGGAAGGTTTTTGAACATGTGACTGACCGACTCTTGACGATGGATCCGGCGAATCGCCTCTCCCAAAATAGTCGCGGTACTCAATACCTTAATATTCGGAAGATCATGTTCAGGAAGAAGCGGAATCGTGTCCGAAAGAACGATCTCTTCCACCGGCGTGCTTCGCAACTGCTCAATGGCCGGACCACAAAGAACACCATGTGTTGCGGCAATGTAAATCTTTTGCGCGCCCATTTTTTTGACAAGCCGGGCCGCTCCGCAAATGGAATTGGCGGTACTGATAATATCATCGAAAAGAAAAGCCACTTTTCCTTCGATTGGTCCTCCGATCAAGTTGGCCTGCTCAACGAAATTTCCGTGACGCCGCTTGTCAATGATCGCCAAATTTCCCCCCAGCGCGGCAACATGTTTCGCCGCTCTTTTGATACTTCCTTCGTCCGGACTGACAACAACCGTTTCTTCCGGCTTATAACCGAGGGAATTTATATAAGTATCAATAACCGGCGACGCGGAAAGATGATCTACCGGGATATCAAAAAAGCCCTGAATTTGAGCCGCGTGAAGATCAAGAGCCAAAACCCGGTTCGCTCCGGCTTCAGTAATAAGATTGGCCACTAATTTCGCGGTAATCGGCGTTCGTCCTTCATCTTTTCGATCCTGACGGGCATATCCAAAATAAGGAATAACCGCGGTGATCCGTCCGGCACTGGCCCGACGGCAGGAATCTATCATGATCAACAATTCCATCAGATTGTCGTTAACCGGACGGCATGTAGGCTGAACAATAAATACATCGACTCCCCGAACATCTTCTTCCAAACGGCAAAATGATTCTCCGTCCGGAAAACGTTCCACCGTAATCAACCCCTGCTGCATCCCAAGATAATCACAGATCTTACGAGCCAACGCGGGATTGGCGTTCCCGCAAAAAATCTTCATGGAGTCCATTTGCAACCTTCTTTTAAAGTTTCTGTAACTCTTTTTCATAAAAAAATTTTTGATTTTGTTTAATTCCCAATCGACTCAAGAAACTGATCGTCCCGGAAAGACAACTGGAAAATTTTCACTTATTTATTATAAATGAATAATGCTTCTCATTCAAGGGGGCAAAAACGTTTTTTTTACCTCTGTAATTTACTGTTTTATCATATAAATATAATTATTATTGATTTTGTTATAATAAATTACCATTTACAATATACTTATACATATATCATAAAACACAATTTTTATATATACATGTAATATAATTCTATACCCCCCAAAAAAAAGGAGCCCCGAAAGGCTCCTTTAAAAAGTTTTGTTTTTAACAAAACCCGTTTTTAATCAATCTGAAAATTAATTAAAAGACATCGAGAACAAAATGCTTTCCTTCATGAAATCTTCGGGGCACTGGATAATAATTCTGCCAATAAGGATTGTACGTCGGAACCTGCATATACTTAGGATACCGATAATAAAGATCTTCAGCACTTCTGTAATATTCCGAAGGGCGGAAATTTTGTTTATAGTAAATATATGGGTAATAATTAAAACGGGACCAATCCTGCGCATCATATCGGCGCACGGAAATCGGCCTGTTTCGTCCGTAATCCTGAGCCTGAACATTTTCCGTTTGGAAAAGTCCAATCAAACTCAAGACAAATAAAATCGCAAGCAATTTATATTTCATGTCAGTCCTTTCAAGCAACAATACGCTTATTGAAACCATCCAAATTCTCAACCACCGATCAATCGGTACGCGTAAGAGAAATTCCTTTTTCAGTAAAGCGGAACAGATCCGCCTTTCTAATTTATCGACTATCAACAAACTTTCTTTAGTTATTCAAAACCAAGTCGTGATTATCCAAATATACCGAATAATTCAATTATGAATAATTTTCACCTTTATAAAATTTTATTTTTAATATTTTATATTATTTTTACAAAAATTCTTAAACCTTAAAAACTGATCATTAAACCGATTACTTTATAATATCCCGATCACTTAAAATTTCCTGTATTCTTTGTCAGAAAATCAACCAATTCATGAAGTCAATCGAAAAATACCACAAAAACAAAAAATAAAAACAGTTTAATAATTATTTTATTTATTAAACAATTAATTTTATAAATAATCCCCAGCCACTTCGCTGGAAAGATGAATTTTAAAGATCGCCCCCCGTTGTCATGAAAAGAAATCAAGGTAAAATAAATTAAAGACAATTGTTTCCAGTGGAGGATACGCGAATGGTTAGCAGCCTGACTCG
>CAZZEF010000056.1:8680-21326 GCA_964652875.1 uncultured Planctomycetaceae bacterium
CATTTTTGTTAAGTAAAATAATCTGATCTATAAGCTTGTCTTCTATCAAATCCTGAATAGAATAAGGGAGCCTTGAGGAGGATACGCGAATGGTTAGCAGCCTGACTCGAAATCAGGTGCCGGCTTGCCGGTTGAGGGTTCGAGCCCCTTGTCCTCCGCCTTATGATTATTCCGTAAGGAAAAAACTCGATAACCCGTTTCAATATTGATGTTGAAACGGGTTTTTTTATTGTTTTTTTAAAAGAAGTGACCTTGACGGACCTTCTGGGTTGACTTATTATTATGTACTGTATATTATGCGGTAATTTTATCAGACAGGCTGTTTTACCCTGTTTTTCCGCTTCATGGTCATAAAAATCATGAGGTCGCTTTTGAATAAAAAGATCTTGGGGTAAAAAAGATCTGTTAATCCGTATAAAAAAACGAAAAGACGAAGGACTCGCTTCCTTCGATGAAAAAATAAATTTCATTTTGACAAAGGATTCCTTAACAATGAAAAATTCCGCAAAATCGTATCACGGAAAAAATGATCTCGAGATTCTCTGCCTGCGTTGCATCGACTATTGCAAAGAACATAAAGATACATTAACCATGTCCGTTCTTATCGCAATTTTACTGGTAGTTATCGTTATTTTCGCCTCTACCTTTTTCAAGGGGAACGCCGCGGGAAATCAAGATCAACTCGATCAAGCGTTCAGTGCGTCCTCAACCGGCAGCGCTATTGCTCTTCCCGTCGCTCCGGATCCCGCTCCTTTTGAAACGATTTTAAAAGTTAATAATAATACAAATGTCTTGTTTGCCACTGCCGATCTTTATATGAGACGCGGAATTTACGATCTTCAAATGAATATGGTCGAAACACCGGTCAATCCTGAAAAAACTGAAGTGAAAGCCCCCAAAGCCAACCCGAACCAAAGTTTCGACAAGGCGATTGCCGTTTACAATGAGGCCGCCGCTTCCTCCAAAGCAACTCTTGACAAAGACCGCGCTTTTTACAGCATCGGCGTTGTTTACGAATATATCGCTTCTGTCGCCAAATCAGCCGAGGAAGTAAAAAAAGGACTCAATCTCGCCGCGGACAGTTATAAAAAAGTCGCCGGATCCCCTTATTCCAAACCTGCCAAAGAAAGAACTGTCGAACTGGCTAAACCGAGTATCGCGAATTTTTATCAAAAAATCGCCGACAAATACAATAAATCGCTCACTGAAAAAACCGACAAAACAATTCTGCCCAACGGAACCGGCAAACCAATTGACGCCGCCAAAAAAGAGACCGTCAAAGACAGTAAAACAATCGACGAATTTTCAATAAAGGCGGATGCTTCCAAAGCCGCTGACACCCCAAAAGAGGTTAAGCCGGAAGCGAAAAAAGATGCTGCCCCCGCCAACGCTCCCAAAGCCGAAGTGAAAAAAGACGCACCTAAAACTGACGCCAAAAAAAATGATGCCCCAAAAGCTGATGTAAAAAAGGACGCTAAATAATGGCCGATACTACCAATCATGTTTTTCAGCGATGTATTAATCCCGACTGCAACGCAACTTATGATGTAACGGAAGTTCATCATTACTGCCCGAAATGCGGAAGTCTGCTGGATGTCGATTACGAATGGGACAAACTCCCCGTTCCAAACAAACTTTCCTGGTTCGAACAGTTTTGGGCCTGCAGAAATGTTCCGCAACGTTTCAGCGGCGTTTGGCGATTTCATGAACTCCTTCCTTTTGTTCCTTTTGAAAATGTCGTTACTATCGGGGAAGGCCAGACTATACTCCAAAAGAATACAGGGGTCTCCCAATACGTCGGACTCGATTCCAAAGAACTTTTCCTTCAATACGAAGGCCTGAATCCCTCCGGTTCATTTAAGGACAATGGAATGGCGGCGGGAACCTCTCATGGACGGCTGGTCGGCGCCAAGCAGGCGGTTTGCGCTTCAACCGGCAATACAAGCGCGTCTTTGGCGATTTACTGCGCAACCACCAAACTGATGAATTGTGTTATTTTCATTGGATCCGGAAAAATCGCTTACGGCAAACTTTCCCAAGCTCTTGATTACGGCGCGAAAACAGTTCAGATTCACGGAGATTTTGACGACGCGATGGCCCGCGTTCAGGAAGTCTCCAAGAAGTTGGGGATCTATCTGCTCAACAGTGTCAATCCGTTCCGGCTGGAAGGTCAAAAAACGATCATGTTCCGGGTCTTGGAAGCACTGCGTTGGGAAGTTCCTGACTGGATCGTTGTTCCAGGAGGAAATCTCGGAAATTCAAGTTCTTTTGGAAAAGCGTTCATTGAACTTCACAAACTTGGCCTGATCAAAAAAGTTCCGAAACTGGCAGTAATCAACGCGGAAGGCGCCGATACGCTTTATCGGCTCTTCGTCAACGAAAAGCTGCGCTGGAACAACGGTCGGCCGGATAAAGAAAAAATCGACCGTTTCTTTAAACAGATGACCGCCGAAGGACGAAAAGCGTCAACAATCGCCAGCGCCATTGAAATCAACCGGCCTGTCAATTTGACAAAATGCCTTCGAGCCCTTGATTTCTGTAATGGAACGGTCAGAACAGTAACTGAACAGGAAATCCTTGATGCCAAAGCTCAAATCGGCGCCAATGGTTTCGGATGCGAACCGGCAAGCGCCGCCAGTGTCGCCGGAACCAAAAAACTCGTTGAAGAAGGAGTTATTGGAAAAGGGGAACGTGTTGTTTGCGTTTTGACAGGTTATCAATTAAAGGATCCAAACGCGACTGTTGCTTATCACGGAACCGATTCCAAATTTTTCGAGGATGTTCTTGGAAAACGAGGGGTTAAACAAGCTGTATTTGCCAATCATCCAATTTCCGTCAACAATGATCTTGATGAAATTCTTCAAGCGTTAAAATAATTTTTCTTTGAGGAAATAATTAAAAAGAGTTTTCGGATTTTTTTCGAAAACTCTTTTTTTATACTGCGAATTCTCTGCTGTTGACAAAATTTAAAAACGATTCAACCGCTGATGCTGTTTGTATTTACTCTGTCGCGAGATCTAAAAAATTTAATTTTTATCTAAAATAATAAAGTTATACTCTATCCGGCTGAACAGTGTGAGCGAACTGAATTGTGTCCCCTCTTCTTTCCGAAAATAATTCAATTAAAATTTCAATTGTCCATTTTTAAAATTTTAATATCAATTTTCATAAATACCAGCTCAACAAATTTTACAAGTTTATATTATTCCGGTTATTCGATCAAATTTTATTTTTTTTAGAGAATATTTGTTGTCAAGAGGTTTATTTACTTGATTTTCCAATCATAATATGGTAAAAATAATAAAAGAATAGTATAATCTTAACTATTTTTTACACTCTTTTTATTTTAACATCTTACCAAAGAGGAAAAATATGGATTTTATTAAGGGTAAAACTGTTGGTATCGATTTAGGAACAACTTTTTCGACATTGGCAATTGTCAATGATGAAGGCGAGCCGACTCCTATTCCTAACGAGGACGACAGCGTTGAAACGGCAAGCTTGATTGTTTTGGCGGAAAATCGTCATGTTATTGTCGGTCCAAACCGCAGCCGCGCCGCAATGGAAGATCCAGAAAATGTAATTGAACGAATCAAACGTCAAATGGGAGTTACCGGTTATAAAAGAACTTTTGACGGTCATGAAATTACGCCGGAATTTATTTCCTCGCTTATTCTTCGGAAACTCAAACAGGATTCAGAAAAGCATATTGGCCTGATCAGCAACGCGGTGATAACCGTCCCTTATTATTTCAACGATACAAGACGTCAAGCGACGATCGACTCCGGTAAAATTGCCGGTCTCAATGTCATTAGTGTAATCAACGAACCGACCGCGGCCGTTCTGACTTATGCCTGGCATCGGGGAGAGCTTGGAAAAATAACAGAAAATCAACCCAAAAGAAAAGTAATGATTTTCGACTTGGGCGGCGGAACTTTCGATGTTACGGTCGTCGAATACACCGGCAATCATTTTCATGTCCGATCGACCGACGGTGATGTCAAGCTTGGCGGCGTTGATTGGAATGACCGGCTGGCCGACTATGTCTGCGAACAATTTAAGGCGAAATACGGATCCGATCCGAAAACATCCGCCAAAACACTTCAGATGATCAGAAACGATTGCGATATCGCAAAGATCCAGCTTTCCTCAAAAGAAAATGTCGTTATTCCCTGTCGATTCGAAGGGAAGGGAATTCAAGTCCCGGTCTCAAGAGAAAAATTTGAGGAACTGACTTACGATCTGCTCCAAAGAACGGCTGATACAACGGAATTTGTTATAAAACAGGCTGGTTTGACCTTCGATCAGCTTGACGCCATTGTTCTGGTCGGCGGATCGACTTATATGCCGCAAGTTCCCAAAATGCTGGAAAAATTGACTGGGAAAAAACCTTATGTTCATCCGGATCTTGATCCTTTAACCGCGGTTGCCCGAGGAGCCGCCATTCACGCGGCTATTCTGGAAGCAAGATACAATCAGGATTCCAAACTTTCTGACCGCATTAAAAAAATGCTCGTCCATATCGATCAGGAAGATGTAAACTCGCACGGATTGGGAATCGTTATTTCAAATCCAGATAATTCGGCGGTTAATCATATTATGATTCCGAGAAACACTACTTTGCCTTTCTCTATCTCAAAAATGTTTAAAACAAATCTGGAGAATCAGGAAAGAATAAGTGTTCAGGTTATCGAAGGCGACGCGCCGGATCCCGCTTCCTGCTCACTGCTCGGTAAATGCCGAATCACCAATCTTCCTCCCAATCTTCCAAAAGGAACTCCTGTTGAAGTTACTTATTCGTTCGACCGAAATGGACGTGTCTATGTAACCGCAAGAGAAAAACTGGGAAATCAGGAAGCAAAAATCGAAATCGAACGACGCGGTACTTTAAACGAATCGGAAATTGAAAATTTTATAAAGCTGTCGTCCGAATATACCATCGAATAAGAGTTTCTGAAAACGATGGGATCAGACATTCATTATTTTATTGTTCCGTTTAATTATTTTTTTTTAGAAAATTTAAACGGAATAAAAATTCTTGAATGTCTGATGAATTACAGAGATATACCGGTGCCATAATGAATTTTCCGTTATAACGTCAAAAGAACAACCGATTCACGCAGTCAAACGGCAGAAATAACGGAAAATTAAAAATAAGATCAGTATAATTGTTCTCTTTCATAAAATATAATTTTAACCGACGGTCTCCGTTGCCCTCTAAAAACTCGAATGGATTCAGGTAAATTAAGAGATTTTGGCGAAAAAATTCTGTGTCATGTCGGCGGAACTCTCTTGTCTGCTGTTTTTCCTTTTTGGAGTGCCTCTTATGATATGGCCATTGCTTATTACAACCCTTGCGTTGACCCTGCATTTTCCACGGACGGAAAAAGAAGAATCTTTATCTTCTGGCATGAATACATTTCATTGTATCTTTATATGAGAAAGCATTGCAATATTTCAATGCTTTTAAGCAAACATCGCGACGCTGACGTTATTGAACTTTTGGCGCATCGGTTCGGCTTTGGAACAGTCAGAGGCTCAACCAATCGGGGGGGAATCGAAGCCATTCGTGAAATGATCTCAAGAGGCGAAAAAAATCATTTAACCTTGACTCCGGACGGACCAAGAGGACCAAGAAGAAAAATGGCTCCGGGCGCAGTTTATCTTTCTTCAAAACTGCAAATGCCTTTGGTTCTTTGCGGAATCGGATATGATCGGCCGTATCGGATCAATAGTTGGGACCGGTTTGCGTTGCCGCGATACGGGTCCCGCGCAAGAGTTGTCTTGAGTGATGATATTCTGATCCCGACAGGCATTGACCGCGATACGATTAATTTCTATTGTCAGAAAATTGAAAAAATTCTGAATCATTTAACGGAACAAGCGGAATCTTGGGCTGAATCCGGTGAATTTTTAGAGGGTCAGTCCGACATGATTTGCGGACCGAAAAGATCTCTTCAATATCATGTAAATCTTAAAAAATATAAATTTAAATAAAAATAATTTTAAATTTTATTTATTTTGAATCGATATATTTTTATCTTTAGTACTTGCTCCATTTTTCCTTTGTGGTATGATAATAGTTTTAAAAGGGATCATTTTATACAGTCCGCAGAAAGATTTTTCGTTGTTATCTGAAAAATCAAAAACTTGCGGACTGTATGACGAAAAAACTCAAATTAATCGGTATTATTCATACTGAATATTATTGGAAAGTTTAGATCATGAAATGGTTCGTCCTTCTTGTCTGATTTCCAATAAAAAATTTGGGGTATTCTTTAGTATATTGGTTTATTTGATATTGATATAAAAATTCCTTTTTCTTAATATAAATAAACGCTGATATAAATGATCTTAACAATCAAAGCGCAATTAATTTACTTTGGAATTGATCTTTCATGGTGAAAGACTTTCCGGGTTGTCGTAATTTCTTAATATAAGGAATATAAGAGATGCAGGAACGAGTTTACAATTTTTCCGCTGGTCCGGCCGTTTTACCGGTTTCTGTTTTAGAAAAAGCTCAAAAGGACCTTGTTTGTATGCCGGGAGCCGGCGCTTCTATTATGGAAATCAGTCATCGTTCCAAAACGTTTGATGCCATTATCAAACATGCCGAAGCGAACATTCGATCATTATTAAATATTCCTGAAAATTACAAAGTTCTCTTCTTTCAGGGGGGCGCTTTAACCCAATTCGCGATCATCGCCATGAATTTAATGGCCGGAACCGGTAAGTCCGCTGATTATATCGTAACCGGATCCTGGAGTAAAAAAGCCGCCGCAGAAGCCGCGACCCAGGGGACTGTCAACATTGTTTGGAACGGTAAAGAACAGGGCGACAGCTTCCGCCGGAAACCGTCTCAAGATGAATATAAACTGAATTCTGAAGCCGCTTACTGCTATATTTGCGCCAATGAAACCATTGAAGGTATTCAATGGAAAGAATTCCCCCAAACGAACAATGTTCCTTTGGTGGCCGACTGCTCCAGCGAAATCTTCAGCCGTCCTGTTGATATTTCCAAATTCGGCATTCTTTACGCTTGCGCGCAGAAAAACGCTGGTCCTGCTGGTGTTACCGTTGTTATTATCCGGGAAGATCTGCTCGATAAAGCGGCGATTACTCTTCCGTCCATGTTCAGCTATAAAAAGATCTCCGATGCGGGATCCATGTTGAATACCCCCCCCTGCTTTGCTATTTATATGCTTGATCTGGTCACCGAATGGCTTATCAATGACATCGGCGGTCTGGACAAAATGTGTCAGTTAAATCAGGAAAAAGCCGCTATTCTTTATGATACCATTGATAATTCCAATGGATATTACAAAGGACACGCCAATAAAGAATTCCGTTCGATCATGAACGTTCCGTTCCGTCTTCCTTCCGAAGAACTCGATAAAAAATTCATCGCGGAAGCCGCTCAAAACGGTTTAATGACTCTGGGCGGACACAGAAGCGTTGGAGGATGCCGGGCTTCCATTTATAACGCAATGCCGCGGGAAGGCGTTGAATCCCTTTGCAATTTCATGAAAAAGTTCAAAGAAAATAACTGATAAACCTTTAATGGTAAGTCTTTATTAATTCAAAGAGTCTGCTGAACTTACGGTTTGCGGACTCTTTTTTATTGACTGTTTAAGTCTTGGTTGTCAAGATAAATTTTTCTTTTTTCTGAATACTGACTTTATTTGTTTTCTTTAGTCAAAAAAATTAAAAGAACAGCTGGTTATATGACTTCATCCAATAAATAAAACGACGGTAACATAAAAATTTATTGACATCAATCAGAATAATAAACAATGATCGAATTTGTTTATTATTCTGTCAACAGGAAAACGGTTGTTTGGATTTTATTTGGGAGCAGGTGTTGTATGCAGTAAACGCTCAATAATCAGCTCCAGAACCTCCCGTTGATTGGATTGACCAAAGCTTCGAGCAATGACTCGGTGCGCCAATACAGGCACTGCCAGCCTCTTAACATCGTCAGGAATAACATAATCTCTGTTTTCCAAAAGAGCAAGCGCTTGAACCGCTCGAGAAAACGCGATTCCGCCCCGCGGACTGACTCCAACGAATAATTCCGTACTGTTGCGCGTCCCTTCAATCAAATCAAGAATATAATTTTGAATGTCTTCGGATACCGTAATTTTTTTAACGGCCGCCTGTATTTGCAAGATCTCGTCAATCGACAGAACCGAAACCAGACTGTTGACCGGTACTCCGACTTGATGAGCGCGCAAAATTTCCAATTCTTCCTTACGGTCAGGATAACCAATGGAAATTCTCATTAAAAAACGATCCAGTTCACTTTCCGGAAGAGGGTAGGTTCCTTCGAATTCGATAGGGTTTTCTGTCGCAATTACCATAAAAAGTGGAGGAAGATCCCGTGTAATTCCATCGCAGGACACCTGACGCTCGTTCATGGCTTCAAGCATCGCGCTTTGGGTTCGTGGGGTCGTCCGATTGATTTCATCCGCCAGTAAAATATTGGAAAAAAGAGGTCCGGGAATAAAATCAAATTCCTGTTTTTGCGGATTAAAAATGTTACTGCCGGTTATATCCGCCGGTATTAAATCTGGAGTAAATTGAATCCTTTTAAAATCCGCAGAAATACTTTTGGCAAGTGCCCGGCCAATAAGCGTTTTACCGACCCCAGGAACATCTTCCAAAAGAAGATGCTCTCCGGCAAAAAGCGCAACAAGACAAAAACGAACGACTTCCTTTTTGCCTAATACAACGGAATTGATATTATTTTCAAGACGTTCTATCGACTCGCGTATTTTTTCTGAATTCATTAATAAAATCCAATTTATTCTTCTGAAGTTTTATTTTCTTCCAATCTTCACCAAACAAGATCAGAAAACACTTAATCTCTTATAAAATAAAAGGTTAAAATTTTTTCTTTTTTTTTAAAAAAACGTAAAACCTCTCTTGCGAAAGTCCGGAAATTTCTCTATTATTTCTCATGAATTAATCGAACAGGTGTTTTATATACACCAGCCTTCTCTCCTGGGCTTGGGAATTAATATATTCCTGTTAATAAGAAATTGGGTCTTTCTTATTATTCGATTAATCAGGTTTTCCGTAAGCCGCTAAAAATTTGAAGTTATATCATTAATAAAAATTTTTAGCGGCTTTTTTATTTCTTGTCAGCTCAACGGCATGATTAAATGGGTATACCCATCATTTGTTTTGAAAAGAACCGCAGATTTTTCCTTGAAATAAAAATTCAGCAGTTCTTCCGGATTAAATATTCCGAGCATCTGAATCAAATATCTCGGATCAAGCTTTATGCGGATCGATTCGCCATCGTAAGCGACCGGTAGTTCAATATGAGACTCACCGACTTCCAGTCCCTGGGAAAGAAATTCGACTTTTCCATTGGAAAAACAAATATTTATGGACGATTCTTTATCATTGGAAACAATGCTCGCCTGACGCACTGCTGATAAAAACGGACCGGCCATGATATCAACCTGTTTTTTATCTTCCGTTCCGGGAATGATCGCCCGCCATCGCGGAAAACGGCCGTTAACCAGTTGACTTTGAATGACGATTCCTTCATTTTTTATTCGGATTTTCGTCCCTTCGACTTTAATTAAAACCGGCTTGCTCTCCTCAAGAGACCGATCAATTAAGGAAAGAAGTTTCGGCGGACATATCGTCAACTCCTCCGACTTGTTTTCCCCTATTCGTTCTGCGTTACCGCATTGAAAGGACAAGCGACGTCCGTCTGTCGAAACAGCTGATATTTTATCTTCGTCAAATTCAAAAAGAATACCGCCAAGCGCATACTGCGAATTTTCGGTCTCGGTCGAAAAAATGGTCCGGCGAATCATCGTTCGAAGAATTTTTCCATCTATTTTATAATAATTGTCCGCCTCAAAATCGGTCAGATCAGGAAATTCCCGGACCGGCTGCGTTTGAAGTTCGTATCGAGACCGTTCACCGTAAATAAGCGTCTTTTCTTCCGAAAACTCCAAAAAGATCTCTTTGTCATGACTTTCCTGAAGAATTCCTTTAAAAAGACGGGTCGGAAGAATGGCTTCTCCCGATTCATCCACTTGAACATCTTCAGACATAAAAATTCTTATGCCAATTTCTCCATCGGTTGCCATCAGAAGAATTCCTTCCTGATTGGCAATCATTTTTACATTCTGAAGAATTGGACGGACATCTTTTATCGCTACGGCTAAAGAAGCAAGCCCAAAATAATGAGCAAATTTTTCCCGATTGCATTTGATTTTCATTGTTTTACTCCTTATATCTCTGCTTATTATACTTGAAAGATCCTTTTATTCAACAATAGACAAATTCTATTATATATAAAAAATGAACAAATTTGGCTGTAAAAATAGAAAAAATATAAAATAAAAATATAAATAGGTAAAATAAATAAAGAAAATAAAAAATAAGGACGATATATCAAAATAACATATCCTTATAACCAAAAAGTTTTTAATATATCCCCCCGGTAAGGATTAAGATATATTCATAAATAATATAACATAATAATTTATTATATCGAATAGTAATATTATTATGGGGCTTATTTATGTTGATAACTATTGTTATAATGATTATAAATGTATAATTAATAATAAGATAAATGATATAACACAATGTTTAAAACGTGTTGTTATCTTTTTTATATCCTGTTGTTAATCTTTTTATAACTGATGATAATTTTTTACTGAAAATTTTTATCAGTTGATTATTTCAGAATTGTAAACCTGTATAATAAAAATATAAACATGTTTTAAACATTTATTGAATTAATAAAGAAATGACTTTATTTTCCGGGACCTTGACAGAACATTTTTTTCTGGAATAATGCATATGTTTTAATAAAAGCTCCCTTCGTCTAGCCCGGTCCAGGACATTGGATTCTCAGTCCAGTAACAAGGGTTCGAATCCCTTAGGGAGTATTTTTAACGCGGCTGATCACCGCGTTTTTTATTTTCTTGATGTTTCTTTTTTTTTCTTTTGGTTGGTTTGACACCGCTCTTTGTTTTTATTATAAAATATATGTATGTCTAATTGAAAAAGAACGTTCTTTTTCCGAACCGTTGATTTTTTATTTCAATTGTGGAAATGCGGAAAAGAAAATTTACACCGCACTCATTTTTTAATTTTCCGTTGTTTAACCGCGTGAATTGGCAGTTCTTTTAATGTTGGAATTTTTTGATAATAAATTTGATAATATAATAAAATTTATCTTCTGATAATAAATACATTAGACAGAGGGAACTGATAATATTTTATCTGTCTTAATGACTAAATTGAATTGGAGGCAATTTAATATGACAGAATATACGGTATCTTGCGGAAATTGTGGACGTCAATTGGAAATAAACGACAGTCAAATCGGAAAAAATATTTATTGTCCGGAATGCGGCGCCTGTTTAATGATCCGGCAGGAGAGTTTGGATGGTTCTGTTTCAGAAAATCAATACGAATCTCCGCGATTGGCCGAAAATCCTTTGAATAATTATTTCTCGGAAGGATTTTCCGAAACTCCTGTAAAAATAAAATTTACCGATATTGTGGTAAATATCTTTGCTGTTTTTTGCAAGTACTATAAATACTTTTTTTTATGGACACTGGCAGGTCTGCCTTTTAGTCTTTTGGCTGTTTTTGCGGCAGGAGGCTTTTTTCTTTTATTTGATAAAAATTTTGCTGTTGGCGCGCTTCTTATTGGAATTTCTTTTTTTATCGCTGCTATTTTGGGCAGCGGTTATTATTTTTGGTCAATTAAACATCTTTTATCGGTTTGCCGTGGAGAAAACAGGAGTGTACGCGAATGCGTTCCGAAATTAGAGGATCTGTGGCATGTTTTTCAGGGAAACATGCTCTTTTTTCTTTATCTTTTATCTCTCTATCTTTTTTTCGGCGGAATTTGTATTGCGTTTTTTATTTATATTGTAAATGGAGTCGGGCAAATATTTATTCGAGACAACGGGATGGCTCTGATTATTATTCCGTTGATTTTAATTGGTATCGCGTTAGTTCTGTTCTCACTATTTTATATTTCCTTGAAAATGATTTTAAGATTTTTTACTTCTTATTTTATTATAGACCGAAAAATGAAGCCGCTTGACGCTTTTTATCAGAGCCGAAGATACGTGAAAATAAGCCATTGGAGTATATGGGGCGTTTTTAATATTTTGGCGATGATCACTCAGACAATAAGTTCATTTCTCAGTATTCCTGGAACTGTTTTGGGCTCTTTTTTTCAGGAACACGAAGTAGGTTTGGTAATTTTTTTCTCCGGTTTACAATTAATTTTTAATATTTTTTTCAGTAATATTTTGCTCTTTTTCGTGTTTCCAATTACGGTTTATTTAATGATGACCGGAGGAAAAAATACTTTTAAATGATAACTTAACTGCTTTATTCTGTAAAGTTTACATGATATACATTTTTTAAGAAACAAATTTGGGGCTTGAGGTAACTTATCGTTTGTCTTCGGAACGAGAGAAAAAAATTTCCCAAAAGCGAAGGAAAAAATTTTTTCGGCCCATTGACGGTTTCTGGTTTGGTGTTATATTTTTCTTCCACGTTGGTGATGAAAAGAATTCACCATAAAGAACGTAAAAGTTATTTGACAATTAGGTAATGCAAGAGTGGCATCAAAAAAAGCACTATAATT
>CAZZEF010000057.1:0-21246 GCA_964652875.1 uncultured Planctomycetaceae bacterium
GGGATCAACATAATACTCTTGAATAACATTGGTATAATAATTATTGTTTTGATATTCTTCAATATAATTATCGATTACAACGTCATCCAATTCATTAGGCAGATCTTCCTTTTTGACCGCTTTCGGATCTTTTTGGATTTTTTTGAGTGTGTTTTGAACATCTTCAGGAACAGGTTTTAGAAATTCATCTTGTAAAGGATGGGCTCCCAACCAATTAATACGGCCTGTTGAATCGTCGACAATAGCGGCGATCAAATCGAGAGATCCGGCCTTGATTAAAGAAGTTGCGGCGTTTGACTGCATTAAAATCGCTTCAAGTGACTGCCAAGCCAGCGCTTCGGAAACAACAGCGGCCAATTCTTCTCCCTGTAAATTTGGATATGCTTCCCGTGACCGTTTGATCGCCGGACCAACCAAATTATAAAGCTCCTGATTGGCGGTCAACTTTTTCTCTTTATTTTCTTCTGTCGAAAAAGTTTTCTTGGATTCAGCGGACGCCTGGGATTCGAGAACATCAAACTCGCGGATGAAATTTAAAATATCCCGGCTGGGTGTATGTGTTAAAACAACGGCAACCGGAGTTCGAAGATTCATAATCCCGTAATCAAAATCACCAAGATTGTCCTTGGAAAACGCTCCCAATTTAATCGGAAGCATATAAAGATCCCGTTCTGAAAGATCGGTTAGAACATTCGGTTTTTGCGCAAGATCAGAACTGTATAAGATCGTCGCGACCGGAAAACGGTCTTCCGAACTTGAAAGATCCGGAAGTTTCATTGATCCGTCTTTTAATTGCTTGATATATCGCGCATTACCGGCCACCAGCTGACGATACGCTTCTTCCGGCGTCAGATTGCTGTTTCCTGGTTCTTTTTCTTCCGCGATGACTGATCCTGCAAATAAAACAACGGCGATCAAACCAATCAAACGGCCGATTCCCTTTTTCTTCGGACGCGCGATACGATTTCGAAAAAGCTGTATCCAAGTCATATCAATGCTCCCTTCTTGTTTCTCTTTTAATTTACTGCTGTTTTATACTGCCAATATATTTCGATATTTCGATTGTCGAAGCTGCTTGTTTTTACTGTTTTTGGAGGCTGTTTTACCGGCACCTTTTTTTTCTGAAAACAGAAATCCGTATTGATTCCCGGTTTTTTCGAAAATAAGATATTTTGAGGCCGCGAATTGAGAAAACGCAAACGATCTTCTCAAAAATTTCGCTCTTAGGTTAGTTTCCGGCTTTCATTTTCTGTTTTTCTTTTTTTAAAACATAAAACATTTATGCAGTCAATATTTTAACTTTTCCATTATTTCCGCCGAGCGATCTCTTGATCCGACTGTTCTTTTAAGTCAGAATCTATTTTTATAATGGATCCAATATCTATAAAACGGTCTTTTTAATCCATCAATGGCTTAAACCATTAAATATACTTTTATATATATGTTCGAAAGTTAAAAACAGAAATCTTTTATTTAATAAAATACCCGGAAAAAACCTTATCGTGTTCGTTCTCTGGCAATAGTCGGTATTTTATACTGCTTTTATTTTAAATTATCCGTCATCTCCGCCGGTTGACTGCGTGAATCAGCGGTTCTTTTGACGATATAATGGAAAATTCATGAGGGAATCGGCATAATTTTTCTTTCGGTGAACTTTACAAAGCGTCTGTTTCTAAGTATTGAACTATCCTTATGTTAAACTTTCGTAATTCCGCCTGTTAACTTCTTATCAGCTGTTTTTGACATTAATGTCTTGGCAAGATTAAAAGTAACGGCATATACAGTTGTTCAAAACGCCGAGACGGCTTTTGAGATTCCGGCCGACACAATGTTCGCGTTGCAGTCCTGTTGTTTTTGCGTTTGTTCAACAGATAATTTAAAAATGATACAACATTGGAACAAAAATTTCACCAAGGAACCGATATTACAATTATATACCAATCACAATTTAATTTTATTTTAAAACATAAATTTTAATACTTTTATTAAAATAATATTTCTAAATTTTGTTTTTCTTCATTAAAAAGGTTTTTTCCGACTCCAAAAAACGTTCTTTACTTATTTGTAAGCAAAAGAAAAAGAAAAATGATTTAAAAAAGAGAGAAAACATAAAGATTTTACAAAATAAATAAAATACGCTGATTTTTCATTTGTTTCATTACCCCCAAAACAATCGGCCTAATAAACCTATTGATTAAAAATATATTATTATTTATTGTCGCTCTATATAATTACTATTATCATTATATAACTGATTGATATGTTGCGAAATTAAATTTAATCAGGAAACAGATCAAATCTCCTTCGCGAAACAATCGCTGGAATTAAAAAAACAGGATTTTATTTTTTCAGATTAAAAAACATTTTCTGAACAGTTTTGACAATCATAAGAAACATTATAACTTTGAATCAAATAAAATCAGACTGCTGAAATCCAATCCAAAAAAATTGAAACATCAACTTAATAAAAAAGCCGGAGATAAATCCGGCGTTCTTTATATATAGAAATTCATTATTTTAACGAATTCTGTATTTGATCAAAAAAATACAAGACAGTCTTTCTATTATCACTATCAAAACACTTAAACAATTGTCTGAAGGATTAAGGTTTTTTATCGGAACACCGTCAAATATTTTTGTCAGCAATTATTCCTTGTCAGCGTCGAGATCATCGGCATCGTCGTAATCAAATTCATCGTCTTCTTCGCTGTCCTCTTCCTCATCATTGTATTCGTCATCCTCCTCTTCGGAGTCTTCATCGTCGTATTCGCCTTCGGAGTCCTCATCTTCGTATTCGTCCTCCTCCTCTTCGGAATCTTCATCGTCGTAATCGTCCTCGGAATCAGGATCGTCAGAATCAACATCAGTGTAATCATCGTCGTCAGAATCATCGTCGATAAAATCGTTTTGACTCTCTTCTGTTTCAGTCTTTTCAGGAGTATTTTCCTCCGAATCGTCCGCGAAATCGTTTTCGCTCTGTTTAAGCGGATCCTCTTCTGATTCGTCTGAAATTTTTAAAATCTCTGGTTCGGAATTATTTTTTGCGGACTCATCATTAAACGAATCGGCTTTGGCCCGCGGAAAAATATCAATACTGCTGGCGGAAAGATCTTCTTCGTTCTCTTCCAAAGAAAGAATATTATCGGTCGGATCATTCTCGACAGGAGTATTTTTATAAAGATCATACTGATTTGTTTTTAAAGAAAACGAATGTTTCGATTCGTCAGAATAATCAGCGTCATTTTCCGAAAAATAAGTTTGGAGAAACTCATTTTTAGAAGAGGTGTTTTCATTGGAAATGCGCACTTTCTTCTTGTCAGAATCAGAGAAACGAATATGTTTTTCATTCAATTTCATAACAGGAATATCCGCACCGTTTTTTTCTTCGTCGGATAAAAGATCACTGTCAGAAACAACATGATATTGGGAAGGGGAATACTGATGAACAGCGTCATGATCCAAATCGCTTAAAATTTCATTGACATCAATATGCTCTGTTTCTTCCCGTTTACTGTCGTTTTCTTCTGAATTGTTTAAAAGTTCATTATCCTCTTCCCGATCGGCGTCAAGAGTTGAAACGGCGTCAACGGAAAAGACGTTGTTATCGGATGAATAAAACCGATTTAAAACCTCTCTTGTTTGATCAACAACCCGAGTATCGATTTTTTTGACTTCCGGAGCGATGGCCGCCGATGTTTTTAAATTTTTCGAATTTATATTTTGCTGACTGTCCGGGACAGATCCATTTTCAAAACCGAAAGGTGCGGAAACCGGTTTGGGAACAGAACCGCTCGGATCATTGTTTACCGCAATATATTTTTTACTGTTAAGATGTTTTTCTAAATTGGACAGTGATCCTTTTTTGGAGACAATATGAGCAACATTAACACTTCCGACATTGGCCGTGTTTTCTATCGGTTCCGGTTTGTCCGATTTATGGTGAACGGAAACCAGCACTTTTGAACTTTTGGCAAAAACGGGAACCGTATCGATAACGATCGGTTTTTCCTCCGTTCCGGTTTTTGTTTCAATAACCTGAACCGAGGACACTGGAGAAGGTGCGGGCCGGTCCGGCAATTTTTTTTGAACCGGTTCGGGAATTACGGACTCTTTTTTAACCGGAACAGGTTCCGCTGTTTTTGACGGAGGGAGCAAAACCTTGAATTTCTTGTTCTTTTCATCGAAAGCCGGAAGAACATGAACGGGTGTGTCCAAGCCGAGAAAGATCTTGCAAATATGATCATGACAGGTGAACAAAAGGATCTGATGCCCTGACTTCGCGAAAGAGTGCAATAATTTTGCGGCGGCTTTGGCCCGTTGGTTGTCGAAATTAACCAAAACATCGTCCAATATTAACGGCAGTTGAACTCCATGTTTTTCAAAGGTCAATGTCAGCGCCAGCCGAATAGCGATAAAGAGCTGTTCCCGGGTTCCTCTCGAAAGATCGGAAACATCCAGTGTTTTTCCCTGATCCGTATCGACATAAAGAATATTTTCACCCAGCGGAGTCCAGATCTTGACATATTGACCGCCGGTCAATTTGCGCAAAAATGCGGACGCTTCCCGCAGTGTTTCCGGTTGACGTTCACGTTCATAAGCTTTGCGGATGTCTTCCATCATTCGGCAGGCAACCGCCCGGCTTTGCCAAAGAGTCGAAACTTCGCCAATGCGGACATCAAGCGCATTCCGGTCGAACTGCTGACGAATCGAATCTTTTTTATTGGCTAAAACATTAAGCTGTTCGCCCAGACGACCGGAAAGTTCCAGCTTTTCTTGATGTTCCGTCGTTAAATTTTCAATTCGGTCTTCCAACTTTACTTGATCTTCCAGCAGATCCGCTCTGACTTCGGGAATATCAAGAAGATCGCTGATTGTTTTTTCTTCGCAAAAACGACCGATCCCTTCCTCCAACTGCATTTCAAGAAGTTCCAGCTGTTCTCGTTTTGCCTTGAAATCAAGCCATCGTTTGCGCAGATTAACCAGTTCCTGCGGATCTTTGACATTGAAGATCATAAGATAATCGCGCTGTTCTTTCTTCTGCCGATGTAATTCGCCGACTGTTTTGCGACGCTGACGAAGACAAAGAATACGGCGCTTGTTCAGATCTTCCTGTTTTTCAACAAGGGCGCGAACCTCTTTCAGCTCTTGACTCAAACCGAGAATGATCTCTTCCCGAGTGAATGTTTCCGGATATTTAAAACCGGTTTCGGCGACAACACGGGCGAGATGATCCTCAATACCCCGTTGTTCCCGGTCAAGAAATTCAAGTTCGGAATTAATCGCGTCAACCCGACGGCGAAGATCTTCGGCAATATCAACCCGTTCGAGCATCTCTTTGATCTGAATCGGTTTAAGCGTAAGCGGAAGACCCGCAATTTTAAGCCAGCGCCGCCAGCGCTTGAGCGCACCGGTCAATATTTCCCTGCTCTTGACTATTCTGTTTTCAAGTGTTTGGACATGCTGATTGATCTCTTTCCATTGCGTGTCCAACGGAGAAAGTTTTTCAAACAAACTCAAATCACTTTGCGCTTTTTGGAGCCGAACTTCCAACGATTGGGCGGGAGCCGGAAAACGGGTATCAATAACCTGCGCCTCATTTTTAACCTGTTCGATCTGCTTGACAAGCAAACCGAGCTGACGCTGATTTTCCTGAAGCCGGGCAAAATTCCGGTGTTCAATTGATCCTTTAACCGCGAAACAGACTGTTCCGAGAAGCGCCCCTAAAATACCAAGGCCGGGATCTTTTCGGAAGAAAGCCATTCCGATCAAAAGGCCGCCCAAAACAATGCCCGCGCCGATCATCAGAAGCGGCAGTGTTTGAAGCGATTGATTGGCAACGAGATTGGCGTTGACCCGTTCGAGTTCCTTACGGTACGTATTCATCTCTCCGAGACGTTTGCTCAATTCAATACGCCGTTTCAATGCCGCGGACAATTCGTTAGTGTTTTCAAGCGCTTCAGAAAGATTGCGCTGTCCCCGGGAAGTCAAGCCGGACTCAAGTTTTTCCGCGACTTGGGCAAGCCGTTTTTGAGTCAATTGGAGCTGTTCTTTCGTCTTGCGGTATTTAATGCCGGCACGATGAACGGCCCGGGCCGGAATGCGGTAATCTTCGACTTCGCGAAGATCGGTGTCGGACCAGAGTACGGTATTTTTTTCCGCAACGGCCTGTTCCGACGGACTAATATCGTCGTCGCTCTTTTTTTCCTGAAGGGTATCGACCGCGTTTCGCGTTAAATAGATCTTGCCGTTTTTGGATCCGCGCAGACGCAGTTCTTCCTGATTGAGCTGCCGGGCGATCTCATTTTTTTCTGAAATTAAAAGGGTACGTTTCTTTTGAATTTCGGCCAGATGCGGGATCTCTTCTGTCAACCATTCGATTCGGGGCGCCATTTCGAGATAGACCGGCGGGATCTGAATGTCTTCCAGTTCCTGCTTCAAAGCGAGATAATCCGCTCGGTAGCCGGCCAGCGTTTTCGATGTTTCGAGAAGAGCTTTTTGATATTTATCCGATTCGGTTAAAGCGCTTTCCTCAATCGCGAGAACGTCTCCCAACGCTGATATTTCAGACCGGATTTTATTTCGGGAATCCCAAACAGGAGCAACCGCCAGCGCGATTTCATAAAGCCGCTGCTGATGATGCAGCTTGTCGATCTTTTCCTTGAGACGAGCAACCGCTTCGAGAACTTCTCTTTGTTCGCCTAAAATACGATTGTATTCATTTAAATGAAATACCGCTTCGGACGATTTTTGCGCAAGTCGGTTTTTTCGGGCAAGAAGACTTTCCAAAATAGCCGATTTGCCCTGAATATCAAAGATCTCGTTCCGTTCATCGACGATCTGATGCAGAACCTGAATCAGTGAAACACGGTCGACACCGACACTGAGCCGATAAAGCATTTGAGCTGCGTCTGTTTCGCTTAATGTTCCGAGTTTTTGAAGCTCATCCAAGCCGATCGCGAAGACATTATTAAAAGTCGCCTCATCAACATTATTGACAAGCGTCTGAACAAAATAGTCACTCAAACGGGTTCCGTCCGGTCCGGTAACGATCAGTGATTCGGCGATTCCTTTTCCGGCAATCGGATAAAACCGGCCACTCCATCCGGCCAGCCCGTTATTAAGAACGAAACCTGATTTTTGTTCCAGCGCGGTTTGTTTATTGTAAACGGCGCTGTTTCGGCGAAGATATCGGCGATCAAGTCGATATTGACCGTATTCCGTCGAGACGGCCAAGGCCCCTCCGATCCAGATATCGGACGCCGGATCGACTTTGGGGTCCTGTTTGCCCTCTTCGGGAAGAAAGGAACTTTTGTCCTTGTTTTCGTCGTTGATGACCATTTGAATATATCGGGAACGGTCATCATTGGCGCATCCGTAAAGACTGCTCCTGATAAACTGCATTAACGTCGTTTTACCCGCTTCGTTGGGCCCGTAAAAAATATTAAGGCCTCGCGAGAGCTTCGGGAGAGAAAGTCGTTCCCAAATTCCGAATTTTTCAATTTCAAGTCCGGCAATTCTCATGACCGATTCTCCTTATCATCATTTTCGCGAAGAAGTTGTCGCCGTTCCTGCAAAAGAAGAGGATTCTTCCGCTGTCCGCCGCTTTTACGGGTCGGGGATGAAGTGTCGTCGCCCGCCGAAAGAAGTTCAATGCCCATCATGGCCGCTTCGCGAAGAACAGCCGCGCGCTGTTCCATTCTTTTTTTATGTGTTTCCTGCAAATGTCTGTCCGGCTTTTCTTCGGGGTCGACCGGTTCATCCGGATTTTTTTCCGATTCGATCAACAGCAGATCGGTTAAAAGTTCCGCCTCAGGTCGAAAAGATCTGATATCGACGGACGCGGTTAAAACCGTTTCGGAAAGAGGGTTTTGAGCAAGATCATTTCCGACTGCCTGCGCCTTTCGAAGCCGGGCCATTTCTTCTTTGACTTCAAGATAATCATGAAGTTCCGGCGGAAAAAACAGACGGGCATCAATTTTTTCAGAAGGATTTTCCTGATAAAAATGGAGCATTCGCAAATAATCGCCCAAAATGGTTTGTTGATCATAAAGATCGGCCGCACAAGAGTCGGGAAGAACAGGTTTAATACCGATTGAATAAACGATTGGCGCTTCCCGGCTGAAATCGGCCCGAAGATCCCGGAGAAGTGTTTGGGACAAGTTGCCGTAACGGAGTTCCTGAAGCATCGGACCGTCCGCTTCCGCTTCCCAGGACAACATTAATATTGTATCGTCCGGAAGAACGTCGCGGAGATTTTTTATTCTGGCCCGCATTTCTCCAATGATCTGTTCTTCCGTCATTTCATTTTGAAGAACGATCCGTTCCGTCGCCCAGCGAATCGGAGACGATTTAATCAGTTCAACAGTAATTCGACCGTATTCATTCACGTTAACCAGTGAAAAACCGTAATCGCCGGTTTCCTGCGGATTCCGAGCCAACGTTGCCCCCGGATAATGAATCATAATCGGCGATCTGGCAGTAAATTCCCGTCGATGTTCTCCCCCCAATGCCCAATACTGGATCCCGTCACCGCGAACTGTTTCCGGCTGAACTTTTCCGTAATAAGCGCAAACGGTAAAAAGAGCGTCGTCATCCGTTTTCTGTTCCGATGGTCTGAACCCGGCCGTATTGCGCCCCAAGCTCGTTCCGATAATCCGAACCGTTGGCTGTCCATTTCTCATAAAGAAAAATTCGTCTGTTTTATCTATTGAAAAAAAATGAACATTCGCCGGAAACTGGAACGAAGAGGGTATTTCATCCGGAGGATCGGTCTTGCCGCCGGCCCAGTAGATCTGAATTCCTTCTTTTTCAAGCTTTTGAAATTCGTCGAGAAGAAAAAGGAGTCCCCAAGGTCCGGTGATCTGCGGATCAATGACATCGCCGCTAAGAATGATAAAATCGACTTTTTCATCAAGTGCGTAACGAAACAAACGTTGAGCCGCAGCGCGAGGGGCATCCAGAATACGGTCTTCCAAATGAACCGGGCATTCCGCAAGCCCATTGATCGGACGTTCCAAATGAAGATCGGCAGCGTGAATAAATCGAAAGGGTTGAACGGTCATCTTTTTTCTCTTTTGATATTATTTTTGAATACTGTCAGGATTTTCTTTCGAAAAGAAGGAGAAAGAGATCCTGTCATTCTCTATATTTTATATTCATTTTACAAAACAGGAAAGGTTTAATCAATAATTATAATAAAAAAGTTGACATCCAAGAGGGACTATAAACAAAATAAATGAAATATAACGGTTATAACAGGCAATTTTCAATGTTTTTTATACAAAAAATAAAATGACAATAAAACAAAACAACAAAAACCAAATTATTATTGTTTTGCATTTGATATGTTTTTATTTTTGGAACATGATAAAAAGAAAAATTTTTTTATTGAAAATTCAATAATTACAAATATAATAGAATATGAGGAAAAGTATTGGGAACGGTATTTGCAATAGAAAAATTTGAAACAACTCAAAAGAACCTGTTTGCGCTGTTTTGCGCTTGAGATTATTGTTTAAAGATAAAATGTCCTTTTTAGATAAACGGACTTACTGATAATTTTGGAACAAACGGCAACATGACAGAAATCCCTATTTCGGTCTGCTTTCTCCGATAAAGTCTTCAATTCGCATTGAGTTGTCATTATTTTGGGGTTTGCTTCCGCTTGACTGACAGCCGGTTATGATCATACTGGCAAACAGAAGGATAATAACCAGAAAAATTTTAGTCCAAAGGCATTCGAGGTATTTCATTCAGATCACCGCTTGCTAAAATAACAATAAATAAATTACCGTTTTTGCGAATTTCAACGCTTTTATATGGGGCAGACAAGTTCATCCGCTTGCCGATAACCATTAAACGCGCCGGGTATTAAAAACAATATTATACATTCAAACAATACTGATATTTTAATATTCGGTAAACAATGTTTTTAATGTTTAACATTTGATATATATTTGGAAGAGACCTTCCTATTTCAATTATCGGCTGTAACGATTGTAACGATTAACTGAAAGGCTAAAAATGGACAAAATTTTGCAAAATTTTGAGTTTGCGCGTGAACGATATGCGGAATTGGGTGTCGATGTCGATAAGGCATTGGAGAAATTGGGAAAAATAAAGATTTCTCTTCATTGCTGGCAAGGGGACGATGTCGGCGGTTTTGAAACCTCTGATGGTCTTCAAGGAGGCGGCATTCTCGCAACAGGCAATTATTTTGGCAAGGCGCGAACGACCGCGGAACTTCGTCAAGACGCGGAAAAAGCTTTTTCATTGATTCCGGGTAAGCATCGTTTCAATCTTCATGCCATTTATCTTGAAAATAACGGTAAAAAAGTTGACCGCGATCAAATCGGACCGGAACATTTTCAGGGCTGGATCGATTGGGCCAAAGCCAACGGACTCGGTCTTGATTTTAATCCAACTTATTTTTCTCATGAAAAAGCGGCTGACGGTTTGACGCTGGCTCATCCGGACAGCGAAATTCGAAAATTCTGGATCCGACATGGGATCTGCTGCCGGGAAATCGCTGAAGCAATGGGAAAAGCGCTCGGATCTCCAACGGTTACCAATTTTTGGATGCCTGACGGATACAAAGACATTCCCGTCGACCGATTGGCTCCCCGAAAAAGAATGAAGGAAGCTCTTGATGAAATCTTCGCTCGAAAAATTAACCCTGAATATGAATTGGATGCCGTTGAATCCAAACTGTTCGGAATCGGAAGCGAAAGCTATGTCGTCGGAAGTCATGAATTCTTTATGGGTTACGCTGTTAACAATAACAAGCTTCTTTGTCTGGACGCCGGACATTTTCATCCGACGGAAGGAATCGCCGACAAACTTTCGAGTTCTTCTCTTTATGTTAAAGAGTTCCTTCTTCATGTCAGTCGGGGTGTTCGTTGGGACAGCGACCATGTCGTTATTTGGAACGATGATCTGCGCGCTATTGCCGAAGAACTTGTTCGAAACGATCTTCTTGACCGCGTTCATATCGGTTTGGATTATTTCGATGCAACTATTAACCGGATCGCCGCTTGGACCATCGGTACCCGGGCCATGCTTAAGAGTCTGCTGGTCGCCTTGCTGGAACCGATCTGTCAAATGAGAAAATGGGAAATTGAAGGGGATTACACCAGTCGGCTGGCCATGCTTGAAGAACTGAAAACAATGCCCTTCGGCGCTGTTTGGGCTTATTATTGCGATAAAATGGGTGTCCCCGCCAATGAAAAATGGATCAGCGACGTTAAAGAATACGAGGCAAATGTTCTTTCAAAGCGAAAGTGATTAATAAATGTTGCCGGTTTTATAATACCGATTTCCCGTTTTTATATCGGAAAAACCGGAAAATGAAATGTATGATCGGCATAAATTAAATGTTTATTCTGTCCAATAAAAGTTTTTTGTTTTATCTCCCGATGATTTACGCGATTCGGGAGATCCTTTCTTCGCGTCGAGAAAAACAATCGGTCAACCGGAAATGAAAAATTTTACGGTTCCAGCCGATACAATAAAACAGGAACTGTTTTTATCGGTTCCAAATGAATTTTCCGTTCCAACGTCAAGAGAACATCCAATTTATAACGTCAATCGGCGGAATCTCGAAAATTTTAAATTGAGGGCAGTATAAAATAATATAAAAATTAAACAATTCGCGTATACAGGAAAATTCAAAAGGAAAATATTTCGAATAGCGAAATACGGCCGTTGGTCGGAAGGGATTGGGGGGGTTATAATGAGTATGGGGCCGCAGCAATCAATGGAACAGAGAACGGCACTGGTTCAAACAGTGTCGCAAAGAATGATCCAGACGATGGAATTTCTGCAGCTTCAGGAACAGCAACTGGAAGAGCGAATCACGCAGGAGCTGGAAAAGAACCCTGTTTTGGAACTGGATGACTCTTCTGACAAATCCGATGATGAAAAAGACACTTCTTCCGACCAAGAGCCGGACAATAGAACCGATAAACGGGAAGAAAAACGCGGCGAAGAAATTTACGACGTCGATGATTATTATGAATCTCAGGCCGACAATCAATATGACGAAGAGCGCCCGATCCGATCTCGAAACGCGCTTGACAATGAATCTGAATATTATCTTGATTTTCTCCAAAGCATTCCTGATCGGACGCAAACTCTTCAAGATCATCTTCTTGAACAGCTTCGCTGGTTTGACTATCCTGATAAAATAAGACGTTACACGGAAGAACTGATTTACAATCTCGATCGATCCGGTTATCTTCGGCTTGGAAAAAACGGTTTTGTAAGAAAAATATCGGAAAAAGACTCAAAGGAGGAACGATCCGAATACCTGCGGTCTGTTCTAAAAGACATTTTTGCCCGTAAGCCGGACAATACTTTTCGCGAGCTTTCCCCAATGGAATGGAACGATATCGAAAGAGCGCTTCATGTTCTCCAGTCATTCGATCCGAAGGGGATTGGCGCCAGAGACCTTCAGGAATGTCTGCTTCTTCAAATAACGGACCAGATGAAAGACGCTGACAAACTCCGTGTTTTGGTCATGAATCATCTTGACGATCTTGAAAAGAACCGTTTTCCGCAGATCTCCCGGCAAATGAATATTTCGTTTGAACAGATCCAGTCTCTTTTAGCGCAGCTTCGTCAATTGAATCCCCGGCCAGGGGCCGATTTCAATGAAGAACAAAACGCGCCGATCATACCGGATGTTTACGTCGAAAAAAAAGATGGATGCTGGGAAATCCGGACCGCGAGCGGTTTGTCAGAAAAACTGAAAATAAGTCCTGACTATCAGCAGATGGCCGCTCAAAAGAAAATCGACAACACGGTAAAGAAATATCTGCGCGATAACATCTCGTCGGCTCGCTGGCTGATGGAAATGGTCGAACAGAGAAAAAAAACTCTTTTAAACGTCTCTCGGGAAATTATTGATTATCAACGGGCTTTTCTCGAAGAGGGGCCCGAAAAAATTCGGCCTCTGACATTACAGGATATTGCGGAACGACTTGGAATCAATACTTCAACCGTCTCTCGTGCCTGCAGTAATAAATGGATGCAAACGCCCCAGGGTCTGTTCTCGTTTAAACGATTTTTCAGCGGAGCCGTTCCTGCCGCCGGTGAAAAAGAAGACGTTCTGGCCCAACAGGCGGTTTTGGCAAAACTCCAGGAATATATTCGAAAGGAAAACAAAAAGAATCCTCTTTCCGATGATGAATTGGAAAAAAAGTTCGAAAGCGACAATATAAAAATCAGCCGCAGAACCATCGCCAAATATCGGACAATACTAAAGATCCCCAACAGCCGTGAACGGCGCAACTGGTAATTTTCTGAAAACAGAAAGCAAGGGCGGATCGGCTTAAAACTTGGCCGATCTGGCTCATATTACGCAATAACATCAATAGACCCCCGTCAACCGGTTCAATAAGCGACCGGTTGATCAACATTAAAAAGATCCGAAATTGTTCGACGCAAAAACGTCTGACTCCGATAAATAAAATGTCAACAGAAAACACTGAATCCCCTGTTATTCGAACTTTCCCCTATCCAGGAACAACGCTTTTAACGCTGAACCGGCCCAGCCGCTGCAATTGTTTTTCTGACAAGCTGCTGGATCTGATGATTGAAAATCTCGATTGGGTGGAAAAAGATGCCGACCATCCGATTTTAATGATTCGGGGCGCAGGAGGCGTCTTTTGCAGCGGTCTTGATTTAAAAGAGGCGTTTACTTCGGGGGAAAAAGCCCGATTCATGGCCGAAAAAGTGCTGAAAATACTTTATCGAATTCGCACCAGCTCTAAAATCGTTGTTGTTTTGGCGCAAAAAGCGGCTTGCGGAGGGGGAGGCGGTATTGTCTCGGTAAGCGATTATGTTATTGCTTCGGAAGATTTTCGAATCGGTTTTCCCGAACTGCGCCGGGGCCTGGCGCCTGCTCTCCTCCATCCTTTTTTGAAAAGAAAATTAACACCAACCGCACTGTCTCGTTTGGTTCTGACCGCTCTGCCAATCGACGCGAAAACAGCTCAAAATTTTCAACTCGTTCAGCAAATCGTTCCAGCTCAAGATCTTATATCAGCCGGAGAGAAAATTGCTTCGGAAATATTCAAAGGAGATCCGCTTCTTTTTGCCTCTTCAAAGCGGGAAATCATTGAACCGCTTGTCCCGACGCCGGAAGAACTTCAATCCGCGCTGGACGAACATTGGCGCTCCTGGTGTTCTGACCGGGCCCGGGAAGGCATCCTCTCCTTTATCGAAAAAAGAGCCCCCCAATGGCTTGCTGTCAATAATTAATACTCCAACAACACGCCCCGTCAAAAATATATATTTCTTTGATTTTAAATATATATTTCTTTGAATTTAATAAGAAACATTTAAAATACTGCTCTGTTAAACATATTGATTATTATACGGAAAGAATATCGGTACTTAAATTTTGTTAAGAACAATAAACATTAGACGCACTGATTTTCTTTTATACATTTTATTAAACTATTTTTGGATATTCCGACCGCGTTTTGTTTTCGGCGTCGTCGGCTGATTTTTCTTTTATTAAACGATTTTGAAGCGATCCTGTTCATATCATACCCGATGCGATGATGAATTTTCCATTATAATGTCAAAGGAACAAGCGATTCACGAAGTCAATCAACGGAAAATTTAAATTGAGAGCAGTATAAAAATTCTTCCTTCTTAAAAAAGCGGTCTCCGAAGCATCAGTAACAAAACAGATTGAAATTTCAATTATTAATTCCCGGATAATACCCTCTTAATAATTTCGGTTGCTGACCAAAGTCTATTCTGCTTTATCTTTTTATATTTTATTGTTTATCTATTTTTACCAATTGATATATTTATTAAAATTCACAAAAGATCTTACAGGCAAAATCAGAATAATCCGCACTTTCATTATTTTTAACTAATCCACCAATGCAATTATTACCGATACCAACGATACAATCTGCAATATTTACCGTTTTCTTTCCAAACGAAAGTCAGACGGAAAATATTTTATTATTAAATGTATCCGAAGACTTTATTGATAAGATGCCCGCCGTTCAACAGATCGGAATGAAAATTTTGATTTGTTCATCTGTTTTCAATAAGGTTTGACCGTTCTCGGATTTTCTGTAAGGAGAGACAGAGTTAAGATCGGGATTAGATAAAATGAAAACAGAAAGAGTAAAAGTGATCACAAACTTCGAGAATTCGAGAAGTGAGAAAGATCGAACTTCGGCAGGATCAAAATGGCGATCGGGAAGCAAGTTTTTCCTGATGCTAATTCTTTGTCTGACACTTTGTTCGGCGGGTTGCTCACGAAAAAAGTATATTGAGAAAGCGGACGATGAAGTATACGGCTTGCTCAATACCGTTAATGAATGCGATCCGCTTTGGGACATGGACGGTTTTTCACTGGAAGAGGGAAGTACTTCCCGATATGCCAATCTTTATGAAGCGTCCAAACAGCCGATGCCTCCGGACGACGCGACCGCGCACCGGTTAATGCAATGCGTTGACGGCAAAAAGGGGAGCAAAAAATGGAACAAAAACGGCTGCATAGATCATGTTGACAATGACGCCTGGATCCAATCGCTTCCGGCTCCGCAAGACGGTAAAATTATTATCGACCAAAAAGTGGCGTTTGATCTGGCGATTCTTCACTCTCCTGAATATCGAACGGCCATTGAAAACGTCTATCTTTCGGCATTGAATGTTACCGGCGAACGATATGCGTTTGATGTTCAGTTTTACGGAAGAGATTCGCTTCTTTATACTAATAAGGGGATGTTTCGAAAAGATTCGCAGTCGACATTGACCAATGAGCTGGACATCGGAGGAGCCAACAGTGCCGGAGCGACAAAAGCATTTGCCGCGGGCGGTCAGTTTGCCGTTGAACTTTTGAACTCGCTGGTTTGGACTTTTACCCCGGAAAGCGGATTCACGCCGTCGACGACCTTGAGTTACAGTTTCACCCAGCCGTTTCTTCGCGGAGCGGGCCGCATGATCGTTTTGGAAAGTTTGACCCGGAGCGAACGCCGTCTGCTGGCCAATGTCCGACAGCTGCTGTTTTATCAGCAGGGATTTTACGTCCGGGTTCTTTCGGGCGGATCGCCAATCAGTACTCCGTCCGCTTCCGGATATCCAAATTCGGGAGTTAACGAATCGAGTCTGGGCGGTTTTTATGGATTGCTGTCCAGTCAGGTTCAGATCCGAAACCAACAGCAAAACGTTGCTTCTCTTCAGAACAACTTGAACCGGTATGAAGAACTTTTCAAAGCGGGCCAGGTAAAATCAAGAACAGATGTTGACCGTGTTCGTCAAAGTTTGCTTTCCGGTCAAAGTACCTTGCTTGGCCGAAAAGACGAATATGAAGTCAGTGTTGACAGTTACTTTGTGAACATACTGGGATTGCCTCCGGGAATTGAGAACATTGAGATCAAAGATCCGCTTTTGGATCAGTTTAATCTGATGCCGGAAACGCTGGCAAACGGTCAGGAACATTTGGACAATTTTCTCAAATCAATTCGGGACAGTCATAAACAGATTCCCGATGACATCAGTGATTTTTACGCGAACTTGAAAAGACAGGTCGAAAACGGTGAAACGGAAACGTTGGGCGATATCGATAATCTTCAACAAAATATTTTACCGAGCCGATTGAAAGCGTTTTCCGCGCTGGAAGAACAGTTGAAAGAAGATCCTGAAATTGACGCCTCCTATTTCACCCCGAATATGCTGAATAACAGAATACAAAACATACGAGGCGATTTCGAAAGAAATACTCAGGAACTCGACAGTTACGGCAATGAAAAAGTCCGCGGGATTAAATGGATCTTTAACGATTTGTTTTCTTTAATGGAACAGACTTTTTTGAAATATGATCGAGCAACATTAACGAAAATGATTCGGGAAACTCTCGCTAATCCTGGAGCTTCTCCTTTCTCTCCAGAAGTTGTCCGGTTGATTTACGCGCTTAATCTTGAAGGAGAACTTATTGACGAAAATGATGATTCTTCCAGTAAGATCAAAAATGTCGCCAAAGGAGATCACGTGAATGAAACCGATCAAAAACTAAACAATCTGGTCGGTAAAAATACAATTCCTCCTGATCTGGATGACCCTTGGCGCGATTGGCTGCATGTCGTTTTGACCCGATTTAGTGATGAATTAATGTCTCTGCGTCTGATCCAGGCGCGGGCACGGCTTGAGTCACTGCAGCTGACCGTTGTCGATATCAATTCGGAAAACGCATTTCAGGTCGCCGCCGAATATCGGCTCGACTGGATGAATGAACGATCCGCACTCGTCGATACTTGGCGAAACATCGAAATCGTCGCCGACAAACTTAAGTCGGAACTTGATTTCAGTGTCGGAAGTGATTTCAGAAACGAGGGGTTGAACCCGGTTAATTTTAGCGCGAAAAATTCGACATTTAAAGCCAGTATGTATTTCGACGCTCCTTTGGACCGTCTGCTTGAACGCAATCAGTATCGGCAAGCGCTCATCGTTTATGATCAGGCGCGACGGTCCTATTACCGATATATTGATACGGTTCATCTGCAGATCAGAAGCATGGTCCGGGCAATTCGTTTGGCGCAGGCCGACTTCGAATTAAGCCGCGAAAACGTTCTTACCGCGATCGAACGGGTTCATCAATCCCAACTGGCTTTGACCGCTCCGCCATCAGGATCGACCAAAATCGGATCGATCAGCAGTACCGCCGCAATGGACTTGGTTGACGCTCTGGACAATTTACTGACCTATCAGAACACGTTTATGAAGTCATGGCTGAATTACCGAACTCAAAAAATGACCCTGCTTCTTATGCTCGGACTCTTTGAAATTGATGAAAACGGCCGATGGATTGACCCGGGCGATATTGACGCGCAGTATCTCCAAAACAAAATGATCGGCGCTTATAATTCTCAGGATAATCTTGCCGGACTGGGAAATTTACCGGCGCTTAACGATCTGACCGGCGGTCAGAATTTGGAAGCCGTTCTCCAAACGCCGGCCGTCGATGCCGATAGTTCACCGGCAGGGGGAACCGCTGCCGCGGGATCACCCGCAGCGGGATCCGTGAAAGACCCCGTCAACAGACCGGCCCGAAATTCCGCTCAAGCAGGAAACAACGCGAACAATGAATTTTCGACTTCCGCCGCCAAGCCGGTTGCGGGAAGAAAATCAATCGCAACGGATGAAAAAGAAGACCGGCAGACCGGAACCGCCAAACAGCCAAACGCACAAAGCGCTGACCCGAACGGAAAAAGTCAGCCCTCTCAAGGGGAAAAAAGAAGCGGATCCATTTTATAACAAGGATCCTGTTGAATTAAATTATACTGTCCTCATTGTTTAATTTTCCGCAAGTTCCGCCGATTGATTTCGTGAATCGGCTTTTCTTTTGACGTTGGAACGGACAATTTATCATTGAATCAGTATAAAAATTATCGTTGAATCGATATAAAAAACTTGCCAATAACGGCCCCGGACGGAAACAGAAATAAAAATCTGTTCCGTCCGTTTTTTATTAATGGTTTTGAAGATTTTGAAACAAAAACATTACCGGTTTTTCTCGAATTTCTTAAAAATTATTACGCCGCGAAAAATTGTATTTCTCCTTGATTTTTGATCGATTTCCAAAAGAGTCTATTTCGGACGGCAGAACAATTTCATTAAAGAAAAACCGATCTTATCTTGAACGATTGACTTTTAAGATGTTCCTTTACGCCGCGAAAAATTGTATTTCTCCTTGATTTTTGATCGATTTCCAAAAGAGTCTATTTCGGACGGCAGAACAATTTCATTAAAGAGAAACCGATCTTATCTTGAACGATTGACTTTTAAGATGTTCCTATTATAATATTATATTGATAATAATATCTTTATGAGAGGACACAAATGACGGCAGAGACAGACGGGGATTTAATAAAGAAAAAATCCGGCAAAGTACTTGTTCTCGGCGCGGGAATCAGCGGACTTTCGGCGGCTTGGTATTTGAATAAATTGCCGCAGGCACCGAAGATCAGCGTTTGGGAAGCCCGCGACCGGACAGGGGGAGTTATTGAAACGGTTGAAAAAGGCGGTTTTCAAATCGAACGAGGCGTTGACAATTTCATAACAACGGTACCCTGGGGACTGGATCTCTGTCGGGAACTCGGTTTGATCGACCAGATTGTTACAACAAGTAATCGTTACCGTCGGACCTTTGTTGTCCGCAAAGGTCGACTTCATCCGCTTCCGGACGGTTTTCTCATGATGGCGCCGACCAAACTTCTGCCGCTGGCCTTTACACCTCTGCTGAGTCCGTTCGGTAAAATACGCGCCGGACTCGAACTGTTTCTGCCCCGGCAGGAGAAATCGGACGAAAGTATGGCCGAATTCGTTAAACGACGGCTGGGCCGCGAAGTTTACGAACGAATCGTCGAACCTCTGGTTAGCGGTATTTATGCCGGCGACGCACAAAAATTAAGTGTTTGGGCGACTCTGCCCCGATTTCCTGAAATGGAAGTCAAACATCGGTCTTTGATCCTCGCCATGAAAAAACAGATCAAACAGGCCAAAACGATCAAACGGGAAGAAGAAAGCGGCGCCCGATACAGTTTTTTCGTATCTTTGCGGCATGGACTGGATCAGCTTCCCAAAACAATCGCCGAACGTCTGCCGTTGGGAACGATTCATCTTAACCGCAAGGCGGTTCGGATCTTTCGTTTTGAAGAAAACGGACGAACAAGCTGGCAGGTAACCGATCAAAACGGCATTTCAGAAACTTTTGACGAGTTAATCAGCGCTCTGCCGGCCAATGTCGCGGGAGATCTGTTTCAAGAGGCAGCACCTGAAATTGCCGCCCTGTATCAAAAAATTGATCTCTCCGGGGTTGCGTTGATCACCGTTGCATTTCGTAACGAACAGATCAAACGACCAATGCTCGGAATGGGTTATGTCGTTCCGGAGATCGAAAATTCAATGATTATTGCAGGAAGTTTCAGCAGTTACAAGTACCCGCATCGGGCTCCTGAAGGGACGACGATGATCCGTTTTTTTACCGGGGGCGCTCGCAATCCCCGACTGGTTGATCTTTCGGAAGACGAAATCCGGACTCTTGTCATGAACGAAGTTCGAAAGCTGCTGGATGTTCAGGGCGATCCGATCCTGATCGATATCGCCCGTTGGGGACAGTTAATGCCTCAATATAACAAAGGACATTTGCAATGGCTGGAGGATCTTAATTCGGCATTGGCGGCGTATCCTTCTTTGGCAATGGCTGGAAATGCGCTTGACGGAGTCGGGATCCCCAATTGCATTAAAAACGGACGTCAGGCCGCCGAACGTATTGACGCTTTTGTTCAAATGAGTTCACCTTTTAATTAACGGTCTGTTCCTTTGAGTGCGTATTCCAATTTTCTGTTTCAACGTCATAAGAACAGCCGATTCACGGAGTCAATCGGCTGAAAAAACGGAAAATTATTAATAAGAGCTGTAACCATTTTGTCATTAACTTTTGACGGCGATTTTTCAACAGTCAACAAGATCGTTTGAACCGGTGTAAACGATCTGAAGATGAAAATATCGACCGCAAGCAAATAAAAAAAATTAGAGAGTGTGTCCATGTCGAATCGCGAGATGCTTGAATCACTGCGCTGGAAAAAATTTCCTGTTCTTAACGACGGTTTTGTCTGTCTGGTCGATGTTATGGGCGACGATGAAGCGATTGTTCAGGCGGCCCGAACCAGTTACGGAGAAGGAACGCGGAAAGTTTCCGACAACAGAACACTGCTGCGTTATTTAATGCGGCATCAGCATACGACCCCGTTTGAAATGGCGGAGATCAAATTTATGGTTCGGGTCCCAATGGACTGCTGGCGTCAATGGATCCGTCATCGAACGGCTTCGGTAAATGAATACAGTACCCGATACTCAATAGCCATTGATTCCGCCTACGAAACGGATCCCGATCAATGGCGTAAACAATCAACATCGAATCGGCAGGGAAGCGACGGTTGTTTCGATGCGGATTGCGGAACGGCATTAAGCAGGGAAGAAAAAGAATTTCATCAGGCCGCCCGATCTCTGTATTCCAAAAGAATCGATTTCGGCATTGCCCGGGAACAGGCCCGCAAGGATCTCCCGTTGTCGACCTATACGGAAGCCTATTGGAAAATTGATCTTCATAATCTCTTTCATTTTCTTTCGTTGAGAATGGAATCGAACGCGCAATGGGAAATTGTTCAATACGCGACTGTTATTGGCGAACAGATCGTCAAACCGCTGTTTCCTTTG
>CAZZEF010000058.1:0-6703 GCA_964652875.1 uncultured Planctomycetaceae bacterium
CATCCTTGTCCGGCTCGTAGTCATAGATTCCTCTGCTTTTGTCAAGTTCCAGTTCCTCATATCCAAGGTCAAATGGAGTATTTGGCGGGAATATCTCGCACCAGATATGGATTTTGTCTCCAATTTCCCCGACAATGTATTCGCCGGGATGCAGTATGAAGTAATAATCCTTGAACTTGGATTTGACCTTGCAACTTGCCCTGGCACCTCCTCCGTCCCTGCTTTGGCATGTAATGGTACATTCTCCTTCTCCGGTTGCCGTAACCAGGCCTGTATCTGAGACACTTGCTACTCTGGGATTGTCGCTGAGCCATACCAGACTTGTATATGAGGCATCCTCCGGCTCAATCGAGGTTTCAAGAAGGTGCGACTGTCCTTCATATTCAAACCGGATTTCCGAATCGGAAAGATTGAGTTTTTCCTGCCAAGCCTTTTCCGCGGCGTCGAGAACAACACCGATCCAGGCGGAATCTTCCTGCGTTTTCAACGTTGATCCGATGTACCGCTGATTGAAGGATGCTGGATAACACATTTTGTCTTGCCCGGAAGTTACTTGCGATTGGGACACACCGAAACGCTGTGCGAATGCCACATAATCTTGAGTGGTAACAACACCGTCGGAATCAAAGTCAAACAGTGAAACCAAGAGATTACCGACCGAGGACTTGCCGAAGTTTTGCGCAAAAGCCACATAATCCATCATTGAAATAAGTCCGTCGTCATCGGCATCATAAGCGACTGCCCAGGCTTCTGTTGTCGAGGCCTTACCCAAATAGGCACTGGCGGTGGCTCCGTTTTGCAGGGTTAACAATCCGTTTGAAAGTTCCATGCCGAGCGAACGCGGACTATTGGCGTCCGCGAAATTGATTCCGCCGTTTTTAACAGCTTCCATTTTTACCCGGGCAAGCAGATAATAACCGTCACCGGACGCCGTATTGGTAAATTCGGCGCTAATTCCGGAAACAGATCCGCTATTTATGGAGTAATTTCCATTGGAAAACGCGCTGCCGAATTCAACATCCGCCGCGTTGAAGAGCGAATGATCGTAGGTCAAATCAACGGAAACACTGGATATGGCCCGATCGGCTTTAACCCAGATTTCGGTGTAATACATGTCCCATTCACTAACGTAATCAATATTGGTTCCAAGTTTCTCAATCTTGCCGGCGTTGTCGGTTTCGGTTGCGTCATTAACAGTACGAAGATAAATTCCGCCGTTTATGATGGTTTCCGATTGCCCAATTCCATTTAAAGAAGCAGAGGTCGGATAGTATCGATCAATGTAAAACTGCGAATCATTATTGATATCTCCAATTTGTCTGATGGATGAATCATCATCAATACATCTTGTATATTTATAGCCGTTAACATTTCCGACATTAAAATATGTGTTGAGTTCTTCTGATGAAATATCGATTGGTTCCATCGCAAAACTAAAATTGGTTACATCCGTTTTGAGCGTCATAGAGATTGACCCAAGATACAATCCAGTTCCGTCAAAGCCATGATTATGAGTTTCGGAAATATAATCTGTATAGTTAGTATTAACACCCAAAGTAAACCAAAGATATCCTGCCTCTAAAGGTTCTGCTGATATACGAGTATACTTATTTACTCCGGAATTGTCACTAATAATTTTACCTACATTATCAATTGTAAACGAGTCTCCATCGACTATTTTTTCATATGTCGTTTCATAAGAAGCGGCGTTGATTGTATCAGGATCCACTTTTATAAGAAACTGCAAACTTTGCAAAGTATATTCACCGATTAAATTAGTGGATTCACTATTATTTACAAAATCTTTTTGCTCTCTGGCAGACAATCCAAAATACTGATCGCTGTTGTCTCTGAACCACATATTAAGATAGACTTTTTCTCCAGAATTTGTCGACAGATTAATTGTGGAATTTGCGGCCGCTGTGCTTAAACTGTCAAAACTCGCGGAGGAAATATAACTACAAACAAGCCCACTATTCTTATACTGTGTTGTCGTCGTATAACTTAACAAATTATTATTTGCGGCGACAATGGCGATTTCGACAACATTCTTTTCCGCCAGTTCGGCCTTAAAGGTGGTGGAGATCTCATTACTGGTCTTGGTATCTGTTGCTTTCACGGTAATGGCAACATCGGAGAAATCTTCTTTTCCGGTATAGGCGTTTTGATCCATATACTCTATTACAAGCGATTTGTTCAAAACGTCATAAGAAACCGATTTAAAGATATCGTTCAGGTTGCTTGCGGTTGAAACATTTTTATTGAGAGTAACCGTACTGCCATCCTTGCCGGTAAAGCTGATCTCAAATTCGAGATTGGCTTTAATATCATCTGCCGCGGTAATTTTATCCAAAAGATTAATGGTAATCGTTTTGTTATAACCGTTAACAGTGTCAACGTCAATGAACTTGGTGGAAGTTCCGCCGACCGAACCAATTTGATCCGCAATGGTGACAAACGATGGGGCGACGTAATCGCCGGTAACGTCAACATCGTATTCTGTCACGGTTTCGGCACCGGAGTTATCAAAGACACCCAGCTTAATCTTTTTATTTTCAATACCGGAGGTCTTCGAATACAATTCAGTGCCAGTGTAATCAATCGTAAAGGTACCGTCTGCCGCGAACGTGACTTTCGTGCCGTCGGACAACGTTGCTGTTGTATTGGCAGAATTGAGTTCTATTGCCGTATTTTCATCATAAACGTTGAGTTTGGTCGTGTCAATGGTACCATCAACATCATTGGCACGATCACTAACGTTCAGCGGAGTTAACGCATGAACATTCGTGGTCAAGTGAGTAGTGGTCGCAATCGGCGCATCGTTTGTTCCGGTAATCGTGACCGTGATGGTGCCGATACTGGACAAACCGTATTTTCCATCAGTAACAGTATAGGTCACATCAAAAATTAATGTCATGCCCGCCTCAAGGGGATTGAAAACATCGTTGGTAAGATCAAGTTCAATCGTTCCCGAGGCGCTCTTATTGTCCGCTGCAGATGTCATTACTGAAGCGTTAAAAGCGGCTTTAATTACTTCTATATCACTAGGCACAAATGCGGTCGTTCCAGCAAAATTACTAACGTTGGCAACCGCTAAAGTCCACCCTTCCGGGATCGCCATATCATCTTTATCGGATACAGTGATCGTCGCAGCAGGCTTGGATTCATCGCCTTCGTTTCCGCTAATCGCTGTTGCTGATCCTGTAATGTCCGGTAAGGATTTATCGGAAATCGTCAGGTTCATGGTTTTAGAACCGCTATCAGGGTCTGTTGCTCCATCGGTATAGGAAACTACAATCGGATAGGTATAGCCAACCAGGAAATCACGATCAGTATTATCTGTACCATTCCAAACGGCATTTTGCTTAATATAAACGGTAACAGTTCCGTTCGAATAATCGCAAAGGAAAGTATCACTTACAATTTGGGCTGAGTCATCTGTAGCTTCAGTTTTGGTCCCGGTAGTACTTTGCGCAGCAACACTAAAAGTATAGGCTCTGCCATGATCGGTGCTGACATTGAATGTTCCAACTTTAATATAGTCCGTATGGATACTGTCCGTCGCGGACCGAACAACGACCGTTTGAGCAGGAATAGTCTCAAGATCAAGATCGGTATCAGTTCCGGTAACGGTCAGAGTGTACTTTCCAGCAGGAGAAACTATTCCGTTTGCGCTGGTGGCAATAATGCTGTATGTTATTTCAAGCTTCGCGTTTGCCGCAAGCCATTTCAGCGCGGTGCCGTTGTATTCGAACGCTGTTTTTTCTGTATTGGGCTTTAAAACGTCAGACCAATTTACAGAATTATTGTTGATCAGCGCAAGTACTTCAGACTCTGTTTTTTCCGCCAAACCGGTTCCGTCATCATAACGGAAAGTTGGAACCATAACCGACGGAGTAAAATCATAGGTTAAGATATTGCCTTCAACATCATTAGCATCCAGCCCATTATCAAGAGATTTAGGCATCGCCTCCCAATTTCCGGATTCAGTATCATATGCCTCACCGGTGATGGCCGGGACGTCTGGCATGGTTGCTATGCCGGTAATTTCGAAGAAAAATGATTTGTTCGGCGTTGCCGATGTACTGAGCATGGCATCTGTCGCGTAATACTCAACTTCAAAACTGATCGATTCATTAAGTCGCAGGAAAGAGAAATCCTGTCCTGTCAAAGTAATGATCTGATTGAGATTGTCATCCGTTGTGATTATAGATGATAAAAATGTTTTAATTTTTGATTCAACTGTCACTGGGTTATCGCTTAATTCAATTCCGATCAAATTAATAATATCCGTATTAATAGCATTTATTCGAGCATTGGCCGCTTCTCCCGTCAACGCAGGATCAATGGTGATCGTCAACCCGTTGATAGTTCCTGTGTCATAAGTAACTTTCGGTACAAGATGAATTGATGTTGTGTCATTATAATCGACATCGCTGACACCCAACGTTTTGTCGGAAATAACATAATTTGTTTTTACATTTTCTGCAACGGATATTTTACTAATCACATTTTCATTTTTAATAACGGACCAGCCCTCTGTTGCGTCATCCGAATTTTCGCCTGAAACAACAGGGTTCTGATTAGTACCGGTTACGGTAACGGTTACTGATTTTGTTTCTAACGATTCAATGCCTTCGTATTTAACCGTATAATTAATTTTAAAGGTCAAATTTTGATCACTATTGAGCTTGAGAAGCTTCCCGGAAAGATCTGCACTCTGCGTATAAATCAATCCATTTATCAAATCAATTGACAAATTCTTAAGATCGGATTCATTAATATCAAGGAAAGACAAAACTTCACTTGGCATAATAATATTATTATCAGTTTGGTTCGTTTTAGAACTAATCGCAAGATCTGAAATTATTTGAGTTTCAATGATAAATATTTCATTTTGTGGATTAGTGAAACCTGCATTGGTGTCAACATTTTCAATACCATTCTTAATTTGTTGCGCGCCTGTTGTAACATCTTCAAGCCCGGCTGTTAATTCACCAATATTAGTATCAACAACTGGCAAGGTATCGACACCGGAGATGGTGAATTTAAATGTGCCATTAGGAAGAACTGTGCCTACTGGCTCGTTGTTATAGGCGTAATAACCAACTTCGAAGGAGATCGATTCGCCGGTGCGCAGGAAGCTGAAATCTTTGCCGTTGATGGAAATGGTATCAACGGTATTTCCAGCGTCGTCTGTTCCCGTCATGCTGAAGCTTTCAAAGAAATCCTCAAGACCACCGGCTTCTGTAATCATATCGCTAATTTTCGATATTATAGTAAGATATCTTGTTTCGTCAGTTGTCTGAGAAGGCGTAATATCCAATTCGTCGACGGATGAAACGTTCGGGACGAGTTTGATCGTGAAAACATCTCCAACATCAATATCGGAAATTCCAAATGTCTCGGGAGCGGTTGTGTATGACGAAGTCGTTCCCTCGGTAATGGACACTTCGGTAAGAATACTGCTCGTGTCATCTGTTTTAAAGGTCCAGCCGGGCTGCACCTTATCGTTATCAGTGAATTTGCCCGTGGCGGTCGGTTCCTGATTCGTACCGTAAACGGTAAGAACAATCGTGCTGGTAACCTGCTCTCCATGATCAGATTTATTGGTCGCGGTTACCGTCCAGGTTAATTCGACACTGCTGTCCTTCTTAAGCTTTTTCAGAATATCTGTAATTGCGGTAATTGCGGTGGTGTCAGCGACAGCGGAAATATTGTTGTCTTCACCAATAACAAGCAGACCTTTAATTATCTCCAATTCGTCAATGGTGAATTGGTATCCAGTACCCGTATATTTGTCTGCGGCAAGGGTAAGGGCAAGATCATAACGATCGGCGTTTCCGGTCGCGTCGGTCAGCGCGAACAGATCCTTAAACGCAAATGACAAGTCACTGGCAGGGGTGGTCTTTTTATCTGTATCCGTTTGATCATAAGACGTCGAGTTGTCAAGGCAGTCGTTGATATTATCCGACATCGAAGCGGAATGGATCGGATCGACTTCGCCGTTTACAGTTACCGTAAAGGTAACCGGAGTCATAACATTATAATCATTGTCATAAACTTCAACAGAGAATGTAATAACCGCGAAATCGTCAGCGCCGAGATAATCGAAAACATCAGATATCGACAGATCAATTTTAAACTCGCCGTTATTTCCGCAAGTAATATCGGAGCCTATGATAACATCAAGACTGCTCTTAATGTCCGTATCGCTATATACTTTTTCAGGAGTTGTTTCTGAATAAGTTGTTACAACACCACTTACGGTAAGATTTTTGAAATCATACCAGTCATGACCTGTTTCGTCCGGCCGGTTGAAAGAACTTTCGTCTTCCGCCTTCTCAACAGTAAAGAGTCCATTATCAGGATCAACCGCCTTATCAAGATTGACGCTAAGTTCACTGTTTTCGTTGACGTTTCCGGCCAAAGTACTTTCCGAACTAACTTGCGGCGGAAGTTTTTCAACGACATTGATCGTAAGGGATTCACTGTCGGTTAACGTATTCGAATCTGTAACTTCAACTGTCGCGGACAGCAAAATGCTTTGGAGATTGGCATTATTATTATAAATGCCTTTAAGGGCGGTAATAAAATCATTGTCCCCTTCGGCAGTCTTATCACCAAAAACAATTTTATTCTCGGAATTAAGGGTTACTGTTCCCAAATTATCTGCTAACGCATCGGCAATCGCGTTTTTGAT
>CAZZEF010000058.1:6713-21246 GCA_964652875.1 uncultured Planctomycetaceae bacterium
CAGACAAATCGTTGCTCTCAGAGCTGTAAGTAGTACCATTGTATACGAACTTAAAGGAACTGCTTACCGTTACCGTAGAAGAACCAATGCTTGCGTCTTTATCGAGCTGAATCGAAACGGCGTTAATCGAAACCGAATTCTTATTTTCATCGAGAGTAACATCGGTTGAAATATTGATGGTCTGCCCTGCGGCAATAACAGGATCGTCATTTTGACCGGTTACCGCAAACGGAATAACAGCATCGCTGAGAGCGCTCTGGGAATCACTGATCTGGATATTGAAATTAAAGTTTGACTCCTCAAGTCCGTTAAGATCCCATTTCAGGTAACTGTCTTTTGAATCATAGTCGGTTACTTTTATGGTCAGATCGCTGTCAGTCTTAGAAAATACAACCGTATTGAAGTGCCCGGAAGTTGGTTGAGCATCGACAAGTCCTTCGGAAGTCAGGTATTTGGTTCCGGTATACGTTCCCGCCGCAAATTTAAAGGTGTCGTTAATATCAGGATCGGAAATATTCAAGTTCGAAATATTAATAACCGAGCCGGAGTTACTGATCAAATTCGTCAAGGTTAATGTCTGTTCCTCCGCGGTCAGAGTCGGGGCATCGTTCTTGCCGGTAATCGTTGCGGTTATCGTTGCGTTATCCGAATCCGCAGCTCCATCGTTGACTTTCCATTTAAGCGTAACCGTTGCGGTTTCACCTTCTCCGAGGAATTCGAACAAGGTACCGTCGTTAAACTCAAGCGTAAATTCCGGTGAGGTCTTGCCGTTTGCCACATCGTATTCATATTTACCAGCATCACCAAATTCATTTGCGGCAAAAGTGAAGATCGTGTTTTGACTTTCAACAATTCCCTTCAGACCATTAAAGAAGGAAATCAGTTTTGTATCGACGACCTCCACATTACCTGAATCTTTCCAGCCGTTATCATAATACCAAGTGTTTGTGCCGGCGGTTACTTCATATCTCGAATCTGTAGAAACTTTATAAGAAGCGGTATAGGAAACATCCCCCAATTTCGCCGTAATCTCAACAGAATTTTCAATCAGCGAGGCGCTAAGGATATCACCCGTATACTTGTTATCGCCAATATTGGTATCGGAGGCGGTCAGTGTTACCTTTTGATTAGTACCGTTTTCAACCAAATTATCAATAAACACCGAATCTGCTGTCGGTTTGATATTTTCCTTATTGGTAAATTTAATTTCAAAATTCGCGTCGTCCGTCGAATCGCCAATATCCTGCATTGTGTAAGAGGATTTCAAAATAACAAAATCATTGATTTTAAGGAAATTAAACGGGTTGCCGTTAAGCAGGGTGATCTGGAGATCACCGTTTGCGTTAAGAAGCAGTTTTATACATTTTTCTGTGTTTTCATCAACCGTATCCGTTATAAAGGACAGGGAATAACTGCCGTCATCGGCAGCGGAACCAAGAGTCGCGTAAAGAGCTTGGGTGGTACTGATTGAATTACCTTCAATCTTGATAATCGTTTGGGTATCGCTGGCATCGGGATCGGTATCGTTATCCAAAAGGTCGAACGACAGGCTCGCATTTGCTGTTGCATCCATAGTTAAAGAGGTGTCGTCAACAGCGGTTGGGGCATCATTTACGCCGTCAATTTTAATATCAACGGAACCCGCGGTCCATTTTGCGAAATCGGTCGGATATTTCGCGTAATTGTAAACATCGGTAACGTAAAAATCGGCTGGAAGAAGTGCTGTTTTCCATTCCGCAGCATTTGGATCCGAAAGAAAACTGGCGTCACTATCAATATAAAAATCAATATTACCATCGGAATCCAAGGTATAACGATAGTTAATCGCTTTTGCGTTTTCTGTTACCGACTTGCTGATCGCACCATCGGCAGAAACGTAAATCGTTTGGGAACCGGAAGTATAAAGGGTAATATAATCCTCTCCAAAGGCAAGTTTATCGATTACAGTATAAGGAAGTTCATCGCCAGCCTTGTAAGTGGTGCCGTCGATATCAAGATCTTTTTTCGCTTTGTAGACGGACGTGTCGGTAGCCAGCGCGTAAACCAAATCGCCAGAGTACGGAGTACCGTCATCATTCGCAATAAGGTGGACCGGATTAATCGGGTCGGTATTGTCAGTAAGATCCGAGAGGTTCTTACTGAAATTTGGTTCTCCCTCTTGGGGATTGGCCGTACCGGATTCAGTCGGAACAAGCGGATCTTCAGGTTTATCAGGAATTTTTTCAACAACAGGAGGGGTAACCGCGTCCTTTGTAACACTGAAATTAATTTCCTGGACCGTTTGATTATCGGCGTCATCCGTCAGTGTAAAGGTTGCCGACACGATTCTGGTGATGTCATTACCCGGATCTGCATTGGCCCAACGATCAAAAACGCTCAAATCGAATCGGTAGGTGTAAAAACCATCGCTATCCGGATCGGACTGAATCAAGAAAGCGGCATTGGCGCTATCGAGAAAATCGACCGTAAACAGCGTTTCTCCATCGGCATCTTTGACCTCGACAGCCGCTTGATTGAGCGAACTAATGTCTTCGAATACGGCGAAAGCGTTGGTGTTACTGACCGCTTCCGAATTACCGAAATAGGTGCTGTCCGGTTCGCTCTGTGTATTTGTCGATGAATCAACATAATAAGTATTATTGACAGGAGTACCGAGATTTTCGACTCCCTGGAAACCGGGTCCCTGATCGTCATCGGTCATTTTCCAGGTGCCTTCGATTCCCTCGTTATTTTTGGCGAGATTGTAATCGTCATTGGTAACTTTACCGTCAAAGTTGAAATCGAATTTATCAAGATTCGCGGCGACCATGGAATAGTCAAGTCCATAGGTATCCTTGAATTCATCCTGCGTCGTGTAAGCGGATCCATTCTTGCCGATCATGGTTTTCATGATGTCGGCTTCAATAGCGGCGTCAATATAATCAAGTTCGTCTTGATCCACTGTACTGTTATTGGCCTTGTCAATACCGTTGGAATTTTCCTTGTTAAGCTGATCGCCGATCAAACCGAGAGAGACGGAAATTGAGCCGGCATCTTTGGTTTCAAGGATCGTCGCGTCACTGTTCGCCGAATCGCTGAAGGTGACTTTGTATTTTCCGCCATTGGCAAGCTGGACAAGAATAACATCGGTAAGGCCCGAAACGTTATTCTTAAACTGAAATCCGATCTGATCCTTTGTGTCCGTATTTTCGATCTTAATGTTCGAGGCGTTAAAATCATATTTGTCCGGCGTTACCGTTAAATAATAATTTCCGGAAGTACTGCCGGTACCGGTTACTCCGGTCAAATCAATGTAAACAGCGCGGGAAACCGTTGCGGTATTGTCCCCGTTATCGATAACAGCCAATTTTGTTCCGGCAACATCGCAAAGTGAATCGCCGAACGAACTGACACTCAAAAGCTGACGCTCTTCGAGCGGTTCCAGCTGTAAATTTCTTTTGCTCTCTTTGGTTGTGCTCTTGCCAAACGCTTTCATCAACTTATCGAAAAATTTCCTCATGACCTCAGTCCTCTTGTACCTTTCATGAACGAATTACCGTGGCCGGGCGAACAATTTAACCCAAAAAATCGTCCGGCCCGGAAAATGTCGCAAACAAAGGAAGACTCTTCGTTTTTCGAGTACAGATCAAAAAAGCAAGAAGAATTCCCACTGTTTATCTTAAATGTTACAATAATCCAATTTAAAAATGCCTGTAAAAAGGCGTCTATTTACTCAAAAATTCTATCGGCAAAATAAATGTTCAATCCTTATAATTATTATGTAATTTTTTGAAAAATTAAAGAATAAAGGCATCTTATTTTACCTATTATTACATATATTGTTTATTTTATCATATTTTAAGAGTTTTTCATTGTAATATAACATTATAATTAGAGTGAAAAACTCGTTTCTTGTTCCCGATTATTTGTAAATTTCCCAAATTTTCTTCTTTGTTAAGGAGTTGACTGTAAGACAGGGAAGGACTTCTCGCAGATCAAAATATTTATTTGTCGATCATGGCATGACCGAAAATCGGGGCAAAAAGGAACATTTCCCTTATTGTCTAAAGTAAAGTTGCCATTCATAAAAATATGTTGTTTCAAAAAAATGTAATAAAGGCGAAAATTACAAATATAGCCGGGGAAAGAATAGATATTACGCGCAAAAGTGTCAAGAGAGAAAAAACAGTTTTTTTTAACCGGGGTAAAATTCATATAAAATCCAAACATTTATCCCCAGGTAACCTCGAAATCATGAAAGGGGGTTTTTGATCTTGCAGGGGGGGAAGAAGCAAAAACGAAAATAGACGAAAAAGGGAGGACGAAACGGGAGGTGACGTTGGCGCCGCGACTCTTCAGGAACGCGTTATTACCTAATTCAGGGAGTAATATTTTGAGTTTGCGCGGACGCAAAATTCATACGGAAATCGGATCAAATTTGCCTCTTTCAAAGAAAAATCAAATTTGAGTAAAAAAAAGAAAATTTGCCCTTGACATTGATTGGTGAAAAATCTACTTTTGATAAATTAGCGTTATTGGAACTTTTTTCCTGAAAAAAATAAAAGTCAAAATTCCTTGAAAAATGAAAAAGTGGAATAAACTGACAGTGAAGGAAAAGCCGATAAACAGTAAGGAAAACTTTCAAGGCGGTCGTCAAGGATTCGAAAGGTACAGAGTATCGGATTCGAAGACTCGCATAAAGTTATTAAGTAAAAAAACCAAAAAAGAGAGAAAATACTACTTCTCAAAAGTTTTAGAGACTGACAGGAAGTCCTATAAAGTATATTGTAAGGAGACATAAGAATGCACAGTCCAAATTTATTGTCGATGGCGGTAATTATTTTGGCGCTTGCCTCGACCCCGTTTCTGGACGCGGAAGAATCCAGAATAAACGGTCAGATCGCTCCGTCCGGGAATTCGAACGAAACGGTCGAAAATTACAGCGGAGATCTGATCTCCTCGGGAATGAACTGTTCTTACTGCATGCGGGGCGAAGGCCTTCTTCCCTGTCATGTAAAACGGGGCAACCTGTTTTATTTTGACGGCTGGGTCGAAGGAGGCGCCGTATCGAACAATATGCCCCCGATCACCACCAGCGCAGAAGCGGGTGATCCTTCGTATCCGGGCAATGAAAGCGCGGAGTCCTTCCAGCTGAATCAGATCTACGGAATCATGGGGATCGACGCACAACGAAATCCGAACGCGATCGGACTCGGCGGACGAGTCGACATTCTTTATGGAACGGATTATTTAATGACCAGCGCAGTTGGACTTGAATCGAATAATTACCGGCGCGCAACGGCCGGGGGCGGTCCCGCCGAATCGGTCTATGAAGCGGCTCCCCGTTGGAGCATGACCAAAGAAGGGAGCTATCCGCAATACGGAGTGGCACTTCCGCAGGCTTACGGGGAAGTTTATCTCCCGTTCCTTGCGGGCACATCGATTAAATTCGGGCACTTCTATTCTCCGCTCGGTTATGAATCGGTTATGTCGCCTTACAATTTCTTCTATACTCATTCTTACAGTATGCTTTACGGCGAAGCGAAGACGCTCACCGGCGGCCTGCTGACCCAGAAACTCAACGATTACTGGTCGTTACTGTTCGGGATCAACCGCGGCTGGGATACTTGGGAAGGCTATGAAAACGACACCTCATTTTTAGCAGGTTTCAAATGGGCCAACGCCGCGGAACCGGAAAACGTCTCGTCCTCGATCTCCTTCGCCATTCAAAACGGCAAGCAGATCTACGAAGCGGATCTCATGCCGGGGGCGAGCAATTACACGGTCAAAGAAGGCGATATGTTCAATTACAGCCTTGTTTATCAGCAGAAACTGGGTCCGAATCTTCAATACGTGCTTCAACATGACCTCGGCACTATTGAAAACGGAAGTTACAGTCTCGATATGAGAAGCGATGAAATTGTGAAACGAAGTAACGCTTATTGGTATTCGGTTACAAACTACCTGTTTTATCAGATCAACGAAACACTGGCCATTGGCACCCGTTTCGAATGGTTCCAGGATGACGGACATGCCCGCTGGCTGGCCAATCCGAGCCCGACTGAAGTTATTAACAACCGAGGCAATGTAACCAGAAAGATGGAAGGCGACAATTATTATAACGTCGCACTCGGATTGAACTGGAAACCGACCCGTTGGATCACGATCCGACCGGAAGTCCGGTACGACTGGTCCGATTATGAATACAAGTTTTATAATTCCAGGGGTAATTACCTGATGTCGAAATACGCCTATAAAGACGGAACGAAAAAAGAACTCGTTACTGTCGGCGGTGACTTTATTGTCCGATTTTGACCAACTAAATCCGACAATATTATTATAGATCGACTTCCTGACTTTTCTTAGCATCTCATTAAACGCGTCTTCAGCCAAAAGAGGACGCGTTTTTTGTTAAAATATAATGCTTATTCCGTTTATACGTATTTCCGATTTTATCTTTTTATCTATTTATTCTTTCTGGCCCTTTTGTAATGATTTTATGAATCCTGTCATTCCGATAGTTGAACCAACGGATCTTTATGGGAAAGTACGTCCCGGGATCTTTTATAATGACGTCCGTTTAGAAGATCCCTTATCCGCCCTTTGTTTTTGTGTGTCGATTTTTTGAGAATCCGGAATGATCAATCCTTAATGGAAATGATCTGTTCATTGAATTCCCAAAATTCCGATCCGCGGTCAGAAACGAGATCTTCAAAGGGGGAATGAACGATCCGAATATGGATTACGACTGCCCAACGCTTTTTGTCAGGGATCTGTCCGGCATGACGCAGAACAGATCCTGAACGACCCGGGAAAGTGACGGGCATACTGGTTCTCATTGATTTTTCCGTAACAATTACAAACGGATCCAAGCCGGAAAACCGGCAAGGCACGCGGCGGAAATTTCAGAAGGGACCGGTATAAAAAAACTTCATTTTTTGAAGGACGCATCGTTTGTATTTAAGGAGAGATACGAAATGCGAAGTATAATAACAGGAATTGCGGTACTTGCTTTTGCGGCGACTTCATGTATTGAAGTTCCGGATCTTGCCGCAACGGAAAAGTTATCGGCCTCAAAGGAGAATCAGAAACTGATTCTTCGAACACTCGAAGCAGAGGACAGCACCCGTCCTCTTGACCAATCCAGGCAGAACAGTAAAGAAACGGTACAGCCATCCGCAAAACCATCCATCGCACTTCCGCAGACAACAACGGAAGTACGAGTTCCGCAAATACCGGCGACCATGAAACAGGCGCGTCCGGCACAAAAAACGGAACCGGCGCTGAAACTCAATCTGATTCCGATCAAGGAATCAAAACCGGCCGTTACGGCCAGGAAAGAAGCTGCAGCGGAAAAACCGATCCCGATCGTTAAACCGATCATTCAAGATCCGAAGCCGATTCAGCTTAGTAAATCGGAAGTTGAAAAACTTCATTTGGACGCGGCGGAAAAAGCGAAAGTTCGTCAGTTTGATCAGGCGTATCACGCAGCCGGTCGATCGGTTCATCTTGAGAAGCCGGTCGTCGGTCCAATCACTCCGAAAACGCGGAATCCGATCAAAGAGGATCTGCCGGGCTTTGCATCAAGCAGCAGTTACATTCAAGAGCCGTATTCCGCACAAATGGCACCGGCAATCACCGGAGACGCAATGCCTCTTCTTCCGTCGGAGAACAGCAAAAGCCGCGAAGACCAGCAGCATCGTGAGCGAATTTCGCAATACGTCAAAGAGACGGAAACAATGACCGGCGATCAGGAAAATTCCCGATCATCGACAAACGCGATGAAAACGAATTCGGTTCAGATCCCGATCAACGCGCCGATCAACGGTCTGTTCAGCGAATCGGCACCGAAAGAACAGAACGTAAAAATGATCCCGGTTTCACTTCCGTCAAGCGCGAAACAAACAAAGCCGCAACCGAAAGCGGCCGTCGAAACGTCCCAAGCGGCGGCAGTCCCGCCGATGCCTGCGGGATCATCCGCGCCGACGATGTCCGAAACAAGTTACCGCATGGATCAAACGGTCTGCCAGCGCCGATCGCTTCGGGACCGGTTTTATTATGACTGGTGGCTTGCCGGCGGAGTAACTTCGAACGCGCAGCCTCCGATTACGACCAGTTCCGTTTCCGGGGACCCGAGTTATCCGGGGAACGTCGACGCGACTAATCTCGAAATGAATCAGTTTTATGCTGTTTTGGGGATCGAAACGGAAAAAGAAAACCGGGTCAGTTTTGGCGCACGCGCGGATCTGCTTTACGGAACCGATTATCTGCTTGCCGGATCGGTCGGACTCGAAACACAGAATTACCGCCGGACAACAGCCGGAGGAGGACCTGCCCAGTCGGTTTACGAAGCAACCCCCCGATGGAACATGACCGAAGAAGGAGGATTCCCCCGATACGGACTGGCCATGCCGCAGCTTTACGGAGAAGCCTATCTTCCGATTTTGGAAGGTCTTTCGATCAAGATGGGACATTATTACTCCCCGACCGGAGTCGAATCGGTGATGTCGCCGCAGAATTTTTTCTACTCGAACTCGTATTCAATGCTTTTCGGAACCCCGCAAACCTTGACCGGAGTTCTGGCCACACAAAAGCTCAACGACAATCTTTCGATCCTCGTCGGCTGCGATCAGGGCTGGAATACCTGGGACAGTAAAACAGGTTACGTTTCAATGCTCGGCGGATTCGTCTGGGAAAACAACGACAAAGACGCTTCTGTCGCCTTTACGCTGATGAACGGCGACCGGGCGGTTCAGATCGACGGCACAAGCAAAGATCCGATCATTAAAGGAAACATGACTAATTACAGCCTTGTGTTCCGCAAACAGCTGAACTGCTGCTGGCGCTTTATGCTTGAACATGATCTTGGCTGCTTCGAAAATGGCGCGCAGTATCTTAACGAAGACCGCCAGCTCACTTTCGAGAACGCGAACTGGTATACAATCGCCGGTTACCTGATTTACGATTACAGCGAATGTCTTTCGTTCGGCATGCGAATGGAATGGTTCCAGGATTCCGGTTATTCCCGATGGCTGTCCAATCCGTCCCTTATTCGGACAACCTCATACAATACCCAGGGGCAGGATTATTACGATCTTACCTTCGGCGCGAACTGGAAACCGACGAACAGTCTTCTCATCCGTCCGGAAATCAGATACGACTGGTCCAATTATGAACGGATCTATAACAGAACCGGCAAAAGTTATTACGCTTATGATCAGGGAAATAAAAAAGATCTGTTCACCCTCGGCTGCGACATGATCCTTCAGTTCTGATCCTTCGGATCTCTTATTTGAAAAGATCAGACAATAAAAAACGCGGATCCGCTTAAACGATCCGCGTTTTTTGTTGTTCTTTTTATCAGAATAAAAAAGAGGGATCTGTTTCGCGCCGAGAACGATTTCACTGACCGAATAAATATTCAGCGACCGAAACAGATCAAAGAAACGTCTGATCCCAAACTCATTTAATGATTCGGGACGTGTACGATTCGAGCCGGATATTCCGGTAAAATGAGCAGCTGGGACCGCCTTTGTGAATTTGCAGTCCGATCACCCCCTCAAGCGGAATATTGGGATCGGTTTCAAGGTAATCGGCGGTCAGAACCCCGTTGAGAAAGATCTTGATCCGGCTTCCCCAGCAAACAATTTTGTATTCGTTCCATTGACCGGGCTTATAGATCTTTTTGATCAGATCCGCTTCGGCGCGGACAAGAAATTTATTGCGCCGCGACTCGTCGTAAAGGGACCCCCAATACGATCCGTCTTCGGTCATGTCCGCTTGAAATCCGATCATTTCATGATGGTTCGCAACGCGTTCGGAACGAAACTGAATACCGGCGTTAGCCTCTTTTCCCTCGATTCGGCATTCCAGCGTCAGGGTAAAATCACGGTATCGTTCCCGGGTACAAAGGAATTCGTTTCGGGGAACCGGTTTATCAGTAAAACCGCCGACAATGGATCCGTTTTCAATTTTGAACAGATCAAGATTTCCTTCCCAGCCATTGAATGTTTTACCGTCGAAGATCAGCTTGTCGCGCCGAACGTTTTCGATATGCCTGACCAGATCAGTAAAGATCTTTTTATCGGCAGGCGACTGCGCGTTCGGCAGGATCTTTTCGATCATTGCCAGTTTGGGGGCACTCTGATCAAGCATTTGACGAACCAGCCGCGCGTATCCGCGAAAGGCCCGTGTCCGATATTTCGCCTGCGGATAACTTTTCGCCAGCGCGGTCAGATACGGTTCGGCATCCAGGGAGATCCATTCACCCAAAATGCGCGTAACGTGATCGGCGTCATTGTCATTTGATCCATCCAGCGTTGAGGCAACAGTCCGAAGCGCTTCTTTTGTTCCAACCTGAACAAGCAGATCACGATAGAAATTTTTCTCTTCCTTTGTTTTCGCGTTCGGCAAAGCATCGGCGAGGATCCTTTCGTAACCGGATCCGGGACGGCTGTCTCTTGCCCAATTCAAGGCGGTGATCATCAGAGTCTCTTTATCATTTTCCGATGCGGCGACGAATCGAACGAGCAGATCCTTGAACTGATCCGCCGATCCGGCCGTATTGAGATCTTTGGGACGGGGCGACGGCGGATAGAATTTACCGGCCAATCGATCCTGAGCCCGAACAACCAGGATTTTTTTCGCGCTGGAAAGATCTGATTTCGTCAGGATCGAGAGCAGATCCGACGCCTTCTTTTGGTCTCCGGTTTCAAGAGCGCGCTCAACGAAATAAAGAAGAGCATCGACCGCGTTGTCACGGATCTCTTTTTGCCCGGCCTCAAGAGCGTTAAGGATCCGGTCTTCGGCGGCCTTTCCTCCCATTTTTGCCAGAGCGTTGAGCGCGGCGGCGCTGAGCGCAACTTGATCCGATTTTGACAAAGACATGATCTTTGCGCTTGATTCCTTGTCATTCAGATCAGCCAGTGTTTGAACAACCCCGATCAGAGCGTTTCCTTTGGCGGAATCAAGAGCGGCGCGAAGGGCCTGACGACTTTTCTGACCGGGAATATTGATCAGCGCCGTTCGGGCATAATATCCAAGCTGTTCGCAGTTCAAAAACGGCGCGATTATATCGACGTCCTCTTCCGTACCGGTCAGAACCAGCTGCCAAAGCGCCAGATAAGCGTCATGAAGGACTTCATCGGAATTTTGCCCGGTTGCGCTCACCTTCGAAAGAGCGGCGCGGCAGTCCTTGCGATTGATTGTTCCGGTCTGCGCGCCGGCATCGTCAGTCAGAAAGAGAAACGAAACGATCAAGAGGATCCAGAATATTTTTTTAGTCATAATAAATTCTCCTTTTAGTTCTTTCAGATCACCCAGGGGGCGCGGGCGACACGGGCTCTCATACGATTAGCCTGTTCATCGCCGATGAATTCGATTTTTTTCGGGTCAAATTTTAAATCGCGCTGAAGGATCCAGGAAAGAGCCGCCGCGTGACAGACGGTATGAGAACTTCGAATGACTTCCGGATTGCAGACGGGCTGCCGTCGGTTTTTAACGCAGTCGACGAAATTCCGGACATGATTTTTCGGACATTCACCGAAAGAAAGTCTGTTGGTCGGATCAGGAGGGGTCAAAATATTTTTCGTTTCACCCTTCCAGGATTTAAGGGAGATAATGACGTTTCCGCTATCACCGAATTCGAGCCATCCTTCGTCGCCTTCAAAGCGGACCGGACAGGTACCGAGTCCGAGCCATCCGTCCGGGCGCATGATCAGTTTAACGCCGTCGGAATATTCAGCGAAAATACTGTTGCCTTCGGAATGATAGGAAACAGGCGCATCGCCATCTTTATTGAGTCCGTATTGGCAGAGATCGACGGTATGAGCGCCCCAGTCAAGATGACGGGCGCCGGAATCGAAGTCATAATGAGCGCGCCATCGGCCCTGCATAACATATTCACTGTTGTAAGGGCGCCAGGGGGCGGGACCGAGCCAGAGATCCCAATCGACCAGATCGCGATCAGGCGTCGGCTGGGCGGGCAGCCAGTCGGTCCGATAATACATATAATAAATGGAAGCGTGCGCGGTATGAATTTTACCGAGTTTTCCCGATCGAACGTATTCACAGGCGAACCGGCAGTTATCGACATTCCGGCGTTGGGTTCCTCCCTGAAAGATCGTTCCGTTGCGTTTCATCGTTTCGGCCAGAATTCGGCATTGATCAATCGTCAGGGCGCAGGGTTTTTCGCAGTAAATGTCTTTACCTGCCCGGCTGGCGTAAACGGAAGCGGTCGTATGCCAGCGGTCGCCGGTAGCGATTAGAACGGCATCGATATCCTTGCGTTCAAGCATTTCCCGAAAGTCCCGATACATGGCCGTGTCCTTCGTTCCGTAAAGATCGTCGGCGGTCTTTTTAACCGCCTCCCGCCGGTCTCGCCGAACATCACTGATCGCAAGAAAATGAACATCAGGCTGCTGAAGAAAATATCCGAGGACATATCCGCCCCGATGATTGATCCCTATCCCGCCCAGCGTGATCCGATTACTCGGAGCAATCTGCCCGTCCAGCCCCAATGCCCGCGCCGGAATCAGACCCGGTACCGACAGCAGAGATCCCGCCGCAACCGCCCGCTGCAAAAACGAACGCCTTGTCAGTTTTTTGTCCATCTCGTTTCCTCTTTTCAATCTTTCAATTCTTAAATTTTAATCGGTCTAAAACCGAAAGTTCTTTTCACAACGATACGTTATTAATGCCGTCATTCCCAAAACGCGGAGATCTTGCCCGGCCCAATTAACGGTACTTTCCCGATTTTATAATTCAGAAGAAATTCATTATGAAATCGGCATTATTTGATATTAAAAATCTCGGCATCATTTGATATTAAAAATCAGAGACCCTTTCACTGATTATACCGGTTCCAAGACGAATTTTCCGTTATAACGTCAAAAGAACAGCCGATTCACGCAGTCAATCGGCGGAAATAACGGAAAATTTAAAATAAGAGCAGTACAAAACAGCAATAAACTAAACCGCGACAAACAAACCATTCCCCAAGGAATGACCAATATAAAACGGGAAGCAAATCATCGAATTCGTAAAATATTATAGCAGTCGATCCCGGCGGATACAAGCCTGATCCGATTCGTTTTCAAAATTATTTTTTCGTGATCATTCGCAAAACAACCGCAAGAGAAAGAGAATATTGCAACGCTGATCCGCAGATCTTTTCGAAAGATCTCCGATTGTAAAACGCGCTACCGCTCAACGAACAGTCCGGCATATCCGCAAGGAACGATCATTTTCCCTTTAATAAAAACAGTAAGCTCGGGATGACCTTTGATCTCGAAATACTTCATGATCCGGGGATTCTTCGGATCTTTCAGATCGAATTCCATGATCGATCCGTTTCTTCGATCCGTATAAGAAACAATGGTTCCGTCGACAGAAGGCTTCCCATAATTCGACAATCCTTTCACAGGATAAAAATTCATTTCCCGCTGATCTCTTGATTCCAGCGGGTCGCAGAAACAGAAATTACAGCTCCGAAAGAAGAGGAGTTTCCCGTTCATAACAGCGGCCCCGTTGAAAAACGACACTTCACTCAAAAATGAGAGATGTTTTCTCTCAGGCTTTTTTCCGGACAGATCGAACCAGAGAATACCCGTTCCATGCGCCGTACAGACAATATATTTTTCGTCGATCAAACCGTCAACAAGATCGCGTCCGTAAAGTATGCCGGAAATTTTGGCGTCCATAAAAACCTTGCGCGGCAGTGAAGGATCGGAAACATCAATAAAATGGATCTGATTATTGGCGGCTTTTGCAAGAATAATTGATCCTTTGTCCGGAACGACAATTTGCCGAACCGTCTTGCCGCAATCGTATCGACCCAGAAAATGAAGGGTATTGTCGGATTGGATCAAATAAATACCGACCCCGTTAAATCCCTCCGCGGTATAAAGTCGATTCCCCACCTTTTTAACATCGTAAGCGAACCCCCGAGTCGGAATAATAAGTGTCGGAACAGGAGGATCGGACTGAATATCCAACAGTTGAATTCCGGACGTGCCCGCCGCGATCCATACGGAATTTTCATCATGAACCGAGGCGGCAACCACCTGTCCTTCCGGATCATAAATTTTAAACGTCTTGCGAACATCATCGGAGATCTTCGCATCGGGCGCAACGGGTTCCGCCGTCAAAGAAGGCGCCTTTCGTTCCGGATTCAGTCTTTTGGCGAATTGGGAGGGAACGACGTAAACGGACTTCCGGCATCCGGCAAGATAGAAATATCCGTCAACAGACGCCGATCCGCCGACAGGATCGGTAATTGTCGTCTTCGGCAAATAAGGCAAAACGGAATGAGCAATTCCTTTGGGATTTTTGGGATCGGAAACATCAACACAGAAAAAGCCGTTGTACGCGTCGGCAACATAAGCGATTTTCTCGTCATTGACCGCGACCGCCCAATAGTCAGGTGTATATTCGACCGTCTGAACAGGAAATTTGATCCGTCCGGTCAGCACCGGTTTCTTCAGATCAGCAACGGAATAAAGATCGAGTCCGTGCCCTCCTTTATTGCGCGGATCAAGAGCGTTGGGTTTTTTAT
>CAZZEF010000059.1:0-1439 GCA_964652875.1 uncultured Planctomycetaceae bacterium
GAACTGATGAATTTTAATGTCGTTTACGGTGACCATCATATTCCGCTGACCGGAGCTTACGCGCTGACTTACGCGATAATTTCGGTCTTTCTGTTTCTGTTTGGCCGCTGGGAATATTTATACTGCAAACGAATAAACCAAGAGGAATCCGAACAGGATCGAAACGATCAAGATCAATCCGTTTTGCGCCGGAAAATTTGTCTGAAAGAAAAGGAATGCGGGTCACTTTGGATGGGGACCGGCGCGTTTCTGTTTTGGATCATTATTTCCTTGGAGACTGTTTCGTATTTTACAACGAGAAAAGAACTGTATCCGCAAACGATTTTTTATTCGATACACGCGCTTTGGTGTCTTTGGCTGGGAATTGAAACACTGTTTTTCGTCGGCGGTTTTTTCATGCGGATCAGATCCCTGCGCTGGCTCGCTTACGGACTGGTCATGATTCAACTTCCCTTGGTGATCGGTTATGAATTTCTTTGGAACAAAGAGATGCCGGTCTTTTCGCTCCCGATCTTTAATTTCGACGCACTTCCGGTCATTCTGTATTCCATCTTCCTGATGACGACAGGAACAATGGTCTGCCGATTCGGCAGGGATCTCTTTTCGAAAGAAGAACGTGTTTTCGCCTCTTGTTTCGGAATTGCGGGAATTGTGATCTGCTGGCTGATTTTGACCTTTGATGTTTTTGGTTATCTTTGCCCGGACGGAATCGACGCGACCGGCCGGGAAGTACGCTGGAAAGCCAATTTGGCCGTAACGACTCTTTGGTCTGTTTTCGCCGGCGTACTCCTGTTTATCGGTTTTCGTCTGCGTTCCGCTTTGCTGCGATGGATGGCGATTGGTCTGTTTGCTTTGACAACAATGAAAGTGATCTTCGTCGATCTCGCTTTTATCGGACAGATCTATCGGGTCGGGGCCATTGCCGCACTTGCTCTCGTTTTGATGTTCGCGGCCGGCGCCTATCAACGATTCAAGCCGAACGCCCCCTGATGATCTCTTTCGACCGCGGCGCCTCGTTGGAATACTTGGAATCACGTTCGGAAACATTAAAAAACCTGCCGAATCCTTACAGACTTTTTGCCTTAAGCGGTTCGGCGAACTTTTTGTTCCAATTGAATCCGTTGAAAATATGGCCGTGTGATATTCCAAAATTTCTGAAATTTGATAAAATGTTTTTCATTAATCAATGTTTGTAAAGAATAACATTCGAAATATTTTATACTGCCGATATTTTATTTTTACCGGATGATTTTTGTGAACCGGCGATTTTTTCGATATTGGAAAAAATATAAAATGGGAATCGGTCAATTTTAAGAAAGCTGCAATGTTGAACAAAAAGATCTTTATTTGTCCATTGAAAATATTTTCAATGATTCTGTTGGGACTCGCGGGTACCCTGGTCACCTTGGCCGATGTGGTGATCGGCGACTACAACTACT
>CAZZEF010000059.1:1449-9814 GCA_964652875.1 uncultured Planctomycetaceae bacterium
AGGCGGAGGAAAAAATCGGAGAACGCCCTTATGAACTCGTTTGGGCGGGAAGAAATGAGGACAACACTCCGGCACTCATTGATTTCGAAAAGGAGATGAACTGGCGCGTCGAGACGAACGAAGCGGAGGCGGAATTCAACCGGTCCCGGGAACAACAGATCTGGGGCAGTTCTGTCGGACGTCTTGCCTATCATTCTTCCAATAACAATCCGGTGATTATCATTCGCCCGGAGATTCCGATTCAGCTTCCTGAAAACGGTTATGACGCCGTTTCCTGCTGGATTTACGGGAATCAATGGGGCTGGATGAGCGGACCGAAAATAATCATTCCAATTATTGAACTTCTTTTCAAATTACCGGACGGATCGGAAAAAAGTATCGAATTTTCCCGCGTGAACTGGAAAGAATGGAACAAGGTGATCATTCGTTTTACGGACAAGGATCTCAAGGATCTGCGTCAGAAGGGAACCTGTTTCAATGGTTTTCGAATTTACAATACAAGAAATACGGACGAGCGTTTATTGTATTTTGACAATCTTTCGTTTTATAAGGAAGTTTTCAAACCGCTGACTTTTCAGGAACGTCCGAAACGGGGCATTGACATGTTTCCCGGCCAACCGACAGGAGTTCATACCGGACAAGGACGTCTTCCATTTCCGACCCGGGAAGAAACGATTCTTCCGGACTGCGCTGTCAAGGGATCCAAAAATGAAACGTTTGAAAAGAACGGATCATTTTTTATGAAATATACAGGATCCGATGGCGAACTTGCCGCGGAATATAACCCCCAATCGGGCACCTGGTCCGATCTTTCCGTCTCTTGGAACGGATGTGAAAAATTTTATCCGGCGGACAAAGGGGGAATCACGGTTATAACGGGTAAAGAGGATCAGGAAGAACCGGTTCTTTCGTCGAAACTTTTAAAGGTAAAAATTGATGGTCAAAAGATCATCGCTCAATGGCTTTTTAAAAGTGCGTCTTCGGAAACAACCGGTGAATATCATTGGAGCATGTCCGGCAAGTCGATTATTCTTGACGTCTTTTCCCAAGGAGGCAAAACCGCGAAAATCGATTTCGGTCAGCTCTCGTCCATTCGGACGGGAAAGCAGATCGCGGTTCCTTATTATACTTATATTTATGGCGGCGTTAACCGGCCTTTCGCGCTCGTGTTCGAACAGAATGGAACACCGAATCCCTTGTTTATGATGGTTCATTCCGATTGGTATCGAAGCAACGCTTCTTCGCTTCAGGGAGTGCGCAATGACGATCTTGTGAATAACATGGGCAACAGTCCCGTAACATTGAAAGCCAACGGATCAATTGGTTATCTGCCTAAAACGGATGGTAAACGCAACGATGTTTACGAACGGATCTTTATTGCGATCAGTCCGAAATTTGAGGAAACACTTCCGGTGATCGCCAATCCTCCGTCACCTTATAAAAATGTTGTCGGAACGAGAATTTGGTATTCCCGGGGAGCCGCTCTTGACCGTCGGATCGATTATGAATATTGGGAAAAATATCATCGCGCCGGTCTGACCCGAATGCTGGTGACCGATCATGAGGTCGGCTGGCGAAGGGAAGGGGAAAGCTTTACTTTTCGAACGAAACCGGATCCGTATAAAGGAGGCGATAAAGGACAAAATGATTTCGCCCGATTCATGATCGATAAATTGGGATACGTTTATGGACCTTACAACAACTTTATGGATTTCGCGCCGATCAATGAATTTTGGGATCCTGATCTTGTGATCCGGACGGCGGACAATCAGCTGCAAAAATCATGGCCCCGATGTTACGGACCGAAAGCGGCGCGCGCTGTTGAATTTTCCGAAAAACTTGTCCCGGAGATCCAGAAAAAATTTCATTTCAATACGGGATACTGCGATGTTCATACTGCCGTTCCGCCTTGGGGGCGTGTCGATTATGACAGCCGGGTACCCGGCGCGGGAACTTACGCCGCCAATTTTTATTCTTGGGGTGAACTGTTTCTCGTTCAAAAACGGGACTGGAACGGACCGGTCTTTTCCGAAGGACCAATAAATTTTCTTTACAGCGGACTGACGGACGGAAATTACGCGCAGGATCAGGGCTATCATTTTGTCGAAAATCCCTGGCTGGTCGATTTCGATCTTCTCAAGTGTCATGATCTTGAATGCAATTACGGAATGGGTAAGATCTATATGTTCGAACCCGCGATCCGCGGAACCGGAAAAGTCATTAAACCGGAAGAACAGAATTACTATCTCGACCGATATCTGGCCGCCTGTTTCGCTTTTGGTCATACCGGCTATTTTGTTCCCGATTTCGGAAGATCCGGCGCTTACAGAAGTTATTTTATGATTCAGGCAGCCGCGGCCCGATTTACTCAATCTTCTGTTGACTCGATTCGATATGCCGGCCCGGACGGACAACTTTATGACACGAGCGCGGCGCTTGCTTCCGATCTTTATAAAAGAAGTCAGCTTGTCGTTCGGTATAAGGACGGAACCGCGGTCGCTGTTAATGGGAGCAATACTGAACCAATGTTGGTCAAGGACCGGACGGGAAAAATGATCCGCGTAACTCCCAACGGTTATCTTGTCTGGACGAAACAGGGAGATCTTTTGATTGAGTCGTTCAACCGATTCGGATTCCGATTCGATTACGCGGATACCCCGGAATACCTTTATTTCGATGGACGCGGTCATTGGCAAACCCGAGAGAACGCCTGCGGAAACGGGCAAGGATACTGTCTGAAACAAAAAGATCGGAAATACGAAATGTTTCTGCTTGGCGGTCAGACCGGGTTCCGTTTGGATGCGGATAAAGCGACGGCTCTTGATTTCGAACGCAAACCGATCGGCCCGGCGAAAATAATCCAATCGCGGGGATATCTGTTTGTCGAGCCAGTTCCGAACGCCGTCAGTTATCTTCTTGAAAAGACGGACGGGCAGGGGACAAAAGAAAAGATCTTCGGATCGGGAATTCCCGTTGCCGTTTTGCCCGGCGACAAGATCGAAACGACCGGAACGGTTATTCCGAGATGGTGCGGACCGGGAACCGTCTACTGGGACCGTCCGAACAATCTCTTCTTTCAAGTGGCCCGATTTTCCTGGATTCAGACCGATCTGCGCGGACAAAATCTTCTTTCGGTTCGGTCGATCAATTTAATGACTCCCGGTCAATCAATGGATGTTTCCGTCAGTTTTAACGGAAAATATTTGAAAAGAGAATCCGAACGAAAACTGACCGGTGATTTTTATGAACAGGAAGATCTTTTCCGTCTTGAAACTCCTCAAGCAACAGGAACAGACAAGATCTTTGTTTATGTCAAAGGAAATGATCGTTTGGAACGTTGGGAATATCTGCTGGAAACGGATCAGGAATATCGACGCTGGAATGTTTCACTCAGTCCGGTTTCCGCCTCATCCGGTCAATCGGCACTAACCCCTGAAAAATGGCTTCAGAAACGCGGAAAAGCCCCTGTTCAGGAATTCGAAAATACCGGAGCAGCGGCGGTGTATTATAAAAAAATGATGACCGATTCAATCCCCAAAGACGGTTATTTTTTGCACCCGCCTTATATCAAGGGAGTCGGGTCCGTTTGGTTGGAATACGAACTGTCTGTTCCCTTTTTCGACGGTTACGGAACCGCGTTCCGTTGCGAAGTCGGGAAGAAGGACAAGAGTACTCCGGGCGACGGATTTCTTTGTCAGATCAAGGTTGTCGCCGAAAATGGAAAGGAAGAGACGCTTACTCAATGTCATATTGCCGATTACAAATGGCATCCGCTCGAAGCGGATCTTTCAGCGTATCGCGGAAAGAAAATCCGACTGCGTCTTCTCTGCGATGTCGGATCGGCGAATAATTCCATCGCGGATCAGTCACAATGGGCGGATCCCCGAATCGAAAGCCTTCGAATGACATTTACCAGAAAACTTTCCGATATTGTCAAATAAAAGAAAAGATATTGGAAAGCAACGGGAAACAATTTCCCGGTTCTCTTCGGAGATCGGGAAATTTTAAACGCAAATCTTTTATTCTGCCTTCATTTTAAAATTTTCGTGACTCCGCCGATTGACTTTGTGAATCGGCGGTTCTTTTGATTTTGAAACGAATCATTCATCTTGGACCGGATCTTTTTACCCATTATATCCGCCGTTTGACAGACAAATCAGGATCTTCCGGTTTTTCTTCTTCAAGCGTAAGGAGAAGAAGATCCCAATCGGTTTCGTTAAACGATTCAAACGACAAGATCTGAGCGGAGTCGGATTTCGCGCTGGTTTCCCAAATGGCGTTAATAGCGGGATCGAAATCAAAAAGGAGATCCGAATCGAAACTTGCCCCGAAAGCTGTATTGATACCGAATCCTGAATCCTTGTCAAAGAGGGGCTCGGATTGACTTGCCCCCCAATCGGCTTCGACAGCCATTGAGGGCAATTCGACCGACGACGATTCCGAAATATGATCGACGATTTTATTGCCGGTTACATAATGAGTGCCGAGCGTCCAACTCCAATCTCCGACATTGGTAAACGCCGTTAATTCGATTGTATAACTTCCCGCCGCTTGATAATAATGAACGACTCTGAGCGTAAAACTGTTTGAAGAATAAACCGTTGTCTGCGCATCTCCCCAGCTGACGGACCAGGAAGAGGCAATCGCGTTTTCCTGACTGGACATATAAATATCAAGAACGATCAGCTGATTGTCCTGATAACAAACTCTTTCGACGGAGATCTTCGGAACATTTTCCTGAACGGTCAAATTCGATTTCAGCGTTTGCGTGAGCGACCCGCTCTGATCGTAAACGTCAATTTTTATGACATAACTGCCGACCGACAGATTACTTGTGTTAACGTTGATCTGTTCCGCGTTTTCCCCCGATGAGGTCAAATTGAGCAGACTTGTTCTAAACGTTGTATCCGAAGCGGAATAGATCTTCAGTTTATATGTGTAAGCCGTTTCGGAAGGATTGGCAACCGTCAAGGTCAGTGAATCGCCAACCGTTATAATATACTGAGGATCGACGGCCAGGCCCGAAGAAGACCAGGCACCCGCGGAGAGCGTTTCAAGATCGGACAATCGGGATACGGAGGATCCGTTTGAAATATTCTGCGCGACCGAAAACAAATTGGCCCCGGCGATATTGAGACCGTAATCGCCGGAATCGGAGGCATCAAACCGATTGATCATTTTTTGATCTGAAAGACGGACCCAAACGGGCACAGAATAATTATCAGTTGAATCGACATAATAAAACTCGGTATTCGTCAGGGCAACAAGCGTTCCAGCGTTATAAGCGGATCCGGTTATCGAAAGAATCGGGATCTCGGCCTCATCAGTGACGAAGCCCGTATCGTTCATAACAAAAACTTCACTTTCAGACGCTTGGACATTTCCGACTTCGACGGAAAGGGCGCCTCTGTTTTTTCCGTAAACAGAGCTGATCATCGCGGCTGATCCAACGGAAACAAGATCCATATCCCCGGAAAAACTGTCCTTATTGCCGGTAAGAATTGAATTGACAACGGTAATTGCCCCCGAATTGAAAACAGCTCCCCCTTGAACGGTTCCCGCGTAAGAGGAGGAAATTTCCGTTTCGTTTCCGGCGATAGTGCAGCCGATCAGCTGAAGCGTACCGGTATTGCAAATCGCTGATCCGTAACGAAGCGAGGCATTGGAGTCGGGGGAAATTGAGGTAACGGTCAAATTTCCGCTGACAGTGCAGTTGATGAACGTTAAATCGGCGGAATTGAAGATCGGCGCGGCATAATACCAGCCGGACTCATAAAACTCCGTTCCGACCAACGCATTCGAAAAGGTCAGCCCCGCGATTTTGACTGAAACGGATTCGCCGTAAACAACAAGCAGCGCGTCATCATGTTCGGACCAAAGAACAAGTCCCGACCCTTGGGCATCGATGGTCAGGGACTTATTGATTTCAAACGCGCCGCGGGTCAAGTTTAGTGTTCGACTGACAGCAGTCTGTCCTTTTTCGTCAAGCAGCGACGGACTGAAAGTAACGGTATCGCCGCTTTTTGCGTTGAGAATCGCTTCGCGCAAAGAAGTCAGACCATCGCCGCTGTTGACGACATCCGCTATTGTCGTAACGATCAAAGACGGAGTTTCACTGTAACCGGACCAGGCGCCCGCGGTAAAAATATTCTGATCCAGCTTAAAAGTCCGCGAGGCCGGTGAACCGTTAATGAAATTCTGCGCTTGTGTAAAAACACCGACCTCGTCCATATCCGAAGATTTGGCGGCCGTCAGTCCGTAACTTCCGTCGGCGTTCGTCGAATCGAACGCGTATTTTATCGTATTGTCGGAAGCATTAATCCAATAATACTTCGTTTTGACAAGACCGTAATAATAGTAAAGAACTGTCGTATCATTTTGAACATAACCGATCAGAGTTCCCGCGGAATCGGCATTTCCTCCGGAATAAAGAGCGAGTGTTCCTTCGGTTAAAACTGCCTGACCGGTTTTAGCGTCGATCTCGGCGAAAACTTTTAAATCCGTCAATTTGTAACTGGACCGGTAGCCAATCAGCTTATTTAAATTGGTATCTATGTTCGTTAAATTGGTATAACTGCTGGCACTCGAACCGTAAAAAACATTTTTTACAAGAGAAACATTTACAGAAATTGTTGAATAGAGATCTTTATACTGATTGGCGCTGTTCCAAAGAAGAATGGAGTTAAGAATTGTCAGTTTTAGAGCGGAATTGTAAACGCCGCCGCCATAAGTTGTTGCGAAGTTACCGGTTACAGTCGAATTGATCAGGGCAGTTTCTTCACCGCCGCCGTAAATGGCCCCCCCATAATATTGTTCCGCAATATTTCCGGAAAAGGTCGAATCCAATACGGTTAGCTGATCGGCATTTTTCATGATCGCCCCTCCGTTTCCGAAGGCGGTATTCCGATCAAAAGTGCAGAAGTTAAGAATTAAATGTCCGCGATAACTGTAAATGGCACCGCCGTCAGCGGCGGAATTTTCCCTGAAAGTCAAATCCGTTAAAACAGGCGAATTATTATCGGTAAAGAGAGCCCCTCCATTATTGGACGCGGTATTGTTTTCAAAAATCGTATTGTCGATCGTTACGATCCCGGAAGAGAAATAAACTGCTCCCCCGGTTCCCGCGCTGTTGCCAGAAAAAGCGGAATTATAGATCTCCAAATTGCAAGCGCCGTCAAAAACACTGTAAACGCCCCCGCCCTGCGCGGCAGTATTATTGTAAAACCAGCATCCATCCAAAATCAGAGACGAATTAAAATTGTAAATCGCGCCTCCGCTCTCTAATGTATACGCGTTTGTAAAATCAATATTCCCCAGCTGAAGCGCAGAAAAATTCTCCAAACTTGTCGAATACTCAAGTCCGTTAACAAAAATTCGGGACGACCAGGAACTGGCGGAAACATTCCCGGACGCTCCCGCGTCAATTGTCAGCGGCTTTGATCCATATCCGATCAAAATAACGCCATCCTCATCGGCGACGGTAATCTCATTAGCCGTTTTCGTATAATATATTGTATTGGCCTGATCGGTTGTTCGAATGACGATCAGATCCCCTCCTTCATTTCCGTCGGCAAGAGCCAATGCGTCCACTAGATCCGCTCTCGATATTTCTTGCGCTCCGGCGTCCGGCGAAATAACAATAACGTCTTCCGCACGGATCTCACTGTAATCAAAGTGCGTATAAAGCGATTTGATCTCGCTCAATTCCGAACTTGTTATTCCAGTCGAAATTGATAAAAGAAGACGATCCTCTAAAACCTCCCCTTTCAAAGTCCGTAAATCATGCCGTCTTTTGTTTTTGTGTTTGTTATTTAATATTGTCATTTTATTCGAATCCTCAACTGTTCGAGATCGGCAACTTCGGAAAATATTAATAAAATCTTTTTATTATTATCGGCAGTTCAGATCGTCAAGTCTTTATCTACTATAACATTAGTACCCAATTTAGTCAATTTGTTTTCCTCTTTTATGGAAAATTGATCTTCTTTTACTAAAATTATTACCCAATATACATAAATTTACAAGATTTATAATGAATAGATCAATATATTTCAAAAAGCGATGAAAATAAACCGCTTCGGTCAAGCCTTTATTGACTTTTCTTTCCTTGTTCACTAAAATCAATATTTCCGCCAATCGTACTTGAAAGATCAAAAATTGGTGAATGATAAATTGCCTTCCGCAAGGACAGAAATATTCTCTCGCTGGGGCGCAAAGGCGCGGAGAAGGAAAGAAAAAATGGGCCTTAACCGAAAGACAGTTCATTTAAACCGGCTTTGACTTGAACTTTGCCCTCCGCGCTCCGGCGCCCCGCAAGGACAGAAATATTCTCTCGCTGGGGCGCAAAGGCGCGGAGAAGGAAAGA
>CAZZEF010000059.1:9914-20423 GCA_964652875.1 uncultured Planctomycetaceae bacterium
TTGAACTTTGCCCTCCGCGCTCCGGCGCCCCGCAAGGACAGAAATATTCTCTCGCAAAAACGAAAAATGTTTTCAGCGCATTAGCGCTTACCGGGAGCCAGCGCTTTTACGCTGGCGCTTGGGAGAAAAAATTATGAATAATGAATACGGAACAGATCATCTTGAGAACCGTTATTTTTCTGCGGTTCATACCGGCGATACGGACCAGTTGGAAAAATTAATTCAAGAGGGAACTGACATAAATTTTACCGACGGACAGGGTCATTCCGGTTTTTATTATTCCGTTTGGGGGAACGATCCGGATCTGATCGCGTTTTATCTGGATCGGAAGATAAACCGGTCGGAAAGGGATCAACAGGGTTGTTCGGCGCTTCATTGGGCGGCGCAAGCGGGCGCATTGGAGGCGGTCCGGCTATTACTTGATTATTCTTTTGATACGGAAGAGCGCGACCGCGGCGGTCGGACCCCTCTTTGGTACGCGGTCGCCGGAGGACATGCTGAACTGACCGAATATCTTTTATCGGAATACGCCGATCCGGAAGCAAGAGATCTCATCGGCGAAACGGTTCTTCATTTCGCGGCGCAAATGGGAAGTCGGCCAATACTTAAAGCAATGATCGACAAGGGGGCGGATCCCCGGAGTAAAACGATCGGCGGCCGGACGCTTCTTCATGCGGCGGTTCAAAATAAAAACGAACAGAATGCGCTGGAGATCATCTTCTGGCTTCTGACAGAACATTCACTTTCCCCGATGGATCAGGATGATTTTGGACAAACTCCAATCGACAATGCCGCGTATCAGGGACGTCGGCCTCTGATCGAACTCTTTCTTGATCTTAAAATCGCCCCTGTTTTCAATACGGTTCGAAACGCGATTGCCGCCGGATCGGAGGAGATCGTTGAACTCCTTTTAAATTGGGGAATTGATCCGAACTTGCGCGAAACAGGATCCGGTCGGACTTTTCTGCATTACGCGGTTAAAGACGCTTCCGCCAAAATGATCCGTTTACTCGCTGAAAAAGGAATTGACAAAAACACGCCCGACTGTTACGGAGAAACCGCCCTGTTTTACGCGATTTCCAAAAAGGACCTTCGCACCTTTTTCTATCTGATCGAAAACGGAGCCGATCCGAACCTGATCAACGAAGACGGTCGAAACGTCCTTCATCAGGCATGTTTGACCGGCGAGTTGCGCGCGGTCCGTTATTTGATCGAAAAGAAAAAGATGGATCCCCATCAGAACGATCTCAATGGTCTATCCGCCTTCGATCTGGCCAAACGGAGCGGCGACCTTGATCTTGCCCTTTATCTCCGCGCCGATACAAGATGAAAATTATTCTTGCGCAGGAATAAAGCTGGAGAAAGAGCGAGAAAAAGTATGACTGCTCCTTCAAAAGAAGAATAAATCGGCCGCATTGCAATATCAGGTGCCGATCTTATAATATACCGCTTCCATCATGAATTTTCCGTTATACCGTCAAAAGAACAGTCGATTCACGCAGTCAATCGGCAGAAATAACGAAAAATTTAAAATAAGAGCTGTATAAATATATAATGTCCTCCCGATTTTACATTGAATTTCCCTTCCAATATCGAAAAGCCCCGCCGATTCATGACATTAATTGACGGCCATTGCGGAAAATTATAATGAGGACTGTATAAAATTACCGGGCGACTTTCATCGACGACGTTTTCCTTTAAAAATAAACAAGGAGTTAGATCAATGACTGTTAAATTTTATTTTGTTTTATTGATTTCGGGACTGGCCGGTCTTCTGACGGCGTTTCCAATTTTGGGACAGGAGCCGCTTTCGTCCGCTTCAAACGCTTCGGTAAAAGCGAAGCAGGATCCGGAACGCGATCGGACCCCCTCGGATCTTCCGAAAATTGAAGTAACGGAAACACTTATTGAACTGAATATCGATGAAAGTCAAAAAATAGAGTTTTCCAACAAATCATCCGTTCTGCTTAAACTTGTTGGAATAACGGAACAGACCGATTCGGCAGTAAAAGCACTTCGCCGGGCAACAGTTGAAATCGAACTCAACGGAAAACGTTATGATCTGATCAGCGGCAATTATCAGCTTCCTGTTGCGTTGGGACCGATCCAGATCGACGCACCGGTCGTAAAAGCCTATGTTGACCGCAGCGGTAAAAATTCCTGGGGGATCAAAAAGGATGTCCGGTTTCGGCTTTGGCCCAAAGGATCACCCTGGCTGGTCCCGGGCTCGTTTGTCTATCCGATACGGCAAAAACTGCTGGCCTCTTCAACGCAAATGAATAATGAGCCGGTTTACGTTGACGGCGGAGAACGGCCCGGATCGAAAACGCAATATTATCATTACGGATTGGATTTCGGAGGAGCGGAAGGATGCGCGGAAGCTCTTAGTGCTGTTGACGCTCTTGTTGTTTCAGCGGCGGATAAAACGCTTGCGGAATACCGCGGCCAACCGGTTGAACCGCGATACGATGTTCTTTATTTATTGGACGGACGCGGTTGGTTTTATCGATACAGTCATTTAAAGCGCATTGATGTTCACCCTGGACAGAAGGTCAAAAAAGGGGAAGTTCTCGGAATTTTAGGCAAAGAAGGATCAAGCGGCGGCTGGTCTCACCTTCATTTTGGAATTCTGACAAATCAAACAGGCCTTTGGGGAAATCATCAGGCTTGGCCTTACATTTGGGAAGCCTGGGTTAATGAATACCGACCCGAATTAACCGCGGTTGCCCGACCGCATCAGGTCGGTATTGTCGGCAAACCTGTCCGTCTTTCGGGCGAGTTGTCTAAATCGCATATCAATAAAAAGCTCTCCTTCGAATGGATTTTATCCAACGGAAAACGAATCAGGGGCGAAACGGCCGAAATGACTTATTCGCGGCCCGGTTATTACAGCGAAATCCTGAAAGTTACCGATTCGGCGGGTAATACGGAATATGACAATACGCAAGTTGAAATTTTCGATCCGAAAACATTTTCTGCTGGCGCGATGGATTCGAAAGTTTTTCCCGCAAGCATTCATTTGGCGTATTGGCCAACCATGAATATAAAAACGAACCAGCCGGTAACATTTAAAGTCCGATCATTTCGAACGAAGCAGGGAGGCGAGACGATTGATTTCGGAGACGGCGGTAAACCGGTTTTCGTCCAATCCGACGGGAACACGGTCAAACTTGATCCGAACGGTTACGCGACCGTTAGTCATTCGTTCGAAAAACCGGGGACTTATCTTGTCCGGGCCGAACATATCAGTTCGAACGGTTTAAGTGCGGTCACTCATGTCTTTGTCAAGGTAAAATAAAATCAAATGCCGGAAATGAGTTGAAATTAATTGTTTTCTTTGGTAAAAATATTTTCCGGCGCATGAAATTGAATCACAAGAATTGTTTGATCGTCGGCGGGCTCGATATTGGGGGCGAAGGTGCCGATAGCATCTTTAATGACCTGAATAGCAACGTCAGGCGATGGGAGCGGTGTTTGCGCAATCAAATTACTTAAACGGTCAAGCCCGTAAAATTCCTCGTTGATTTTTGTTTCAGTAATGCCATCGGTATAAAGAACAAGCATGTCTCCGTCCTGAAGCATGATTCTGGAAGATTGATACGTTAAGGAGGAGATAATACCCAACGGCGGGCCATGACATTCATCAAGCAGCAGAACGGATCCGTCATTTCGTTTCAAAATCGGTGGATTATGACCGGCGCAGGTATAAGTGAGTTCACCTGTTTTGATATTCAAAATACCTCCGAACCAGGTAACGAACATGAATTCCGTATTGCCGTTATGCAGAAATTTATTGAGCCGATTGGCCATTTCGTCGATATTCTGTTTCTCCAAAACAGCGCTCCGCTGAAACGTTTGAGTAACGGCCATAAAGAGCGCGGCGGCGATTCCCTTACCGGAAACATCCCCAATCGCAAGAGCCAAATGGTCATCAAGAGAAAAAACGTCATACAGATCTCCGCCGACTTCCCGCGCAGAATGAAGATTTCCAACAACAGAAACATTGGGGGCCAATGAATAAGGGGACAAATTGTTCGGCAAAAGACTCATCTGAATTGACTGCGCCGCCTGCAGTTCGCCTTTGGTCCGTTCCCGAACTGAAACCGAGTCACGGATCTTTTTTATATATTCGTCAATTTTAAGAATAAGAACATTATAGGCATTACCCAACAGTTCGATCTCATTACCGGTTTTGAGACTGACCAGATTTTCTTCGCTTGGTTTTTCAGTCGGATCTTTGGCAAATTGAGTCATTGATTTGGCCAAATACTCGATCGGATGAATGATCTTGTGATGAAAATAATAAAATGCGAAAAGAGTAAAAATTGCCAGAAGGATCGTTGACTGCGTTAAGGTTATGCCGATAAAACGGTTCAATTTTGTCAGGATCTCACTAACCCGATAATCAACACCGACAAGCGCAAGAAGATCTCCGTTACTGTCGTAAATTGGCGCATAACTGGTCACCAGCGCCCCGAACCGCTGACTGTGCGTCAATTCATGTCCTTTAATAAACTTTCCTGTCCGCATTATTTGGGCGGCAAGCTCGTAATCGTCTGTTTCGATATCGCCAAGTTGATAAGTTATATCCGACTTGATATAAGCGTCGAATATATAAACCTCCTTATCATTTTTGACCGTGAACACATAAATATAAGTAACGTTCAGAACTTTTTGAAAGTTCGATATTCTCGCGGCGATTTCGTCGTATTTCTCGTCTTTTTCCAGCGTTTTAATATATTTTTTGAGATAGTCCCGGTACTCGTTCGAATTGAATGACGCGGCAACCGCTTCGGCAACTCCTTTGGTCATTTTGCCGTATTCATTAATCAGTAATTGCCGCTGCTGATAATAGACTGAACCACCGTAAAGTAAAATGGAACAAAACATCATTACGGCGAAAAAAATGATCGTCGAATAGAACAATCGGCTGTTATGATGTCTGTTTTTCATTTTATCCAACGGATCCGTCCAGCGAGCCGCCAACGAGACAAAAAATTATATTACTTAAAACCAATGAAATTCATCATAAAACATTATGGAACTGTTGTCAATGAAATTTTCATGAATTTTGTCATTTTATTAATCTTTATGTTCTTATAACAAGAGACAATTCCTGCTGCTTTTCGGGTAAATATTAAAAAGAAAAGGGAGCTTCAGTGAGAACTGTTGCTTTCCGGGTAAATATTAAAAAAGAAGGGGGGTTCTGCGAGAACAGAATATTCTCTCGCTGAGTTGGCTTTAACCGACGAACAAATCATTTAAAACAAGGATCTAAACCGGACTTGACTTGACTGTTTGCCTCTCCGTACCGAGAGTGTCAGCAGGGTGCGGAGAGAAACAGAAATTCGTCTTCAAGGCGTCAGCGTTTAGTGCAGTCCAGTGCCCTTACGCCGACGCTGCGGTTATTTGTTTTCTTTAGCTTCTTTAATGATTTTTTCCTGAATAAGAGCGGGAACTCGCCGATAGGTAAAGAAGGTCATTGAGAATGTCCCTTGACCGCGGGTCAAACCGCGAAGTACGGTCGAGTATCCAAACATTTCGGCCAGCGGAATTTCCCCTTCGAGTCGGCAGGCGGGTCCATCGTTTTCGGCCAATGTGATCATTCCGCGCCGACTGGTGAAATCTCCGGTAACATTTCCTTGAAATTCGGTCGGACAGTCGATTTCAATTTTCATAATAGGTTCGAGAATTTTCGGATCGGTACTGGGGAAATAGGTTCGAACGGCAGCTTGGGCGCAGATCCGGAAAGCCAGTTCACTTGAGTCGACTTCATGATAACTTCCATCGTTGACAAGGAACTTTAAATTAACGATCGGATAGCCCGCGGTCGGTCCTTTACCGAGTACAGCCCGAATTCCTTTTTCGATTGCGGGAATATATTTACCCGGTATAACGCCTCCGACAATTTTTTCCTGAAACAGAAACGCGTCACTTTCGCTTTCTTTTTCGTCATCGGGGATCGGTCCAATTGTTCCCCGAATATCCGCAAACTGACCGGATCCGCCGCTTTGCTTTTTATGAAGCATTTTGAACGAGATCGTTTTGGTCGGCGCTTCCCGATAATTGACTTTCGGTGCGGATGTTTCGACATCAACGTTATATTCCCGGAGAATTCGCTGAACGTAAATATCAAGATGCAGTTCACCCATTCCGGCGATGAGGGTCTGATTACTTTCCGAATCGGTCGTTACCGATAAGGTTGGATCTTCTTTTCGGAACCGATAAAGTGCTTTGGCCAGTTTGTCCGCGTCTTTATTATTTTTTGGTTTGATCGCAATTTGAATAACAGGATCCGGAACGAAAATCGATTCCAAAGTGCAGTAATTCTGCTTATCGGAATAAGTATCGCCGCTGGAAGATTCAATTCCAATAACGGCCGCAATATCACCTGCGGAAACGGAATCGAGTTCGACCCGTTGATTGGCATGCATGCGAAAGATCCGGCTGATGCGCTCTTTATTGCCGGTTCGCTGATTATAATAGACGGTTCCTTTATGAATCGTCCCCTGATAAACACGAACGAAAGTCAGTGTTCCGTAAGGATCATCAACGGTTTTAAAGGCCATTGCGACAAGGGGAAGGTTCGGATCCGGCTGCAATGCAATTTTGTCTTTTTCATCGGAGTCACTCTGATCGTCAAGATCCGCGTCTGTATTGTTATCGACGTCGTCAGTAATATCGTTATCATTAGCAGCAACGGGATCCGAATCGGAGTTGAGATCCGTATTTGCCTCGGTGTTTTCATCGAGTCCGAGTTCGTCCTCGGAGACGGATTGCCGGTTTCGAGAGATCTTTTGTGCCTTTTCGACGCGATCAAGCGGGGAGGGCAAATAACGACAAACAGCGTCCAAGAGCAACTGAACACCTTTGTTTTTATAAGCGGAAGCGAGAAAAACAGGCGTCATTAATCGGGCCAAAGTCACTTTTCGGACGACCTGATGGATTTGATCGACGGGAATTTCCTGTTCGGAAAGAAGAGCTTCCAAGAGATCGTCGCTGTACATAGCCAAGGCTTCGAGCATTTTTCGGCGGGCGGTCTTGTATTCTTCTGTCATTTCGGCGGGAATCGGTTTTGTAACGATTTTTTCCCCTTGCGAACCTTCAAAATAGACGGCCTCTCCGGTGACCAGATCGACAACGCCCTCGAAATCCGCTTCTTTTCCGATCGGGATCTGCATTAGAACGCCGTCACAGTCAAGTTTTTCTTTCAACTGATGAATAACTTTTTCCGGATTGGCACCGGTTCGGTCCATCTTATTGACCAAGGCTATTCGCGGAATACCGTATCGTTTCATCTGACGGTCGATCGTAATCGATTGCGCTTGAACGCCGCCAACGGAACAGAGAACAAGAACGGCACCGTCGAGAATACGCAGACTTCGTTCGACTTCAACAGTAAAATCGACGTGACCCGGCGTATCAATCAGGTTGACTGTATGATTTTTCCAGAAAACGGTGGTTGCGGCGCTGGTGATCGTAATTCCGCGTTCCTGTTCTAGCTCCATGTGATCCATAACGGCACCGCCCTCATGAACTTCGCCGATTTTATGAGTACGGCCCGAGTAGAACAAAATGCGTTCGCTCAAGGTTGTTTTGCCTGAATCAATATGCGCGGAAATTCCAATATTTCGCCATAACGAAAGGTCTGTCATTTTTCTGCCTGTCCTATATATCAAAATTTAAGGGGATCTGAAAGAGTAAATTATCAATGATTCCTGTTTTTTCACAAGGGGAAAGATCTGAATATTTTTCCTTTTTTTCTCATTCTGACATCAAATTTTATCTGATATTTTAAAACTCACTTAATCGCAGTTGTTAAAATAAAAAACTTGGGGATACTGGTCCAATTTATCTGTTCCAAAATAAAAAATATTGCCAATAATTTTATTAAATTTCGAAAATTCGTTATCTTTTGCTATTGAAATAGGAGAAAAATTTTTTATGATATATATGTTACGTTTCAGGAAACAGAAAAATTTGATTAAAGGCAGTAACAGATTCCTTTGCAGGATCAGATTGTTTAAAATGATCTTTGAACTTGACTTCCTGATTGGACGATCGGACCCGGCAGATTTTTCCAAATTTCCGTTTGAAAGAAACATCCGTCTTAAACTGAAATCGCAGACTGTCGCAGATCAATTACAATATTTAATCATTAATTGTTTTCCGTTATACGGTCAAGAGTTGAAATACTTCCGCTTCCGCCGACGAATTTATGAACCGGTGTTCTTATGACATTGGAACAGGAAAACAAAGACACGATTGATTGACCTGACCTTCAGACTCGTCTATAAGATATATCAAATGGACGATGTTCAGATTACCCTCAAAAAACACAAGATTTCTGACGGTTCGTTTGAGTTTTGTGTTTTTTAAACTGTTTTACGTATTCCTGAAAAATCAACAGGAATGGACAACGAAAAGGAAATTCGTTTTTCCTTTTTAAAACCTATAATAATTTATATAGAGAAAAGGATTTTTGAAAATGAAAAAATTTCTCGCCCTGAGCATTGCTATTCTTTGCGCCGCTTGTTTCATGATCGGATGCAAACCGGTTGAAGCCCCCAAACCGGCCGCCGCTCCGAAAGCCGATGCCGCCAAACCGGCCGACGCTCCGAAAGCCGATGCCGCCAAACCGGCTGATGCTCCGAAAGCCGATGCCGCCAAACCGGCTGCTCCTGCCGCCGCGCCTGCCGCTCCCGCCGCCAAACCGGCTGATGCCCCGAAAGCCGATGCCGCCAAACCGGCCGCTCCCGCCGCCGCGCCTGCCGCTCCTGCCGCCAAACCGGCCGCCGCTCCTGAAAAAAAATAGTTTAACGATCTAACCATTTTAGGTTAATCAAAACTTGAGCAAAGGCTCCAGCCAAGATCTGGCTGGGGTCTTTTTTTATGGCCAGACCGATATTATTTTTTAGCGGAGATCTCAAGAGCGTCCAGCATATCGCGAAGAATTGCCTTATCGGCGCTGTCGAGCGAAAGATCCAGATCCTGAAAGTCCGGTTTTTCTTTTGTCAGAAGATAAGGAAAGACCGCGTAAGAAGGAAGCCAGCCGAAATTGGGATGCTCGACAGGCCGGACAAGTCCGATTACCTTGCGCTTCATTTGATCCGTTTGAATCGTTGGACTCACTTGATCTTTTTTAGGGGGATCCAGATAGAGGACCGGCTTGAACTCCCTGTCAGTCGGCTCATCGAAATAATACCGGCAACGGGGCCAGATCCAGCCCGCCTTTCCTTTTGGAAGATGGGTAAACGCCCAGTTTTTCCCGTCGGCGGTCCGAATACGGCTCAACATCAGCTGATTAATTGAAACCGGATAAACCGGATTATAATAGTCGTCCTTTTCGTTGTTTTGACGAACCAGCTTCGACAGACCGGGCGAAACAATGTCCGGGGGAATTGTTCCGATCCAAAGGATCTTACCGCCCGTCTGCAGATATTCGCTGATCCGGCGGTATAAATTGTCCGTCTTCATAAAGTAATAATTAACGCAATTTTGCGCCGGAATGATCAAAAGTTCCGGCAGACTGCTGGTCTTTGGCTCCGAAGTCCATTCCGTTGAATTGAATCCGCAATCCAAAAAACGGCGAAGATCCCAAAGGGCGATTTCATAACGGTCTTTTAAAGTATGACAGATCTGACAGCCCTGAACCCGATTGAGAAAATTGAACATTCCTTCGTTCATCTTTCCGACAGGATTATAAAGGACGGCGATCTTTACAGCGGTGGTCCGATGGGGAAGATAAGGAACGGCAAACGATTCCATTTCGATCGGTCGGTCCTTTAAATATCGGTTTATCTTATTGGAATAATCGTTCAAATACCGGCTGTCATATCGGGCATCTTTACCGGATCGGGCAAATTCGGACGCGCTGGCGAAAACATACAGAATACGCTTAACAGACCAAGCCCCCAAGCAGGCGAATTCATGAACGAGATCTTTTTCATCGTCGGGATTAACGGATTCTTTGGAACAGCGAACAGCTTTTTTAAAGAGATCCGCGGCGCGCCGAAAGCTTTCGGTTCCTTCCCATTCATAAAAGGCGAGATCCTGATGGATCTTGTCCGGTTCCGCGGCGGGCAGGGATTCAGGAAGATCTGCCAGTGCCTGTTCGAACAGCGCTTGTCGGTTGGCGTTCTGATCAATCCAGCCTAAATCAAGGGGAACCTTACCGAGAATATTCATGCCTTCCGCTCCCAAATTATAAGTTGCGTAATGAATAAAAGGCTCATGATTACAGGCGGTTTGATCGGCGATTGAATGACAAAGAACGGCCAGAAACAGAAAGACGCGATCCGCATCGTCCTTTCGAATCGCGTCAACGAGCCGTTCAAAAGCAATTGATCGTCCGAGCGATGTATGAAACGCGAACCGATCCTTAAACTTATATTGCGCAAAAACAGCCTTGTCTTCCTGATCGAATCGCGGATCGTTCAGCGCTTCCCGGCTGTCCGGAAAATGGTTGTCATTAAGAAAACGAGCCAGTATCGGTCCCTTAAGCTGATC
>CAZZEF010000060.1:0-9349 GCA_964652875.1 uncultured Planctomycetaceae bacterium
GTTGGATCCAAATAACGCAAGTGACGTTCAGAAACGACAAAATCCCCGATCATTCTTCGCGCTTCCCGAACATACATTTGATCAGGCCAATGATTATTTTGAACGAATTCGTCTTTCGCCAATCCCCAGTCTTTGAAAACATTTCTAATTTTTTCCGGTACGCGCGGATGATGCCCCAACGACCAGAAAAATCCCTGACACCAAACCCGATGCTTCTCATAAATTTCTTTTCTTTTTTCGTAAGACGCTTCGGGATAATCATAATTTCCCCCGATCAGATCCGTTGAAAATCCTTTATTGTTGTTCGTGTCCGTTTTGAAGTTCGGCATCATCGAATCGATCATAAAGACTTTCTGTCCGGCGGCGATATTGCGAAAAAGAAGTTCGTATTCGAGTTCGTTGTAATTTTCCGGTTTTTCAAAAGAAACCCTGTTTTCAGGATTTTTCGTCATACACAGGCGCAAATTATAAGCCTGAATGAAATTGTCCGCAGATCCGTCCGGACCGTCGATTTTTTCATGAACGTAAGGCAACAGTCCCGATTCCGGTTTGCCGGGCACGACATAAGGATCGACCAAGCCCTCAAACTGATGCCAACGCGCCATACGGGTTTCAATACCGTTGAGCGACTCGCCGTATTGATCGTTCGATTCCCGTCCAACGGTATATTTAACGCCAGCGGATGCCATTAAATCACCTTCATAAGTTACATCGAGAAAGATCTTTCCCAAGAACTTCTTTCCGGAAAGCATTTTTATCGACTGAATTTTCGCTCCGCTTTTAACAACGCCTTTTTCACGATCAAGCCATTCTTTATAATAGACCGGAATTTTATATTCATTGATCATTCCGTCGAATACAAGCTGCGCCGCATGCGGTTCAAAGACCCACATGGTCTTCGACGCGTTATCGATACCGCGTCCTCCCTGCCCCGGAATGTCCATATTCGGCTGTTTCTGCCATTTCCAGGAATCAGTATTCTGATAATATTGCCAAAGACGATGATAAAATTCTTTGGACAATCCGCCGATCACCCGGCGTTCCCCCGAATCGGTCGCGCCGAGTCCGCTGCTGGACAAGCCCCCCAAATGACTGTCCGGACAAACAATCACAACGGACTTGCCCATTTTTTTAACCTGGACCGCCGCCGAAACCGCCGCGCTCGTTCCTCCGTAAATGACGACATCCGCCTTGATCTCCTGAAAATCCCCCGCGATCTGTTTATTGATCTCCGTTTTTTTCGCGTTTCCTCCGGCGAAAACAGTCGATCCCGCGATCAGCGTCATCACCGCCGCTAAAAAAACAATCATAAAAAACGCCGACCATTTAAAACCGGAAAATCGATTTCCGCTTAAAAGATCCGCTACTGAAAACGTTGCAACTTTGGATGAATATTTCTTCATTTTCATTGAACTCCCATTGAAACATAAAAGGTCATTAAAGCGTCGATCGTCATATCCTGGGCCGGAAGAATATTTTCTCTCGGAATAAAAAACATTCCTCCTCCAAAAGGAACCGGCGCGGTCGGAACAATGACGACCTGATATTCATGACCATCGATTTGATATATTTTGTTGTTCGGTAAAAGTGCCAGAACAATAACCCCGCCTTCTCCTCCGAACCGGCAATAGACCGGACTCATGTTGTGTACTTCATCCTTACCGCTTTTCTTCATCAGATCGGTGAATTTTCGTGTCGTTCCATAAACTTTCCCAATCAGAGGTATTTTACCGATGAACGTATCGAACCATTCGATCACTTTTTTACGGAATACAACTTCAACCATAAAGCCAAGAACAAAAAGAAATATCAGAACAATCAGCCAACCGTAAATATAAGGAAGTTTCTCGCCGGGCACAAAATTAATGCCAAGTCGACTCAAAACTTTACCAATCGCCGTTGACGGTCCCAGCCATTTGATAAAAAAATTCGTCAGCCATAAGACAATGCCGGACGTTACGACCAGCGGAAGAAGAACAACAACCCCGGAAATAAAATACCGAAGCAACGTTTTGAAAAATATCTTTATGGACGTTGGACTTCCCTGCGCCTCCGGATTTACATAATCGTTCTCATCATCATCATTGCGAAAAGAGTTTACCTTCGCTTTTGCCGGAGCGCCTTTCTTTTGATGAGAAGATCTCTCCGTCAGATCCTCCCCATCAGCAAACCGGTCATCCGTATCTTTGTTTTCTGCCATCATTCACCATCGTCTTTCTTTATTTTTGCAATAAAAAATTTTTATGCCAATTTCATTTTATTTTTCTTTTCCAATCCGGAAGATCACCCGCGCACAAAATCAACCGGCACAAAAAATGGAAAATTTATACTGACTCTGTTACAGATCTTCCATTCCAACGTTAAAAGATCTGCCGATTCACAATGTCAATCGGCGAAAAAGTACGGAAAAATTAAAAGGAGAGCAGTATAAAAAGTCGGAGGCTTAAAAGATCATCCGGGTTCTTTTCGCCAATTTTAATTTAAAATCTCCGATCAAGTTTTTACCTTTGGTAATTACAATTTGTTTCATGATTACTCGTATTTTATTTATACCGATTCCATTATGAATTTTCCGTTATAACGTCAAAAGAACAGCCGATTCACGCAGGCAATCGGCGATGATAACGGAAAATTTAAAATAGAAGCAGTATAAAATGTCAGAAAAAACAGCCGATTAATCCAATCTGCCGACAAAAAACAAAATTACCGGCTGTCAAAAGATCTCCCGATTTATCAGCGTCACCGGGAATACTTTTCCGTTTGCGTTATAAACAATCGGGAAAATAACGGTCCAATTATTTTTTCATATTTTTACTGATTCGACAAGCAGTGTCGTCAATAAATTTTATACATTCAGCAACATCGCCGGACGGATCATCGGGATTCGTATTGTATTCGATACTGAACAAAACGGTCCCCTTTCGGAATTTCGCGATGTTTTCGAGATACTTTGTCATTTGCCCGGTTCCTTTTCCGAGCGGTACATCATGCGCGCTTTCGTTAAAAGGCACGCAGTCATGAATTTCGGTTCCAAGCAGCCGGTTTTTCAGAACAGCGGCCCCTTCCTCCGGATGAAGCAGGGATCGAATCCAATGTCCTGTATCGCTGAACGCGCCGATCATCGGAGAGTATTTTTCGCATTGTTTCAGAACAAGAGCCGGATGCCAGGTATTCGGCGACGACTGTTTGGAATGTCCATGAAGACCGACGGCAATTTTATATTCATTGGCCAGTTTATCGAGCATCGGGAAAAGTTCCGGCGACGGTTCGCTGACAAAATACTCAACCCCGAGTTTTTTGCTTCGTTCGAAAATTTTTCGACTGGCTTTTTCGTCCGCCGGAAAATTATGATAATAAAGGGCGATCAGTTTCACTCCTGCCGATTTAAGTTTGGAGTTGACCGCGTCGATTTCCTTATCACTCATTTTACCCGGATCCAGCGCCTGCGGAATATCAGCGCTGATCTTTTGAAAATTGAATCCTTCGATCAAATCAACATCCAGCGCGGCGACTTTGTCTATCGCCTCAAAAAAAGTGAAATTGCGATAGGTATAAGCCGCAACAGCCAGTTTCCAATCAAGTTTTTCAAGGGCTTTCCGACCTTCAGGACGAGTACTGTAAGCGCGATCGATCAAACGAAGCGTCTTTTCGACAAGGATCTGACCTCCTTCTGGTCCGACAACATTGCTCTGAATAACCGCGCCGTAACCGCCCCCTTCGACAGCCCGTTTCGACGGAAGATAGGTTCCGCTTGACCCGTATCCCCAAGGCTTGGCATTAGGATCGGTGATCCCCGCTTGTATATATTGCGCGGATCCGTTCGTCAGCTGAACGATAAAGGTCTGCACCGCTTTGGATCTCGCTTTGATCTGAATTCCGAAATCGGTATAAAGCTCATACTGATTGGTACAAAGAACTGCGTCTCCGATTCGAAGAACATTGATATTGGTGACATGAACCGGTTTCGGATTCTTTTTGAGATCCTCATAACGGCTGATAATTCGGTTATTCCAGGCAAGCTGTCCGTCATTAACGTTGTTTTTTCTCTTTTCGACTTCCGACTTGCTGTATTCGTATTCCTTTTGTGTCGGAATCCGTTGGGGAAGTTCAATTATTTCCGAATAATGACGAAAAACCGGGTCTTCCTGCTTGTCATTGATTACCGCGTCATAAGTTTCACTGACCCCCCCAACGATCCGCCGGGCGATTTCATTGATTCTGTCTTTCTGGCGCAGTCCGTCCATTCTCCGATATGCTCCCTGCATGTAACGAAGATGAGGCGAGAGATCGCCAGCCGCTCCGCAGAGGCCGAGAACAGTAATGTCTTTCCCATATTTTTCCTTGAGCAGTTTTCGAGTCGGCCCCCAATAATCACTGGAGATCTGCTGTTCATGTTCGATCTCCTGTGACGGACAGGAAACGTTCACCACCATTCCAAGGAGTTTGTTGTTTTGATCCCAAAAGAACATTGAATTGATATCATGATCTTCCATTCCTTCAACCGATCGGAAATTCGACTGGTTGGTGTTTCCGTACATAATTGCTGAACCATCCGAATAAACGGCCCGGCGATTGTATCCGACGCTGGCGAAACCGAGCCCATATGAAAATTTTGCCTTTTGTCGGGCTTGCCAGGCTTCCTTGACCGTTTTGGCGATTCGGTCTGTTGACCAGGCAACCCATTCTGACGGTTTCATAATTCCTTCCGGGATCTTCCATTGGGAATCGGACGTTACCGCGCTTGTATGCGTATGCGTTGCGCTAACGATCAATTTATCAAGATTGAATTCAGGCATTTCCTTTTTAATCGCGTTACGCAACGGAAGCAGAAAATCTACGCGAACAGACACAATATCGATACTGATCAAAACAGCACTGTCTTCCTGCTTGTCGCCGGATCTCTTTTCCAGCGCGAGAATATTCGCGGTGATCGGATTTTCTCCAGCCGCGCCAACCCGTCGGCTGAACTGGCCCGCCAACAGGATCTTTTCAGAGGGTGTTATACTGCAGGATCTCATTCCGACATAAAGTTCCGCCGCCGATGCGGATACTCCCGCCAGCAGCAGAATAAGCAACGCTAAAATTCTGTTCATTTTTCCTCCTGAATAATCTTTGCTTTACCAGTATTTTTATACTGCTCTGATTTTAAATTTCCCGTTATTTCTGCCAACGAACCGCGTAAATCCGCTGTTCCTTTTTATCGTTCGAACGGAAAATCCTTACAAGAATCGGGATTAGATCCGATACATTCAATCTTGTCCTTATCGCTTAAACGATTGTATTGACAATAACCTCTTTATTATTTGCGGAAGCATTCCCGCGTTTTTGCGAATACTCTCTTTGAATTTCTATAAACTATCTCTGCAAATATTATTTTAACAAATTCAAAATCACAAAACAAGAGACTCAAAAATTTTTATGTCCAACAGATCTCCGCTAATGTTCAACGATTATTTTCATTTGATCCCGGACGTTCCGTTCATCACTGTTTTCATACCCGTTTTTTGTTTTTCTGTCAGTATTTTTTCAAGCGGCCAACATTATTTCAAGCGGCCAATGCCTTCGGACAAGTGATTTTCCCGTTCTTTTCAAGCCATAAAAACAACAGCCTCCTGACCGATCCATTATGTATGTTTACACTCACCTTCCTTTTTATTGTATCGAACCTTTTTAATTATATCGGACTGCTGTTTTTTAAATTTCCGTCGATTGACCAAATGATTCGATTCTTTTTTGCAATTGAAACGGAAAATTCATATTGGAGTCGGGCCGGATCTTGTTTTTCAAACTTTTTATGATAAAATTATTTTTGTTGTTATTTGGAATTTTCCGTCTGCCGGTTAATACTGATCACTCTTTGTTTTTTCATTTCTTAGCATTAAAAAACAGTCTGTTCACCAGTCAACCGGTCAAAGGCGGATAATTTCATACGGCGCAGTATAACTGTTTCGATTGATCTTCAGTAAAGGACCGCGGCATGAAAAAATCCCGTTTGATTTCACTCTTTTTCATTTTCTTTTTGACCGAAGTTTTTTTGTTCCCGGCTTTTTCCGACCGACAAAATATCAAACTCATCGCCGCGGATCCAAAGGCCGCTCTCGATACAAGTGCTTCAAATTTCAGCAGTGACAAACTGACTGCTAATCTTGACGCAAACGGTTCACTTCCGCGCAGTACTCCCGAAAAGCAGGGAATTTCTTCCGACGCAGTCGCCGAAACGATCCGGACTCTTAATGAAAAGATCAACACGATGAACAGCTTTATGCTCGTCCGACACGGAAAAGTCGTTGCTGAATGCTGGTGGGCTCCCCATACGTCGAAAACGCTTCATGCTTTTTATTCTTTAAGCAAAAGTTATACGTCAACCGCAATCGGAATGGCGGCCGCCGAAGGAAAATTGAGTCTCGATGACCCTGTTATAAAATTCTTTCCGAACGATCTGCCCGAAAAGATCTCCGATAATTTAAAGAAATGAAAGTCCGTCATCTTCTTTCCATGTCTTGCGGACACAAAACGGAACCGAAAGTCAACTGGTTTCATCCCGCTCTTGAATACGACGAAGACGTCAAGGCAAATCCGCAGACCTGGGTCAAAACATTTCTCGCGCAGCCGGTCGAATTTGAGCCGGGTACTCATTTTCTATACAACACTTGCGGAACCTTCATGCTCTCCGCAATTTTGAAAAAAGCGACCGGAGAAGATCTTTTTGACTATCTCAAACCGCGTCTTTTCGATCCGCTTCAGATCAAGAACGTTTACTGGGAAAAGAATCCCCAAGGGATCTCCAAAGGAGGGACCGGCTTTCACGCCAAAACGGAAGACATTGCCAAATTCGGACAACTTTATCTTCAAAAAGGAAAATGGAACGGCAAACAGATCCTTTCGTCCGACTGGGTGGCGGAAGCAACTTCCAAACAGGTCGATAACGGTCGGGACAAACGGTCCGACTGGTCACAGGGATACGGATTTCAATTTTGGCGATGCCAACATAATATTTACCGCGGCGACGGCGCTTACGTTCAGTTTTGCGTTGTCATGCCCGATCAGGATGCCGTTGTCGCCATTACTTCCGATTCCGGACAATATCAGGAAGAACTCAATATTCTTTGGGATAAACTTCTGCCCGCATTTAAAAATAAATCATTGCCCGACGACCCGGTCGCGCTCAGCCGTTTGAAGGAAACTCAAAAAGATCTCAAGGTCAAATTGGGAGCTTCCGGCAGTCATCTCAACCCCGACAAGAAAGTCGTCAGTAAAATATTAAACAAAACGATGAAATACACCGTTTACCTTCCCAATAATTACGCAACGGAAGATTTTAATTATCCGGTACTTTACCTGCTTCACGGATTGAGCGGTAACAATGCCGTCTGGTCCGATCCGGCAAAAGGCGACTTGAAAAATATCGCCGATCGCTATTTCAACGCTCATCCGAACCAAAAAATGATCATTGTCTGTCCCGACGCGGGCAATAGCTGGTACATTAATAATTTCGACGGATCGTTCCGATACGAAGACTACTTTTTCAATGAATTGATCCCCGATGTTGAAAAGAAATATCGATGCAAAACGGACAAAAACAACCGTTTGATCGCCGGTTATTCAATGGGGGGGCACGGTGCGCTTCTTTACGCGATGCATCATCCGAAAATGTTTCGGGCCTGTTACGCAATGAGTCCCGCCGTCCGCACCGATCAGCAGATCCTGACCATGAATTCGAACGATTACACCAAACGTTTTCAGACCGCTTTTGGAAACGTTCCCCTTCCCGAACAGCGCATTACCGATCTTTGGAAGCGCAACTCAACCCTTCATCTTGTCAATTCATATTCCGACAAGTCAGTAAAACTGGCAATCGACTGCGGAAAAAGCGATTCGCTCCTCTCCGGAAACGCCGCTCTTGATGATCAACTGACCAAAGCCGGAATTCCGCATGAATATATCGTTCGCGATGGCAAACACGATTGGCAATACTGGCGTTCCGCTCTTCCCGCCGCCCTTGAATTTTTCAAATAGTCCACCGTTTTAAATTCCAGCGGGGATCCTGTTCGCAAATTCATTTGGAATCCCCGCCGCAAGCTCGTTTGTTCAACGATTCGCAGGACCATATTATACCGGCATGCTTGTATACCGGTTTCATAATGATTTTTCCATTATAACGTCAAAAGAACAGCCTATTTACGCAGTCAATCGGCGAAAATAACAGAAAAATTAAAAATAAGAGCGGTATAATTTTACCGACATTTGATCTGTTCTTTTGATATAAAAACGGGTTTTTCATAATTGAACCGGCATGTTTGTATTTTCTTTCCCTTCTTTTTTCAAGAAAATGGAACGTAATTCTTGCGAGTAACAACTAAATTCGATGAGATAAAAAATGGCAATGACCGATCAAAATTCGACATTACAGGAACGAATGGACAAACTGGTCACCTATCTTCGAAAAGCGACCCGAATCGTTTTTCTGACCGGGGCGGGCATTTCAACGGACAGCGGCGTTCCCGACTTTCGTTCTCCGAACGGAATTTATAATACAACAACATCGGAGGAAGTTTTCGACATTCGAACCTTTCGAACAGATCCCGAACGTTTTTACCGGGCCATTGCTCCGCTTTATCGACTCATACTCCAAGCGGAACCGAACACGGCGCATCGGGCCATTTACGAACTTGAAAAATTCGGCAAAAAAGAGATCGAAATCGTTACACAAAACATCGACACTCTTCATCATAAGGCGGGATCGTCCATTATTCACGAAATACATGGAACTCTTAAAACGCTTACTTGTCAGAAATGCGAAAAGCAATTTGAAAGCGGATGTTTCGGTAATCGGCTTACGGAAGGAAAAGTCCTTTATTGCGATTGCGGAGGGGTTCTCAAACCGGATGTTACCTTTTTCGGAGAAGAACTTCCGCTGGCCGCGTTCAACGCCGCCGAACGAGCCATGTTTAATGCGCAGCTTCTTCTTGTGTTAGGGTCATCAATGACGGTCTGGCCCGCGGCCGGTCTTCCGCGGGACTGCGCCGGAGGTGTCCCCTTCGTCATTATCAACCGGACAGCAACCCTTTTTGACCGCCAATGCGATTTGATCTTTCGCGAAAATATCTCCGAGATTCTTCCCAATGCCGTCCATGCATTGTTGAACCCTTTGTAAATTATTCAAATAAAAAAGATCTGTCTGCTCAAATACTGAACCTGAAAAACACTATTACCTCTTTGATCGTCTCTCAATATATACCGGTTTCCTGATGAATTTACTGCCCTTTCGTCAAAAGAACCGTCGATTCTCATACGCGGTCAGCGAAATCCCGGATTTGAAAAATTCAAGACAATCTAAAATAAAACAGCG
>CAZZEF010000060.1:9359-12493 GCA_964652875.1 uncultured Planctomycetaceae bacterium
AATTTGATGCTTTGATATGATTTAGTAATTGGTAAAATATTAGTTAACTTTTTAAATAATAGTCTTGATGAATAGTTGATGTCTATTTTACATATAGTTCTTGGATCAAAAGTCTGGTTGTTTTTGTATCCATTGTCTATAATATTATACCTTTGGTTAAACAAAATGTCTTAAACGAAAAACTGCTTGAAATATTTGAAAAAGAGAATATAATACAGTATATAAATATTGAATGTTCCCTGTTTGATCTCCAACAAGATCATCATCAAGGGAAGACCTTCCGTTCAAACCAGGTTCAATGCCGGTCCGGTAAAACACCATTTTGAATATCAAACAAAAAACAATAATCATTCTCGGAGTTCATTGATTCGATGATCTTTTTCAGTAACAGTCAACGCTGTCCTTTTGAGCATAACGGGTTAAAAATCTTCTTTGTGTTTTTGATCTGTTTTGTTTATTATTTAATATTTCCGAACTTGACTTATTCGTTTTCGGATCATCCTGACGCCTCAAAAACAAAAGCCGCCGATGTTTTTTCCGATAAAATAACCGGCGTAACTGTCGGTATTGAAGGCGTTTGGAAAAACGGTTTCTGGACCCCGATCACTGTTAAAACAACGGGAAAAACCGGCGGTGAACTGGAGATCATCGCGGAAGATTCCGATGGAGTGCCTACCCGAACGCGACAAAAGCATCTGAATAACGCTCAAACGATCTGTGTTCCGCTCGGACGAGCCAAAGGATCACTCGAATTCCGCCTTTATAACGAAAAAGGCGAGTTAACCGACCGCAAAGATCTGACGCCCCCAGATCGAAAATTTCATTGGAACGAAAAAAACCGCCCTGAATTTCTTTATCAAATCCCTGAAAATACTTCCCGGCCGATCTATTTGATCGTTGGGAATGAAAATATCGGATTACATGAAGCGGTCAGCGAACTTCTTCTCAAAGAGGAGAATCGTCCTCTTCTGCTTCGAATTAAAGATTTTTCCGAACTTCCGGATCGCTGGTACGGACTTGAGGCGGTCGAGCGGATCATTCTCGCGTCAACCGATCTGAATTGTCTCAAAGGCATCACCAAAGATCATTCCCAAATTCAAGCCATTCACGAATGGACCCAAAAGGGAGGCCGTCTCATAATTCTGGCGGGAAAGGATTCACTTCCTCTGTTTCGGGATAACGGACCTTTCGTCCCCTTTCTGCCGGAAAAATTTAATGACTCACCGCAGGAAATAAGGATGGCCAACGAACTGCGCGCGTTCATTCCCAAGGCAAAAAATCTTGTCATGAACGGATCTTTGGACGCTCCTTATCTTTATGTTCCGAGATTATCCAAAATTCCCGACGATATAAAAATCGATATTATCGAAGGTGAAACCCCTCTTCTGTTCCGTCGCGCTTCCGGCTTCGGATCGATCACCTTTTTCTGCGCCGATCTTTCCGAACTCCCCATTTCCCGCTGGAGTGCCCGACCGAAATTGGTTCTCGGAATTTTCGGTTTCGAAACCGGGAAAAAAATGGAAAAGTCAACCTCAAACATGCTTGTTCAGCGCGGTTATCAAGATCTTTCCGGCCAACTTCGAAGTGTTTTGGACTCCTTTAAAGACATTCGCAACATTCCGTTTTCATTAATTTTGACAATAGCGTTCGTTTATATTTTAGTACTCGGACCGGGCGACTGGTACCTTACTCATAAACTGATCAAACGACCGGGCGTTACCTGGATCACGCTGCCGCTCTATATCATTTTGTTTTGCGCACTTACCGTTTACATTGGACATTCCGGAAGAAAAGCCGATCTCCGCGTCAATCAAGCGGAACTGGTCGATATTGACGCCGTCACCGGATCTGTCCGGGGAACTTCCTGGTTCGGGTTCTATTCTCCCCGGGACGAAAAATTCGATTTTAGACTGATGACCGGATCTCTTGTTTCCAACTCGAAAAACAAGGATAAAACCGCTCCTGGCTCTTCTAAAATGAAAAACAACGTCCAAACAAACGTTAGCGCAAAAACGGATACGGAGGCAAACCGCGCGAAAGATCCCGACTCCGCAATCCCGGCTGAAATCAAATTCGAATACAAGCAGACACTTTTCTCCTGGCTCGGCCTTCAAGGGGATGGACTCGGGGGAATGTCCCCTAAAACGCAGACGTTCGACTTTTGGAAAGATCCCTATTCCCTGACGGAAAATTCCCGCGAACTGACAGGACTTCCCGTTAAAGTACGATCAAGTAAAAGCCTTTTCGGACGCTGGTTCGGACAAATTGATCCCCTGACGCAACATGATATAACCGATCATGACGGTATGCCCGCCGGTGAAATTGTCAATCCGTTCGGAGTGTCTGTCAAAAATGCCGTTCTCCTTTACGGACGCTGGGCGATCAATTTGGGCGAACTCCTGCCGGGTAAAAACAAGATCGTAACCGGCGATACTTACGGATCAAGTTCCGATCGAAAAAGTCATAAAACGCTCCGAAAAGAACTTCGACATATCATTGGAACAACAGAAGATCCTTTCAATGAACGAGCGGGATCGTCAACCCAGACCGGACTGGTTCGTTACAATTCCCAATCTTCCAATATTCCTTATATTTTAAGAACAATGATGTTTTATCAACTGGCCGGAGGAAACGAAACGATCGGACTTGACAATTCCTATCATCAGTATCTGGACGCGGGGGATCTGATTCTGGACGGACGCGCTGTTCTGATCGGAACAATTGATGACCGAAATGCGTTTCCTCTGCAAACAACGCTGACAACACTTGATAAAAACGGAACGGCAAAACCGTTCGGATCCGCTGATGAAACAAACGGACCCGAAAATCATGTCATTGTCCTGCGAATGTTTTTCCCCGTTAAAAAAAGTAAGTAATTCACCGTCAACAAAATTTACAGGCCGCTCTTTGTTTTCCGTTTCTGAATTTTTTCAATGAAACTTGAAAGCAAATTTAAAAACATTTCTGTTTGCGGCAGGAACAACTTGATAAAGAAATCGATCAAATAAAATGGCTGACAGTTCAATGATTAAAACGGAAGATTTGACAAAACAATACGGCAAGCTGTTTGCGTTGAAAAATTTAAAACTTGACCTTGTCGAAGGAGATCTTTTTGGTTTCATCGGTCCGAATGG
>CAZZEF010000060.1:12503-17088 GCA_964652875.1 uncultured Planctomycetaceae bacterium
TCAGAAACCAAGAGCAAACACTTTACAGAAAGGAACGACTACCATGAAGATCCTGGCGACTCTTCTCCAGCCGACTTACGGAGAAGCTTATATCTGCGGACTCTCCATTTACACCGAACCGAAAAAAATCAGACGGCTGATCGGTTTCATGCCCGACTTTTTTGGTGTTTACGATGATATGAAAGTCATTGAATATCTCGAATTTTTCGCCGCCGCTTACCGTATCAAGGGAGAAGCGCGCCGAAAGATCTGCAATGATGTTCTGGATCTGGTCGATCTCGGTTATAAAAGAGAAGCTCTGGTCACCAGCTTGAGCCGCGGTATGACCCAACGACTCGGTTTGGCTCGGGTCCTGCTTCATGATCCGCAGGTTTTACTCTTGGACGAACCGGCAAGCGGACTTGACCCCCGGGCTCGAATCGAAATGCGCGAACTGCTCAAACGACTTGGAGGACGCGGAAAAACAATTATGGTCTCCAGTCATATTCTTCCCGAATTGGCCGATATTTGTAATAAGGTCGGCATTATCGAACGGGGTGAACTTCTGGTCAATGCAAAAGTGGACGACGTCATGCGGCAGGTTCGGGATCAGCCCGTCGTTCTCGTTGAACTGGCCGAACATAAGGATTCCGCCAATTTCAATCAGCGCGTCGAACAGGCAATGAAAATTCTTTCGAACGAACCGATCGTCGAATCCGTCGAACTGCTTAAACACGATGTGATCCGCGTCTTCATTCAAAAAGGAAAATCTCTTGACGAATACTCGCTTCTGCTCAACCTTTTGATCGAATCAGGTTTTCGAATCAAATCGTTCCGGGAAGAGGAAATCAATTTGGAAACCGCGTTCATGACCTTGACCCGCGGAATCACCAGCTGACCCTTCCAATTCATAATCGATCACGCTTTCGAGTCATATTATAATTCCCCGCGGCTCAAAAGATCAACGGGCAGAATATACTGTCAATAATGCAGAATACACGGTAAATAATATTAACGGCCCTTGGATATTTCGTTTCAAAATCAAAGAAACGTCATTTGTCGAATTTGATCGGCATTACTTGCGGAATTTAATAATGCCGATCAAATAAAATTTCCAAATTATGATTTCGTTTGCGAAAATAAACCGGCGGTTATATTCTGTTCTGCCGGTTTTATTTTCGTCTTCTGATATTGATCCCTTTACAGTTTTTTCATTTCAACATTAAAGAAGAGCCGATTCCCAATGGCACTCGACGGGAAGATCGAAAAATTTGAATTGGGAAAGCATAAATCGCCAAAACCATTTGCGCTTGTTAAAAAAGAAGATGAATATCGTTTTTCTTATCGGGATTGATACTGACAAGGACAAGGTTGAGCGGGATCCATTTCGACCGCTCTGAAGAGTACCAAAAACGAATTCCGGCCGGACTGAATTTATTTTCTTTGGAGGGACCGTAACTCCAAACAAAAAACAGATCGCAATACATTATTTCTTTTCCCGCTTTCTGAAGTTCGATCAGCTGATGAGTTGTCTCAAACAGATGCGGAAATGCGGTAATGCTTTGAAACAGTTCCGCGTCTTTAACATTCTTTTGAAGCATTTGTTCCGACGCCGTTATCGCGTTCGATTTCCAAAGAGAGAACGATCCGTCCGTTTTCAACGGTACGGCATTTTTCGTCCCCGACAACTGCAATTTCCAAAAGTATTTAAAAAGATCTTTATCCGATTCGGGCGGATCTTTTTTATCGATATTTCGAATGTACTCCTGAAGATTTTTCTTGATCTCGGAAATGTAAGCCGTTTCGCCCCGGTCTTTCGTCAAATACTCGAAAACGATCTCCGGATCATCGGTCCGATACGCTTTAAAAAAACCGGACGCCGCGCGAAAAAGATCGTCCTGTTCGGTTGAGGTTAAATCCTTCCAGTTAACTTTCGTTCCGCCCGCGGGAGGGGCGCCGACCTCGCTTTCAAAGATCGTCTTGATGAACTCGTCGATCTTTTCATCGGTCGTATTGATTCGTTCCGACTGACTCCAATGTTCGACACGTTGTTTTTGCGGAAGCGTTCGGGGCAACACGGGCGCGGCGTTCTTTTGTTGTTTCTGATAAAAAAACTGAAAGCACGCAAGCATGAATAAAAAGATCAGCAGGATCAGTACCTTGCGCTTTACATAACTTTTATTCGGTCTCAGTTTCTTGTCCGGAATTGAATTTTTCGTCATTAAATAAAACCTTTTATCTGCGGTAAACAGGGGGAAATATTATTTATGTTTTTCAGACATCTTCCATCGGTCCTCAAATACACCAGCTTTCATAACAGACATTCACTTTTCAAGAAAATAACCTATTCATCAAGTTTTCAGTGAAGATTGCGAAAATTAAAAATGTCGGCTTTATATTCCGGTTTCATGATGAAATTTCCATTATAACGTCAAAACAACAGACGATTCACGCCGTCAATCGACGGAAATGACGGAAAATTAAAAATAAAAGCAGTATAATTACCGAAAGGTGCATTCGACGGGCGCCGGCGTCGATCTGATTCGGATCTCGTTCAGGCTCCATTTTTTAAAGTATACAAAATAAAACTCTTTTTACAAGTCCGGTAAATTTTTCATCGTTCGCCAGCGCTTCAGGAATACGATCCATTTTTTCTGCCGGATCGCTATAGAAACCGGTCGCCTTTGAGGTTTTAATAAAGCATCAAAAGCTTTCCCGAATATGAAGTTTTATAATGTCACCTTTTTTATACCGGTTCCCTGATGAATTTTCCGTTATAACGTTAAAAGAACAGCCGATTCACGCCGTCAATCGACGGAAATGACGGAAAATAAAAATTATAAGCAGTATAAATTTCTCCCCATTTTCTGCCAATTGACTTCGTTGCCCGACTATTCTGCACTGTTAGAATGAACTCCTGTAAAAGGAGCCGATATATCAAAACAAGCGCTGTCATAATTTGTCTGCCCCTGCTTTACTAAAATAAAAAATTTAATATAATATATTGTTGCCTATAGATAACTATTATCAATAGACAACAATAAGGACTGATGTCCTTCGACCATACGGCTTTGCCGTTTAAGGAGAATTTTTGATGAAACGACGCGTAATTTTTTTGTTCGGGATCAGTTTACTCGTATTAATGGCAGGCGCTCTTTTATGCTGGGAAAAATTGATCCCCAACACGGGAGCGGAAGCTCGGGAAAAAGGGGGGGAATCCGCGGCGGAAAATATGTCCGCGGAAGATCAGACTATTGATTCAAACACGTCTAATCCGGTTGTTCTGGTTGAAAAAGCGAATCTTAAACCGAAAATAATACATCGCAAATTTACCGGGACCTTTGAACCGGTTCAGGAACTGGCCGTTGTTTCCCGAGTTGCGGGCAATATCGAAAAACAACTCTTTAAGGAAGGCGATTTTATAAAAGAAGGAACGGTCCTGTTCGAGATCGAAAAGATCCGGTACGAAGCGGCGCGGGACGCTGCCCGGGCGGAAGTAGCCTCTTGCGAAGCACAAATCGCGACGATCAAGGCGCGCCGACGTCAGGTCAATGCCCGACTGGCTTATGCGAAAAGCAATTATGAACGGAATAAAGTGCTTTACGAACAGCAGGGAAATGTCGTTACCAAAGACACCGTCGAAAATCTGGGAAGTATTCTTGAAGCGCAGGAAGCCGAACTGGAATCGATTAACGCCGAAGAAATGACCGCCAATGCCGGACTTGACGCGGCTAAGGCAAAATTAAAATTGGCCGACGATGATATGAAGCATACGACAATATCGGCAATGATTTCCGGTCGGGTCGGCCGGATCAACCGCGACTGCACTGTTGGAAATTATATAACACCAGCAACGGGACCCCTGGCAACAATTATTCAGACGGATCCAATTTACCTCCGATTTTCCATGTCGGAAAAAGATTATTTGACCCTGTTCGGCAATCTTGACAATCTTCGTAAATTCGCCCGAATTCGCGTTCAGCTGGCTAACGATCAGTTTTATGACGAAAAAGGAACCTTTGCTTTCGTCGATAATAAAATGGCCGCCGCGACGAACACGATTAATATTTGGGTCTCGTTTTCCAATTCTAATGGACTGCTTAACCCGGATGGAGTGGCCGGGATCTATCTGGACAAGATCGAAAACAAGATGCTGCCGGCAATTAAAGAATCTGCGCTTCTGTTTGACGGTCGGCGCCATTCGGTTTATATCGTCGGTCCTGATAATATTATTGAACAGCGTCAGGTTGAACCCGGACCAGTCGAAGACGAAAGACAAACGGTCATCAGCGGTCTTAAAGAGGGCGAAACCGTTGTTATCGACGGAACGCACAAGATCCGTCTGATCCCCGGACCCAACGGAAAAATACTCCCGGTTACCGTTCGCCCCGTCTTTAAACCAACCGAAATGACCAGCGAAAATGACGTTCTGAAAGTCAAAGAGGAACAGAAAAACAACAGCGTAAATATCGACAAAAACAACGGCAAAGACGAGGCGAAATAACATGATTTCAAAATTCTTCATTCATCGCCCCAAATTCGCCATCGTCATAAGTCTCCTAATGACGATGGCCGGCTGTCTTTGTATTCCGAACATGCCAATTTC
>CAZZEF010000060.1:17098-20338 GCA_964652875.1 uncultured Planctomycetaceae bacterium
ACCACAGCTTCCTATCTCGGAATTCCCTGAAATCACGCCGGTGCAGGTTCGTGTTTCGACCATGTACGTTGGAGCAAGTGCGGAAGTTATTGCCAATACGGTCGCCTCACCAATCGAACAACAGGTCAACGGCGTCGAAGATATTCTCTATTATCAGTCGACCTCCGACAACTTCGGCAACTATCAGCTTGATATTACTTTTCGTTACGGGGTTAATTCCAATATCGCGCAAGTGAATGTTCAAAACGCGGTCAAACTGGCCGAACCGGTTCTTCCGCAAGAGGTTAAAGCTTACGGAATCACAACAGCGAAACAGTCGCCCGACATTCTCTGCATGATCGCGTTCACCGCTGATCCGAAAAAGACCGATATGTCTCTTTTGGAACTTTACAATCTGGTTAAAACAGACGTTAAAGATATTGTCGCTCGAACGGAAGGGGTCAGCGCCGTCCAGGTATTCGGTACGCGGGATTACAGCATGCGGATCTGGCTTGATACACTTCGAATGTCCGCAATGGGGATTTCCGCTCAAGAAGTTTCGACAGCTATCGCCAATCAGAACCTTCAAGCGGCGGCCGGATCCGTTGGCGATGAAGGATCCAGCAACTGTCTGCAATTCAAAATCAACGTACTCGGACGTTTGAAAACGGAAGAAGAATTCGGCAATATCATTATCAGATCGGACAATAATAAAAACATTGTCAAACTTCGCGATATTGCCCGGGTCGAACTCGGAAGTGAACTTTACGGCGGTATTACTCACGTCAACGGAATACCGAGTGTCGCTTTTGCCGCTTATCGAACCGACGGCGCCAACGCGCTGGATACTGTCAATCGCATTATCAGTTCGCTGGCCGAAATTCAGGAACGGCTCCCCGACGGCGTCAATCATATGATCGAATACAATCCTTGCGACTTTATCATTCTTTCGCTTGAGAAAATCGTTCATACCCTGTTTGAAGCCTTAATCCTCGTTATCGGCGTTACCTGGCTCTTTCTTCAAGACTGGAGGGCAACTATTATACCGGCAATCGCCATTCCCGTCTCGCTGCTCGGCACTTTCCCGTTCTTGCTGGCCTTCGGATTCAGTATTAACGTTTTGACCATGTTCGGTATGATCCTTGTTATCGGAATGTTGGTCGACGACGCGATTATCGTCGTCGAAAATGTTATGACGCAATTGGAAGATGGTGTCCCCTTACTGGAAGCTACCGAAAAAGGAATGGAACAGATCACCGGCGCTATCATCGCCTCAACAATGGTGACCGTCGCTATTTATATCCCGATCTGCTTTTACGGCGGAATGGTCGGCCGTATTTACACCCAGTTCTCCATTACAATGTGTATCTCATTGATCCTGTCCGGTGTTAACGCCTTGACGCTCTCGCCCGCTTTATGCGTTATGATCCTTCGTGAACCCAAAAAATCAACCTTCAAAAAAATTCTGTTCGCTCCTTTCAACACAATCCTGGCGTTGAGTAAAAAAACGTATCTCAGTTTCAGTGGTTTGCTCCTGCGTCGAACTGTTCTTTCTCTTATCGTTTTCGGCGCGATGATGTACGCCGATTATTATCTGTTCAATACGACGCCCGGATCCTTTATTCCCGATGAAGACCGAGGGGCTTTGTTCTGTCATGTTGAACTCCCGCCCGGTGCCTCACAAGTTCGTACCGAAGCCATTCTGGGTGAGTTCAGTCGTCGGGTCAGAAAAATCCCCGGTATTATGCGATGCGTCGCTATTAACGGTTTCAGCTTTATTGGAGGAAACGGTGAAAATTACGGTATGTGCATTTTCAAACTGGATCATTGGGATACACGAACCGATCCGGACAAGCAGCTCAATATCATTCTGAAAAAAATCGCAAAGATCGGCGATTCGTTTCCGGAAGCTTCTTTCTTTCCCTTTGTCCCGCCCGCTATTCAGGGACTCGGCAATACCGGCGGTGTCGCGTTCAACCTTTGCGGATCCGGAGCCGTTTCCCCGGAAGATCTCTCCGTAAAAACTAAAATTTATACCGGTATTTTAAATCAGCTTCCTGAAACCGCTCAATGTTTCAGTGCTTATAACGCCGATACGGCCCAGCTGAAACTTGACATCGATCGGGATAAAACCCAAATGCTCGGTGTTCCGATCTCAACGCTATTCAATACCCTTCAGTCAAAACTGGCCTCGCTTTATGTCAACGACTTCAATATGCTCGGATACACCTTTAAGGTTAAGATCCAGTCGGATCGGGATGAACGCGGTTTTATCGACGATATCAATAATCTTTACGTTACCAATACCAAGGGACAAATGGTTCCGTTCAACTCACTGGGCAATGTCATTTACACTGTTGGTCCGCAACGGGTCGTCCGCTTCAATCAGCAGATCGCGGCCGACTTTAACGGCGATGCCAAACCAGGAATAAGTTCCGGCGATTTTATGAAAGCCATTATGAAATCGGCCAAAGAAACACTTCCGAAAACACTGCATGTTGAATGGACCGGCATGAGTTATCAGGAAAATAAAAATCAGGGAAAAATCGTCTGGCTGCTGCTACTGTCCCTGATCTGCGGATATTTGTTTCTGGTGGCCCAATATGAATCATGGACCATTCCGATCCCCGTTATGCTGATCTGTGTTATCGCTCTGCTCGGAGCTTTGATCGGCCTGCGATTATGGCACTTGTCCTTAAGTATTTACGCTCAATTGGGACTGGTTATGCTGATCGGACTGGCGTCCAAGAACGCTATTCTTATGGTCGAATTTGCCAAACAGGAACATGAGTCGGGTAAAAGCATTAAAGAGGCCGCCATGAGTGCCGCCGGAAAACGGTTCCGCGCTATTATGATGACTTGCTGGGCCTTTATCCTCGGGACTCTTCCTCTAGTCGTTACCTCAGGCGCCGGTGCCGGAAGTCGAAAAGCTATCGGCGTTACCACTTTTACCGGCATGATCCTCGCAACAGTTGTCGGAATCGCCTTTATTCCTGTTCTCTATTCCGTCTTTCAGCATTTGCGGCAACATGGTAACGGCTCTCAGCTCGTTACGAAAGAAAAATAATGTTGATGCTATAACGCTCCTCTGAACTCGTTCCTTCCCGGTTACTCTTGGAAGGTCAAGTGAAAAACAGGAGCGAAAAACACGTTTTCACCGTTATTTATTCGTTCCCTGTTCTTTCGGGGAATATAACTGCCCGCGGTTATATTCCCCCCATTTACCCCCCCTTTTTCAGTATTTCAGTATTTCAGTATTTC
>CAZZEF010000061.1:0-16107 GCA_964652875.1 uncultured Planctomycetaceae bacterium
TTTGGCTTGGGAAGCGTTCGCCGATTACAATTTAAAGTCAATTCGTTTAAGCCGATTGGAACAGGAAATAATAGTCCGACTGGCGCAAAACGGAAAGATCCCCGCGGATCGCAACGATTTGAACGATTACGGCGATGTTACTTGGCAGGGGCTGACCCGTTGCCGGGAACGAGACGAGTTTTTTGAAAAACTTCTTCTGCTCGGATTGGGGAAATAAAACCTGAAGGGTCCATCTGAAAGATGGGGGGTTTAGCCCCATTGCGTAAAAATCAATACCGTCATCAGTGCCGTCATGAATTTGTTACGGAATCAACTTGTTCTGTTTTATTTTTTCTTTGGGATTTCCGGTTATTTTCGATAAAATGGAAGTAACCGTTTTTTTAGACCGGTTCTATTATGAAATGTTCCGATTCGGCGTCAAAAAATCAGCCGATTCAAGAAGTTAATTGGCGGCGCGGTTGAAAAACTTAAAATATTGATCACATAAAACAGGAAATTTCTTAAAAATACGGCGATCATAAAACGAGCGGTCTTCTTGCTGTTGACCGCAAAATCAGATCAGATAATTCTCTTTCTGCATCAGTAATTTTAACAGGTCAGCAAGAAAAGCAAACCGATCTGTTTTTTGTCCGGTCAGATCATAAAAGGAGACGGTTTTTTCTTTAAGATCTTCCGGCGCGTTTTTGAAACTGTTGTTTATATTTACTCCAATTCCAATGACCAATGACTCCGGATTGGGAGATTCAATCAAAACACCGGCGATTTTTCTTCCGCCAATATAAATATCGTTAGGAGGAGAAATTGCGGCGCGCTCCGTTACCCCTCTTTGATTCAAAACAGACTGAACGGCTTTTTGAAGAACTTCCGCAACTCTTATTGACAAAACCGCGCTTTGCCTTCGAGTCAATCCGATCGAACACCAAGTTATTCCCAAAGAAAACAGGAGCGCTCCTTCCGGGCTCCACCATTGATGATCGCCGCGCCCCCGACCGGCCGTCTGCTTCAACGCAATCGCCAAAAACGGAAGAGCGTTTGTTCCGTCCTCTTCTATTTTTTTGAGCAGCCAGTCACTGGTAGACGTAACTTCCGTAAATAATCGAATATTGGAAGAATGAATAATTTGCTCTAATTGAATAAATTTATTTTCAAGATTCATTGAATTTCATGCCGCTAATATTTTTTTATCCGAAAGAGTGCGCCCCCAAAATTATTTTGAAAATAGCAGTAATATCAATTTTATTCTCGTCAATTTCAAAATTTATTTTTCCCTTATTAAAAAGAGATCGAATAAAAATACAGACTCTATTTTCCGTTTCCATTTCATAATGAATCAGAAAATATTCAACAAATATTTCTGATCATTAACAAACGAAAGACGATCTTTGGACCGTACCGCAAAACTGTTTAAATAAAACCTGCGGAACAATTATAATTTATACCGGTTTCCTAATGAATTTTCCATTATAACGTCAAAAGAACAGCCGATTCACGCAGTCAATCGGCGGAAATAACGGAAAACTTAAAATAAGAGCAGTATAAAACAGTATAAAACATTTCCTAATTTTGTAAATTGATCTTGACGCCAATAAAAAATATTGTTAATCAATAAAGTATTATAAGGTCAGAGATTTCATTTCAAAAAAGATTCGTCAAGACAGCTCTTGAAAAATCTTTAATTTATCTATTTTATCGGGACCGATTATATATTCGGAAAAAGAATGAAGAAAAAGAGTTATCTTCTTTTAACGCTAGCCGTTTTCACCGCTTTCGTTATTTGTCGAAGTTTTAACGCGGTATCTGCCGCTTCGGAAACAAAGTCGGCAAATACTGTTTTAACGGCGGTGCCAGCCATAAATTCAGCCGCTTCGGCAAATTCACCTGATTCATTGGATCTGCCGGCAACAGATCCAATCGCAAACGATCGTTTATCGACAGAAGCAAATTCTTTTTCAAGAGCGGATCAAATTTCGGAAGCGATTAACGAAAATCCGGTGAATGAAGGATCTTCTTTTGCGATATTCTGTCCAAAATTATTCGGGTATTCCGATCAGATCGGCGAAATGGAAGTCATTCCGGAAGTTTGTCAGAACGTTTTGACTGCGGATGATCCGATTATTATTCGCGGACAAACGGAAAATTACTGGCGAACGCTGGATCCTTACAGTCCGACCTATCTCGCGCAATCGAACGCCGGAGCAACGGCGGCTTCAACCGCGCCGACCTTGAATACAACCAATGCCGCCGCGGCAGGTTCAACGGCGGCAGCGGGAACAACAGCGCCCGCGACCAATTCCTCCATTGCTCCAACGATCAGCAATACACCTTACACCCCTTCGGTTGAAAAGGTTATGAAATTCTGGAATAAACTGTCTTTTGAATATACTTATTTGACTCGAAAAGATGATCTGGCCATGCATGAATTCGATCTCGCGACCCGATTCGCGGTACCGTGTCAGATCCTTCCGACTTCTTCAACCGGTCAGCAGCCTGTTTTTTACATCGCGCCCCGATTCTCTCTTGACCTTTGGAATTGGGGAGACAGCGAAAGCCGAAAAAATCATCTTGACGAATCCGACAGTCTGTTTGATACTTCAGTCGACTTCATGCTTGACGCGCAATACGGTGATTTCGGATTCGATGCGAAAATTTCTTTGGGAATAGCCTCCTCTTTCAAAAAAATCAACGGAGACGCTTTTTACATCCGAGGTCGGGCAATGGGTAAACTTCTCATAACCGAAGACAATAAATTTACCGCGACCGCCGGTATTATTTATTATGACCGTAACGAATTCAAACTGCTTCCTTCCGGAGGAGTAATTTGGCGGCCGAATCCAGCCAATATCTGGCGAATCGTTTTTCCTGATCCGATGCTTTCGCGACATTTCGGGAAATATAACGAAACCGACTGGTGGGGTTACATTCGCGGCGAGATCGGAGGAGGACGCTGGTTCATGCCAGTTTATGACAATAATTACGCGAACATTGATTATAACGACTATCGAGTCGCGCTCGGCTGCTCATTCACCACCCGTTGTAATTTTACCGGAAGCTTAGAAGTCGGCGGCGCGTTTCGACGAAAATTTTACGGATACGGCGAAGATCTTTATAAACCGGGCTCAACGCTTTTCGTTAAAGCGGGTCTTCAATTTTAACCCTTCCAAAGATCGATTTTCATGCGGAATTTTTCTTTCCTGATATTGGCGTTATGCCTGATGCTGTTTCCGTTTTCGGGATCTGAAATTCGGGGCGAGGATCCGTCTTTTGCCAATTCGGGCCAATCCGTTTACATTCCTCCGCAAAAATGGCGGATCACCGGTTATTCCAAAGCGCCTGTCCGAAACGAACCGGTCGCTCCGGTCGGAAAAGAAACGGTTTATATTAATAAAACATCCGGCATCGCTTCAGAAGCAGTATATTCGGAACCGGCAGTTACACCGTATCAAACAACAGTACCGCCAACCGGTAAAAATGATGTCGACTGGAATTGGAACCTCGATTCGGAAAATGTGACGGCCAACGACCGGCTTGCCGCGTTTATGCTGGAACCCCGTCCGATTCGGGAATCTCTTTTTCAAGGTGTCAGCGCCATATTCAGCTATTTGCCCAATACCGGTAAAGATCAGCTCGGCCAATATCAGATCACCGGATCAATGACGTTCGGCATTCCTTTTCCAGCGAAAGATTCCCCTCTTCTGATTTCTCCTCTTTTTTCCTGGACCGAAATGGACATGCCTTATCAAACGGAAACATTTTTCGGTCAGCAGAAAAAGCTGGTCAAAACAGGCCTCTCTCTTGAATACCTTCTGCCTGTCAGCAACTCTGTTCTGCTGGACGGGAATCTTCAGATCCTTTATGCATCGGACGGTAAGGCGGGAGGAAATGAAACGATTCGGCTGATCGGTTACGGCGCGTTGGTTTGGAAGATCGGACCAACAGCGGAACTTGTCGGCGGCGCGTTTTATAACGACGTTTCCGACACCTCCGTCATTCCGATCGGAGGACTCCTTTGGAAACCGTCGGACGATCTTTACTGGGAGATCCTTTTTCCGCGTCCCAAAGTCGCTTGGCGGCTTCCTCCCGCGTTATGCGGAAATTCACAGGACCTTCCTTACTGGATCTATCTTGCCGGAGAATACACTACCGAACGCTGGGAGATCGAAACAGAAAATAATATTGACTGGAGAGACGCTTTTTACTCCGCGCTAAAATACGAAGACATTCGCATTTTAGCCGGAATTGAACGAAAAGGAACCGATCAGGTCAACTGGGCCCTCGAAGGAGGCGTTGTTCTTGACCGCGAACTTAAAATAAACGGGACCAATAAAAATTATTATCAAAAGATCAGGCCCGACACAGTCGGTTTTGCCCGATTTAAAGTCATGTATTAAACTTCTTACTTTTCGACGGATCGAAGGACTGTCGGTTCCGGACTGACACTTTGCGCCGCTTCAGTCAATTTTCGAATTGATGTTCGGACCGGTTCACGAACCAGTTCAGGCACATTATAAGATTTGATCAGGCTTCCGTTCTGCGCGGGATCTCTTTGCGGCAGCAGAAACGGTTTGTCCGCTTTTCCATCTTGAAAATGCGCGAAATAAAGACGGGTAAAATTTCCGTCTTCCCGTCGGGAACTGAATACGAACCATTTTCCGGAAGAATCCCAGGTATGATAACTTTCGGACTTGTCGCTGTTGATTTCGTCCATCTTTCGGAATTGACCGCTTTGCAAATCGAGTAAAAACAGATCGCTGTCCCGATGCCAAATCGGAAAAGTTCCGTAAGCCGACATAGTGAACATGAGCCAGCGGCCATCAGGCGAAACGCGCGGATGGACAATGCTTTTTCCCGTTTGCGACGAATCGACCACCATTTCGGGTACACCGAATTTTTTCTTTTGAGAATCGTAACTCATCCGCATAAGACTGTATTTAAACTCTTGATAGCGTTTTTGAAATTCCGCTTTCGATTTTTCAGAAACTTCATCGACTTTATCGGCATCGTCTTTAAAAAGGATCTTGTTTTCCGGTTTGAATTTCGCACTGCAGAAATAAAGATATTTTCCGTCCGGGGACCAGGAAGGAAACGTTTCGTAATCGTTCTTCGTATCAAGGACATGAACGACTTCATTGGAATCCGGATAGAAAACGGCAAGATCAGAATAATTGTCCATAACTTCGATCCGGTTGTTCAAGGAAGTATGAAACGCCTGAAATGTATTATTAACAGAAAAGGCAACCAGATTTTCCGACGGATGCCAGGCTGGATAGGTGCAGTTGGAAAAGAGGCCTTCCGGTTTCAAATCGATTTTGCGCACGGATCCATTTTCAACAAGAACGGTACCGGGATTGAAATTTCTTACATGAAAAAGAAAACGATCGGTTTTCCGATCCTGAAAGGAATGACAGTTCATACAGACACGGTCATTCATATTGTCATTTTGAACGAATGCTTCCGCTTTAAACGATTCTGTGTTTCGCTGATTGAGTGTGATCCGACTGAAAAATTCATAGCCCGGCTCAATCAGACGATACATAAGCCATCCGTCGATCGGATCCGGCGAAACAGTATTCTCAATGGTTTTAAAATGGCGCCAGTTGTTATTTTGACCGGCAAAGATATCGACGCTGATTTTCTTTCCTTTGGCCTGATCCAAAAAAAGCTTCCATTTTTCTTCCGGAATTTGAACGGTTTTGCCGGATAAAATGATCGGTTCGGCATTTTCAGCGGAGAATCGAACGATGTAAGAATCACCTTCCTCCCGAATTTCAAAGTTCATCGGAGCGATATTGCAGGGAAAAACAATTCCTGAATATTCCGGATAAATTTTCGCTTCATATTCAAGATCTTCCGCTTTTTCAGGAACAACCGCGCCGGATGACCGGCCGCGAAAAAAAAGAACCGCCGAAATTATAAGACAGCCCAAAATGATGATTTCCGCGATTGTTCTTTTAGAGATCTTCATAAGATGACTCCCTGCCCGCGCAATAAGCCAATCATCGCGCCGCTGAAAAAGTTTTTATCCTGTCAAAATTTAATGTTTCGCCGGGCGGTCTTGCGGCCCGGCCTTGTTTTTTTCCGCTATTAATTTTTTAACGCTCGTCCGATCTGACGAACAGCCTGACGCAGCCGGTCTTCTTTTTCAACCAGAGCCAGACGCATCCATCCTTCGCCAAGCGGACCGAAGGCGGAACCCGGACTGACAACGACATTCGCTTCGCGCAGAAGTTTCATCGCGAAATCAAAGGTACTCATTTTCGCGGCCCATTCCTGGGGAACCTTTTGCCAAACGAACATCGACGCTTTCGGGATCTGAACATCCCAACCGATCCGGGCCAGCGAATCGCAAAGAACATCGCGGCGGCGCTCGTATATTTTCGCCTGCTGTTCGACTTTGGCGTCCATCTCCCGAATCGCAACGATCGAAGCAATTTGAATGGGTGAAAAAGTTCCGTAATCATAATACGTTTTAATCGTCGCCAGCGCGCGGACCATATCCTGATTACCGCAACAGAACCCAACCCGCCATCCGGCCATATTGTAACTTTTCGACATCGTTGTCATTTCGACCGCAACGTCAAGAGCACCGGGTACCGAAAGAATACTCGGCGTTTTATAGCCGTCGAAAACAATATCCGCGTAAGCCAGATCACTAATGATCATGAATCCGTATTTTTTCGCCAGTCGGACAAGATCAACATAAAATTCTTTATCAACAACGGTTGTCGTCGGATTATGCGGATAATTGACCAACATTAATTTCGGTTTCGGATAGAGATTTTCGCAAGCGAACGAAACATCGGAAAGAAGCTTTTCCGGATTGCGGACATCAAGAGCAAGCGTTTCGCCCGAAGCCAGCATAACAGCATAAAGATGCGCTGGAAAATAGGGGGACGGAACAATAGCCAAATCCCCCGGACCGATCAGGGCAAGAATCATGTGACTGATCGCATCTTTTGATCCGATCGTAACAATCGTTTCGGACTCGGGATTGAGCCGGACCCCGTAATACTTCCAATATCGGGCGGCAACTTCCCGGCGCAGATTCGGCAGTCCCCGGGCATTGCTGTAAGCATGAAGTTTCGGGTTGCGGGCCATTTCCACCAGTTTGTCAACAATGGCGTTGTCCGGCGGATCGCTCGGGCTTCCCATTCCGAGATCAATGACATCGACCCCCTGCCGCCGCTTGGAATATTTTAACGCGTTCAGTTCCGCAAACAAGTAAGGCGGAAGCCGTCGAACCCGTTCGGAAACATGGATCTCAAACGGTCGGCTGTTCTCAACCGGCGCATCATCACTGCGAGTATTTTCGATCTCCGCATCGCGGGCTTCCTGATCCAAATTGATTTTCTCAAATTGATCCGTCATTTTATTATTCCCTGTGTTAAATTTTCTGTCAATAAACCGAAGTCATGCGAAAATTCTGCTATTAACGGCGCTTTCCTCTGTGTTCATTTCATTTCAGATATTTTACGCCGTCAAGATTGAAAATTATTTCTGATTTCCGCCCGGGCTTTTTCATGTCCCCGCCCCGTCTCTGTTCTTTTCAGTTTATAATAACAGACAAATTTGTAAATAACCTTTTCCTTGTTTTTATTCTTGAAACGGCAAAGGTTTTCCGCGGGATCTTTCGGCAGCTTCTCCGGGAGCGGCCCTTTAAGACTGTCAAAAAGCCCGAAAGAAAATTTTTGTACCGATCATTTTCCAATGCAGAATTTACTGAAAATCCGGTCGAGAATATCGTCGGTATGAACCGCGCCGGTGATCAGGCCCAACTGATCAAGAGCGGCGCGAAGTTCCGCCGCGATTAAAACGTCATCCTGCGTTATTTCGGTCAATTTCAGCGCTTCCTGCAATGAAACAAGCGCTTGCCGAAGTGAATTCCGACATCGAACGGCGGTCGCAGGAACTACTTCACTCTCCAAATGATCTTCCGTCAAACGCCGCGAAACCGTTCTTAATATTTCCTGTATTCCAAGATGATCTTTGGCGGAAGTTTTTACAAAATCCGGCAGTTCCCGCCGGTCCGCGAAAAAGACTTTTATTCTCTCTTCCAAACGGTCGAAATAATTCTTGTTTTTTATAAATTTCTTTTCATCAACAATGTCCGTTTGACCGTTTTTCGCATTACGGTATTCAACTTCATTATATTTAATTTCGTTTTTCTTATCCAATGTTTTTTTAGCAGTTTCGATCTTGTCCTTTGATGACAAAGCGATTGTTTGTTTCGTTTTGTCCGGAACCAGATCCGTTTTGGTAAAAACAATAACGATATTTTTCGCGTTCTGTTCAAGAAGAATTTTTTCCTGAGGACATGGAAAAACATTCACATCCCGGTGAACATCGACTTCTTTAAATTCGTCTGATGTTTGCGAAAAACAGATCTCTTGATGAGTTTCTTTCATTTTCGAAAAAGCAGAGTCCTGCGTCACCTTTGAGTTTTGATAAACATCCTTTTTCTGATCAATTATATTTTCTTGATAACGATCTGTTCGCCTGCTTGTATCCAAACATCGCTGAACATCAACGCAAAGAAGAATGAGACGAGCGCGATTGACCGCTGATTGAGTCGCGGCGAATGATTTTCTTTCAGGATCATTTTCATCCTGCCGAATTTCTTCTTTTAACGAATTTTCGTTCTGAATGACATTTTTTTTGAGTGATGAAGAATTTTCTTTTGACGGATCAATTTCTTTAAATGAAAGACTGTCCTGACACGAATCGGTTTTAATACCGGCCGTATCGATCAGTCTCCAGGAGATCCCCTGCGCGCAAACCGGATATTCGAGATAATCGCGGGTCGTTCCGGCGACCGAAGAAACAAGCGCTTCCTGCAAATCGGATTCAGACCGGTCCCGGACAATCGCGTTGAAGAGCGAACTTTTTCCGCTGTTGGGAAGCCCCCAAAGAACGACGGACGGCCGATCCTCCGGAGCGCCGCGCCGAGTCATTTTATTTTCGATCCCGCGAATTGTTTCTATTGCGGCTTGCAGTTGATTTTGAAGTCGCTCTCTTGAAATAAACTCAATGTCTTCTTCGGTAAAATCAAGACCGGCTTCCAAATCGGCGGCCGCGGCAATCAGCATTTCCCGCAATTGATCAAGAGGTTTCTCCAAACCGCCGGCAAGCTGTTTCAATGCGGAGGAAAGACCGCTTTGATCTTCCGCGTCGATTACTCCAAGAACAGCTTCCGCCTGCGTCAGATCGATCCGTCCGCTCAAAAAAGCGCGCAGGGTAAACTCGCCCCGATCCGCCATTCGGGCAAGACCGACCTGACAAATCCGCCGAATAACCGCGTCAAGAACCGGCTGCGCCCCGGGCAAATGAAGTTCCAGCGCCGGTTCACCGGTAAAGCCTCCCTGGCTCCAATAATAGATCTCGCAAGGGACCGAAAGCCGGTCACCCGGACTCGGCCAGGGATGAATTCGTCCGGCAATAATTTTCGAAATTTGCCCCCCGCCGAAATTGACAGGCCGATCAAATCGAATATCATCGTTGTTTTGCCAACAGGTTCCGCCGTTGGAACTGACTGGATCGGAAAAGAATTCGGATCCTTCCGCTTCAAAAAAAGGGATTCTGTTTTCTTTTGAACCAAAAGAAATCGCGGTCAAAACATCCGGTCCGGAAATTCGAATGACGCCTCGTTGTCCGGAGCCTTGAGCGGTCGCCTGCGCAATAATCCGATCTTCCGAACAAAACATGGAATCATCTTTCCTTTCCGGCTTTCAGAAGCCGAACTTTTCGATAAAAATTCAACGCCTTGGGAAAATAACGGATCAGATCGGAAGCCAGCATCGATTCGCAGGGCAGATCCTGCGCGGCCAGATCCCCCGCCAGTCCATGAAGTGCAACCGCAAGTCGAACAGCATTCATTTCAGGAAGACGTTGCGCCAAAAGACCGGTAATCAATCCGGTCAAAACATCACCGCTGCCGCCGGTTGCCATTCCCGGATTGCCGGTCTTGTTGACAAAACATTCCCTGCCGTCCGTTAAGATCGTTTCATGACCCTTTAATACAAGAATAAGATCCATTTTGGATAGCTCCCGGAATTTTTGAATAAAATCGAATGCCGCCGATTTTCGAGCGGTTGACTCATTCGAAACCTTTATTCCGGAAAGCCGGGCGAATTCACCGGGATGCGGCGTTAGAATACGAACCGGTTTTTTTTCTGTTTTGATCAATGGACAGGAAAAATTTTGAGATTCGATCGGCGCGTTGGAAAAACACTGAGAAGACTGATTCAAAGAATTTTGAAATTCAGGATCAAGGGGGAAAAGAGCGTCGGCATCCAGAACCAAAGGAACAGGACAGATCAGAAACAAACGCCGGACCAGGGCCGTCAGATCATTTGACCGACCGAGTCCGGGCCCAATCGCGGCGGCGGTAACCCGCGGATCAAAAGATCGGTTGAGAAGATCGTCCGCGTCTTCACAAATACGTCCGAGTTCATCGTTTTTCAAAGGAACCGTCATATATTCCGGAGCATACATCGCGACAAGTTCGAGAATACGATCGGGAATGAGCAATTTGACAAGTCCGCTGCCGGCGATTAATGCGGCTTTTCCGGCCATACAAATTGCTCCGCTCATGCCGCGCGCCCCTCCCGTAAGAACGGAAAATCCATAAGATCCTTTATGACCCAAAGGATCTCTTACCGGCAGATCCGGCAGTGATTGAAGAAAATCATCAAGGGTCGCGTCAGACACGGATTGCTCCTTTGGGGGGATCAGAAACCTGCCAGTCGGCGCAGTTCGTCGACCATGTCGGTCTTTTCCCAAGTGAAATCATCATCGTTTCGTCCGAAATGTCCGCCGCTTGAAGTTTTGGCGAAGATTGGCCGCCGCAGCTTTAAATGGTCGATAATTCCGCCCGGGGTCAAGGGGAAAATATCGCGGACGAATTTTGAAATTTTGTCGGGATCAATTTTCCCGGTTCCGGCCAAATCGACCAAGACGCTGACCGGCTCGGAAACACCAATCGCGTAAGCAATTTGAACTTCGCAGGAATCAGCCAGTCCGGCCGCGACAACATTTTTGGCAACGTATCGGGCCATATAAGCGGCACTTCGGTCCACTTTGGTCGAGTCTTTTCCGGAGAAGGCACCGCCGCCGTGACGAGCCCAGCCGCCATAAGTATCGACAATGATCTTTCGACCGGTCAAACCGCAGTCGCCATGCGGACCGCCGACAACAAATTTACCCGTCGGATTGACATAATATTTGATTTGGTCATTGTAAAGATTGTCAGGAATACATTGGCGAATAATGTTCGGAATAACCCATTCACGAATTCCCGCCTGATCAATCGACGGATCATGCTGAGTTGAAAGGACGATTGAATCGATCCGAAGCGGTTTTGATCCGTCATATTCGATCGTAACCTGACTTTTGCTGTCCGGACGAAGCCAATTGACTTTTTTCTCAAAACGGGCTTGCGTCAGTGTATTGGTGATACGATGGGCAATCGCGATTGGAAGAGGCATAAATTCCGGGGTCTGATTGCAGGCGTATCCGAAAACAAGGCCTTGATCGCCAGCACCGTAATCCTTGCTTTCCGTCTTGTCAACACCTTGACCAATATCAGGACTTTGCCGGTCGAGTGTAACCATCACCGCGCAAGTATCTGCACAAATGCCCCATTCGTCATCCGTATAACCGACTTCGCGAATCGCTTGCCGAACGACCGACTGATAATCCGGCTGCGCCTTGGTTGTGATTTCACCGGCAATAATTGCGACTCCTGTCGTAACCATTGTCTCGCAAGCAACCCGGCTCATCGGATCGTCCGTTAAACAGGCGTCCAAAACGCTGTCGGAAATTCTGTCCGCCAATTTGTCCGGATGGCCCATACTTACCGCTTCGCTGGTAAAAAAACGTTTTGACATTTCTGATGTCTCCTCTGTACTCTAATTTTACATAAAATCCATGAGATCTGAAAATTTTTCCTGACAAATATATAATCGTAACCGACTTTTTCATTTAGGACAAGAGGAACGCTTATCCAAAATTATAAAAATATCCTTTTTTTTCTCTTTTATGGAATTTGTTCAGGCATAAACGTTCCAAATACCGCAAAACAACCTTTATTTTTGTTATTTTAATAATTCAGGGTATTCAAAAAGAACGGCTCATGTTATAATAAAAATTTCATAAAGGAAAATTATCCGTCATTAGAATATTGATACTGTTATCATGAGAATACAGGTCTTGCCTCCTGAATAAAATTTTGTTTTTCATCATGTTTTATACAGGAAAAAGAGCAAGAAACCAAGTGAGTAAACTTTGAGATCAGTTAAATACTGAACAGCAGTATTTTTACACAAGACCGAAGGATAAAATTTCTGTCAGCTGACGAACATCGAATTATGTATTGAAAAATAAAAGAGATCGGTCGATTATAAAAATCAGGAAGATCTTTTTTTACGAAATTATAAATATTTTTTTGAGAGATAAAATATGCCGACTTCAATATTTCAATACGAAATGCTGCCATCAACATGGTTTGTTCTTTCCAGTTTATTATTGTTGGCGGTTTTTTTTCGTTTCAATCGATTTTGGAGTATCCGCAACTTTGATATTCTCGGACTGATCTTTTTCACTCCCGGCCTGCTTTATATTGCGATGGCCGGAGGGGAAACGGTCAATTCGCAGAATGATCAGGGATATATTTGGCTCGCCTTTATTGGGGCGGTAATTTTTGTCCGTTTGATTCTGGACGCTTTTATGGTCCGCAGACCGCTTTTGGAGCCAAATCTTTCCTCTTACGCTCTGACGTTTTCCTGTATTATGCTGACCGCTTTCATGGTCGCCAATGAATTTATGAACAAGGGCGACAAAATTGAGTCCCCCCGAACGCTAAGGCTGGAACAGATCCTGACGATGCGCAAGACATACGGATCAGAACCGGTTGCCGGTATCGGACAGGTCCCCGGTTACGCTCCTTTTCAGCAAATCAACGACACAGTCAACGCGTTTTTTATTCCTTCCCGATCTTTTTGGAACAATCATTTGGAAAAAACGGAAAATCTAAAGGCCGGTTCGGAAAACCCGCTGAACAAGAGATCCGCCCAAACCAATGTCAGTCACCCGCAGCGTCAGACGCGAGAACGGACCTTTATTCCAAATTCTTCTGTTGATCGGGAAAAACTGGCCGCCGGAAATTTGGATACGATCGAAAGCTCTTTTTTGGCTTTTGTCATTCTGATTTTGCATTCGGGAATTATTTTAAGTATAATTTTGATCGGACATTGTCATTTCGGCAATGTTCGAACAGGAGTTGCGGCCGCGTTCTTTTATTTGCTTCTGCCCTATACTTCCCAATTCGGAGGAAATTTGGAGCATTTAATTCCGGGACTGTTCATTATAATGGCAATAGCGCTGTATCGCCGACCGATCTGTTCCGGGATCCTGATCGGATTGGCCGGTTCGCTGGTTTTCTATCCGTTCTTTCTTATTCCGCTTTGGGCCAGTTTTTATTACAAAAGAGGACTGGCGCGCTTTCTGCTCGGCACTCTTTCGTCAACACTGGTCATGCTTCTTCTGCTTCTTCTTTCTCCGTCCGCGCTCGGTACTTTCGGCGAACAGACGGCCCGAATGTTTGGCTATTGTTCTGTTCGTCTTGCCTGTCCTGACGGATTATGGGCTTGCTGTCCGACAATTTACCGTTTTCCGATTGTTGCCTGTTTCGGGGTGATCTGCTTCGGATTGATCCTTTGGCCAACCAGAAAAAATCTGGCTACCTTGATCTCCTGCTCCGCTCTGCTGATGCTCGCCGTCCAGTTTTGGGTCGGGAATTATGGCGGACTTTTTATGGCTTGGTATATGCCCGCGCTGATCCTGACCATTTTTCGTCCCAATCTTGAGGACCGTGTCGCTTCGTCCACTGTTGTCGAGATCTATCATTAATCACCGATCTTTTAATGCGGTTTAATGACAGAATTGACCGATTCGGCAAAAAAAGTCCCCAATTATACCGATTCTATCATGAATTTTCCGTTATAACGTCAAAAGAACAGCCGATTCACGCACTCAATTGGCGGTGATGACAGAAAATTTAAAATAAATGCAATATAAATCGGTCCTTTATTTCGAACACAAAAATTTTTTCAAAAAATCCCCCCCGATTGCTTTCGATAATCAGAGTGTTTTTTGAGCACGAAAAACGGGAAGAGAAAAAACAAAATAAAAATCAATATAACATGCCTGTTGAAAACCCGTTAATTTTGTGTATATTATCAATGAATCGGATCTGATCCGATTTTTGAAAACAATTTGTGAAATGCAAGGTTATTTGAATACACTCTTTTCAAATAACAGCATGCCTGCCGCATTTTATATTTCCTGTTCCAAGGTCAGAACAACAGCCGGTTCACCAAATCAATCGGACAGAGTTAATCAACATGAACACGTATATTTAAAATGCCGACAGTGAAAAAACACTGAACTCAAGTATTTTTTTGATTGAGGAGCGGCCACATGAAAAAATTTACCAAAGAGGAACTGGAAGCTTACAAGAAAAAGCTTCTTTTAATGAGGGCCCGTTTGCGCGGCGATGTAACTTCTCTCTCCAGCAAAGCGGACGAAAAAAACAAAATGGTTGACTCCGGATCGGTCTCAACATCGCCGATTCATCTTGCCGACGCGGGCTCGGATAATTTCGATCAGGAATTTTCCCTGTCGCTTGTCGAAATCGGATCTGGACGGCTGAAGGAAATCAACGCCGCTTTGGAGCGAATCGAAAACGGATCGTTCGGCATTTGCGAAGAATGCGGTGTACGCATTACCAAAAAACGTCTGGAAGCGATTCCTTATACCGATGTCTGCATCGACTGCGCCAATGAACGGGCCAAAAACCGCTGGTAATAAACGTCTGTCTCAAAAGCAAATGAATCATTTATACCGATTCCCTAATGAATTTTCCGTTATAACGTCAAATGAACTGTTGATTCACGCAGTCAATCGGCGGTGATGACGGAAAATTTAAAATAAAAGCAGTATAAATTATTAGCGGAAAACAATAAAACGCGATCTGAAAACATCCGGGAAATACGGCCGGGCTCTGCGTATAAAACGATAAACGATCTTTAACAATAACACGTTTTGACGCAAGTAAAATATTAAGTAAAATATATTGTTGTTTTTAGATCTGTTTCATCGGATTTGATATGCGGTAAAAGCTGTTTGTCAAAAAATGAATAAAATCCTGTTTACGTAAAACAAGCCGGTTATTCTTCGATTTATCAGGACGTTTCGCGGATTCTCCTTACCGGCTGTCTCAAAACTGAAATTGTTTTCCTGTCAGGAAGGCTGACAGTTTTGTAATTTTCCAAGAGTAAAACACAAGAGTAAAATATATATCTGAAAAATAGATAAAAAGGAGTCTTCATGAAAATATTTCGAACGCGCTTTCAATTAATGATAACGGTCTCTATTCTTTTTTTGTTTTCGTCAGTGGCAGCGGCTCAAAACATGGCGGTTACGGAAGAGAACCGGGACATTCCCCGATTTAAACAGCAGTGCGAACGAATGGATCAGGGAAAAGTCGATCTTCTTTTTGTCGGAGACTCCATTACTCACTTTTGGGAGAACAGAGGCAAAAAGGTTTGGGACGAATATTACGCTCACCGAAACGCGATGAATTTTGGGATCAGCGGCGACCGGACCGGTCATGTTCTTTGGCGCATTAAAAATTCCCCCATGAAAAAAATCTCTCCCAAAATGGCGGTTGTCATGATCGGGACCAATAACATCGGACATAAATCAAGTTCACCGGAACAGACGGTCGAAGGGATCAAAATGATCATCGATGCGCTGAAAACGAATTATCCCAAGATGAAAATTTTATTGCTGGAAGTTTTCCCCCGCGATTTTTCAGCCAAGGGTGAACTTCGTCAGAAGGTTGACCGGATCAATTCGGGTCTGCGCATCATTTATCAAGATCAAAAGACCGAAAACGTTCAGCTTTACGGAATCGGCGATCTGTTTTTGGAACCGAACGGCGATCTTCCGAAATCGATAATGCCGGACGCGCTTCATCCGAATGAAGCCGGATACCGAATTTGGGCCCGGGCGATTGAACCGATGATTCGGGAAGGTCTCGGCGAAACCTGC